>CAZWXS010000015.1:0-52655 GCA_964638005.1 uncultured Lachnospiraceae bacterium
ATATACATCCCACAATGCATATTTCACGAGCAAATCAGGATTGAAAAACAAGATTTCAATTTACATTCCTTTAGCATTCACAATATGATTTATAACTTATTTACTTTATTAAATCATACTTTAGTAGGATGACAAATAAAAAAGCATGTGATAAGATTTATATTGGTACGCATTGAAATAATATGTGTACGATTGATTAGACATGGAGGAAATGATAAGATCTGTGAAGATGCGAATGTGACAAAGCGCATGACTATGAGCTTGAAATGGATGCAAAGATTCGTCGGGGTTACTGTGGCAGTATTTGTGTGTATGTTAGTATGGAAGCCGGTGACTGTGTATGCCATATCTGATTCCGTGAACTTCTACTCTGGCAGTAAATATGCGATTGAGCAAGGCGGTGTCATAGGTTTACCTTCGGATAATCAGACGTATTACTATAAATTATTTGATGCCAGTCATCTAACAGGTACCAGTGAAGATGCAGATTTGTCTATTTCATGTAAAGGGAAGACATATACCATTAAAGTTTTGAAAGATTTGACAGTGAGTAGCGATAATTCTTCTACTTTGTTATCGCTGTATTCGGAATCTAGCAATTATGTGCTTGATTTAAATGGCCAGGAAGTGACATTGACGAATACTGCTGGTAGTGCACTCGGTTTAGGTGCAAACTTAAAAGTAGTGGGTGATGGAGAACTTATTCTTACTAATTCTTCAAATAATAATCCCACGTTATCGATAAGTAGCGCAATGGGTTACCACGGCAGATTTGAAATGGAGTCAGGTAAATTGACAATAAATTATAACTATGGCGCTGGCGACAGTATTACTGCTGCTATAGTAGGTGGATTAAATGGCGGAACGTTTATACTTGGTCAGAATGCAAGCATGAAAATCACAGCGCCAGATGGAAAGATAGCGAATACAGTAGGTGGTGAGCTTACATTAGATATTCATGGCACAACAATGACGATGGGAGAAGCAAATAATGTGACTACAACAAATAATCAATGGATTGTAGAGAAGGCAGACCCAACAGAACCGGCGGATCCAACAGATCGAACAGACCCGAAAGACTCAACAGATTCAATCAAGTCTACAGCAAGCCAGCCTAAATACAAACCAGATACCTCATTGAAATCGGATTATGCTTATGGTAAGTTTTCCGGGGCAAAGTGTGCGTTATAATCTGAAGGCATTTAAACTGGATGAGTTGAAGATTGCAGATGTAAAGACTACAATTGCAAGTTATGCACAACTTTTAGGCAAGACGGCGAAATTGCTGGATGGTTTTAACGTTGAGCCGCCAAACAGTTATGTACAGGGGAATGATATTCAGATTACCATTCAAAATGCGAACATCAAAAAAGGTGATACCGTATACTTGAATGTATACAACGAATTTTCAAAGCCGCCAACACAGGAGTACTATAGTGCCGTTGCGACAGAAGACGGCATGGCAACCTTTAAAGTGAAACATATTGGTTTGATGAGCTTGTTTAAATTAGAAGATGTAATGTAGCCTGCCATGCACCTTGATTCTGCTAACGCTGCATCTCGGTCACGGGCTTCGCCAACTTGTAAAAGATGAATATGCCCGCACATCCAACCCCATAACAGACAATATCCTTCCAATCGAAGGTTGCGCCAAGCAGAATTCTTAAGAATGGGTTAGATGCAACGCCCAGCAATTCTACCAAGCGAAAGTACTGCAGGAATTCCACACCTGCCGCAAAAACAAAGATGAATAACGGCAATAATCTCACGCCGTTTGGAATCCATATCCTCACGAAGCAGTATAGCACCACTACGACAAGCATATCGCCCACATAAGGACGTATAAAGTTATCATGTACAAATAATGCAATCAACACTTCCACTGCTAAAAGCACAAGGAAGGCGACTGCATATCGGATTCTTGGTTTCATATTAGATTTCCTTAAGAAGTTCTGCATATAGTTTCTCGCGCGCTGTCGCTGACTTTTCAAGAATGATATAATCCACGCCTGTATTGATGGCTGCCTGGCCGTCTTTGCTCATGCGGTCACCGATCATAATGATATCGGACGGCTGAAATTGATTGTCAGACAGAATCTTCAACAATCCTTTCGGATCGGGCTTCAGGCTCATGATGTCCTCGTCCAATGCCGAATAGGTTTTATCTGCCGGTATATCAAGTGCACGTAGTTTATCGGCAACGGGATAATCTGAATAAATCATAACGGAAATGCCCTGTTCGCGGAGGATATTGATGAAATCCACCAAGGCTTCATCTCTGCACTCCATAAGCGTTGACAGAGGTTTTTCGTACATCCACTCTTCCACAACCGCACATACATGCTCTGCAGACATATGCATCTTCCTACTGACATAACAATATTGCGCTTCATCCAAAGACAATCTGCTCGATTCGTCGCATGCAGCAGCCTCGGCATTTAACGCCAACGTCTCATCTGTGCCTACCGGCACAGCCTTATCAACGCTTACCGACTCTTCCCCATCTGCGACTCCTCGTACTGACTCATCCGTGGAACTGATATCATCCCATCGTTCACGAACCTCGCGAAACTTTTTGAGAGCGAGAAGTTCCTTGAACTTCCAAAAATGGCTCACATAATATCCACCAAGACAGCAAGCCATTATGAGTCGAAGCTTGGTCTGAAAATACAGAGTGCCGTCAAGATCAAAAATGACGGCTTTGTATTCTGTTATTTTTTTGTGTTTTGTAATATTCATGTATCGGTCTTTCTTGTATATTTACATTTTAGATTTTTTCATTGCAAGTTTTATCACTACAGGTTTTATCACTACAGGTTTTTTCATTGTAAGTTTTATCACTACAAGTTTTGTCATCACAGGTTATTCAAAATCTGCGTTTTTTCACCCACCACGTATTCGCAGGCAGGCGTGCAGCGATTAAACCCCGATCAGTCTGATGTCTACCCAATAGTTCAAGGCAGGAATATTAACAAATGTCAGGACAATGAACAGTACTACCAAAAATGCAATATATGCAAGCAGTTTCTTTTCCTTATATAACTTTTCGGGTTTCTGTACTGCCGAATCTTCTTTGAAGCTGATGTAGAAATACGCACAGAACAATCCAAAGATGAATGGCATTCCGACTAAGTATTCAATACGGTATTTGATCATGAAAACACCGCAGAAAAATGACGATGCCATAGCATAAAAGAACGCCGACACAAGCAGCAGATGTTCACTGTAATACTTGAAAGACTTTCTGTAAAGTCCTGCCTGTTCCGGATTATCAATCATGCGGTATTCTGCATATCTCTTGATCGCCATCAAAAATGCTCCACCCATCCAATATCCGATCAGTATACTGCTTGGCGGCTGCAGTTCGCTGTTGATGATGAACCAGCCAAGAAGCAGACGAATCATATTATTAACGGATTCAGACAGCACATCCAGATATGGGATATCCTTGGTACGAATCGGTTTTACATTGTAGAGGATGCCCATGAGTAAAAGCCACAGCTCTGTGAACAGAAAAGCACGTGATATCAATAATGAACAGCCGATGCCCGCAAGAGCAAACAACACATATTCCAGCATGACAAACGAAAATTTCATGTTCTCTGAAACCACCGGGCGGTATTTTTTGGTCGGATGATACTGATCAAATTCCGCGTCCAGCCATTCATTGATGACATAGTTTGCCGAAGCGATAAAGCACGTCGCAAAAAAGCCAACGATAAACTTCCAAATATACGAAACATCAAATGCAAAGTCAGTCAGCAGTATAGCAATGACCACTCCCGGCACAATAAACACATTTTTAACCCAGTGGTCTATTCTGGCTATCTTAAGATAATTCTTCATTCGTTCGTTCCCTTTCGTTCAAATGTATCCAACCTGTTTTGGAAAAACATTGTATTATCCGTGATGTCTCCTTTGAAAATGGAAGAACCGGTCACAATTACATTTGCCCCCGCTTCCAGTACCACATGCAGATTCTCTCTTGTGATACCACCATCCACCTGAATATCCGTCTCTAACTTTCTGTCCCGCAACATCTGACGAAGCTGTACAATCTTATCCGTGCAGGCATCTATATAGGATTGCCCTCCAAAGCCCGGTTCCACCGTCATAATCAAAAACATATCTGCCGCATCTATCACCGGAAGCAAACATTCTATCGGTGTTAAAGGGCTGACAGATACTCCGGCTCGCAATCCTTTGCTTTTAATCAATTCAATTGTCTCTTTCAACGGCTCACACGCTTCTGCATGTACTGTAATGCCATCTGCTCCACACGCAATAAATTCTTCGATATATCGCTCCGGCTCCTGAATCATCAGATGCACATCAAAGAATTTCTCTGTCACCTTTCTGATGGAACGGACAACCGGCATCCCAAACGATATGCTCGGAACAAAAACTCCATCCATGACATCTATATGAATATACTCTGCTCCTGCCGCATCCACCTTTTGGATTTCGTCCCCAAGCCTTGCAAAATCAGCCGCAAGAATAGAGGGTGACAATTTATAATGCATTTTAATATCTCCTTCGTCCCTTAATCTCTTCGTATATCTGCAGATAATGTTCGTAGCGCACCTTGCTGATATCTCCGTTTTCAACAGCCGCCTTGACTGCACAGTCCGGTTCATTCACATGTACACAGCCTCCAAATCGACAATTTGGCTCATACTCTGCAAATTCTGCATAATAGCGTCCCAGTTCTTCCTTCATGAGATCAGGTACCTCCAGAGAACTGAATCCCGGTGTATCTATGATATAGGTCTCCTCATCAATCGGTATCAGTTCAGAATGTCTGGTCGTATGCTTCCCTCTCTCGACCTTCTCACTGATGACTCCTGTCTGCATCTGTATATTCTTCTGCATCAGATTGATCAGAGAAGACTTCCCTACTCCGGACGGTCCTGACACTGTGACTGTCTTATGCCGGATTTTCTGTTGAAGTGCCTCTATCCCTATCTTCTCATGTGCGCTTGTAAATAATATCTCATATCCACAGTCACGATAAACCTCTTGCATCGCGTCAAGTTCCTGATTGGATGCCAGATCCATCTTATTAAAACAGATCAAAACCGGAACTTCCTGCATCTGATATTGCAGAATCAGCCGATCCAACAGATTCAGATTGGGTTCCGGCCGAACCATCGCAAAAATCAATAACGCACAGTCCACATTTGCCACAGCAGGACGAACCAAAGTATTCTTTCGCTCTTTGATGCGAACCATATTGCCTGTCCGCTGTTCTTCATTGATAACTTCTATCTCAACACTGTCACCGACAAGCGGCTTCATCTTATCATGTCTGAAGATTCCTTTTGCCTTACACTCATACATCCCATGATCCGGAATATATACGTAATAAAACCCACCTATTCCCTTTGTGATCTTTCCGGTCATATTTTATTCCTTTGTAAAAGTAACCGCTACCGGTGCTGTTGTTGCCCATTGTCCGTCGGTTCTCAAATACGTCACTGTAATCGACCCTGATTCACTGCCGACAATGCCACTGTAATTCATGGCAAACGGAAAACTGCTCGTTGTATATCGTACAATTTCAACGCCCAAATGATTGCTCAGTACTATGATAGCTTCAGAGCCGACACTATAGTCGCCCGGAGCACCAACACCGTAATTACAGCTGTATCCTTCCGGTCCGAGGCTCAAGACAAAGTCAACGCTCGTTCCTTCCGCAACCGTCATGCCGGCCGTATAGCTTTGACTGGATACCAACCCGGCAGCTACCGTATCACTATTCTCTTCACCGATCGTCGTCCATTTGAGTCCTGCCGCTGTCAAAGCCGCCTTCGCTGCTGTCTCATCCAGACCCAACAGATTCGGAACCGCAATCTCCGAAGCCGCCGCTCCTGAACATACCGTTACAGTAACCGTACTTCCGCTTGCAGCAGATGAACCGCTCTGTGGCAATTGTGTGATTACAGAACCCTTAGGTACAGAATCACTCTCGGCTGTCTGCTTGACCATGACAAAGCCTTCTGCTTCCAGAGCCACCTTTGCCTCCGCTTCCGTCTTGCCGACTACAGAAGGCACCATGATTCCGTTTGTTCCGGAACTGACCACCAGATTGACGGTTGTATTCTTTGCAATCTTGGTATCTGCCGCCACATCCTGTGTGATTACGATATTTTCACCATATTTATCTGAAGATTCATATGTCTCTGCCACACCGAGTCCAAGACTGTTCAGCGTATTCTTCGCTTCCGTCAGAGATATCCCGATTACATTTGGCATTGCCACTTCTTCCTCTGCCTCTGTTTCTACAGCCTCCTCTTGTTCGGACGGTGTAGCATTGAATAATCCAAGCACCTTTCCAACCAAGAATATGGCAACCAAACCAATGATGATCGCGGTAATGATCGTCAATACCGTCATAACCTTTTCCATCTTCGGATCTACATCGTCACCATAATCATCATCGTCATCTTCCTCATAGTAATCACGCTTGGAATTGACCTTCTTAGGTGCAGTATCTCTTTTATCGTTCCGTACATTTTTCTTCGGAGCAGCACTGCGTCCTCTGCCTTCATCAGCATCAGCACGGCTGCGTCTGCTCTCACGCGGAATGTACTCTTCTACCTGTTCTTCTTCGTAATATGCCGGCTCCGGTCTCTGTCTTCCATATCCGGCGGGTTGTTCTTGTACGACCGGCTGCTCATACGCGCCATAATTCTCGTAGGACTGCTGCTTGATCGCCATTCTGTCTATATCGCTGATTGCCTTAGTTCCCTCACTGCCGGGCATCGGTATCATTTTTACAAAATCTTCATCCGGACTGATCAGGGAGCGTTTCAGATCCTGAATCAGTTCTGCCATATTGGAATACCTGCGGTCAGGATTTTTCTGTGTACATTTGAAAATAATCTGTTCCACGCTCACGGGTATCTCCGCCACATAATCACGCGGAGACGGAATCTCCTCCTGAATATGCTGAATCGCGATAGAAACCGTCGTCTCTCCGTCAAACGGAACACGTCCCGTCAACATCTCAAACAGTGTGATACCCAGTGAATAAATATCACTCTTTGCATCACTGTATCCGCCTCTTGCCTGTTCCGGAGACGTATAATGTACCGATCCCATAGCATGAGAAGTAATGGTGTCACTCGTTGCGGCTCTGGCAATGCCGAAATCAGCCACCTTGACCTTCCCTTCCTTTGAGATAATGATATTCTGCGGCTTGATATCTCTGTGTATAATGCCGTTATTATGTGCTGCCTCTATGCCCATGGAAACCTGTATTGCAATGCTGATGGCTTCCTTCACGGATAAACGCAGTTTCTTTTCAATATAATTCTTGAGCGTGATTCCCTCAACCAATTCCATGACAAAATAGTGGATGCCGTCTTCTTCGCCTACGTCATACACATTTACAATGTTCGGATGCATCAGTCCTGCCGCAGACTGTGCCTCCACTCTGAACTTAGATACAAAATTCTTATTTGCGGAAAACTCTTCTTTCAACACCTTTACGGCAACGAATCGATTCAACTTATGATCCTTTGCCTTATAGACATCGGACATACCGCCCGCGCCGATTTTATCTATGATCTCATATCTGTCACTGATTATTGTCCCCGGTCTCAACATACACTCACCTCATCTGCAAACGGTTCTATAATGATGACCGCAATATTGTCCTTACCACCATTATTGTTTGCTGCCTTAATCAATTCTTCTGCCTTTCCTGCCACATCCCTCTGCCCCTTCATGATCTTCCGGATGTCGCTGTCCTCCAGCATATTTGTCAATCCATCTGTACACATCAAAATAGTATCGCCCTCTTTCAAGTCAATCTCAAAGAAGTCAATCTCTACCTGTTCTGCCGCACCGATAGCTCTGGTAATGATATTCTTGTCAGGATGGGTCCGAGCAGATTCTCTGTCTATTTCTCCGATACGCACCATCTCTTCCACAAGGGAATGATCCCTCGTAACCTGCCTGATTTCCTGATCCATGATGTATAAACGACTGTCACCGACATTAGCCACATACAGACATCCATCGATGATTGTTGCAACAACAACTGTCGTTCCCATACCGCGTAATGCCTCATCTTCCTCGGACTTGCGCCTTATGGACTCATTGGCATTTATAATTGCCTGCTCTATTACCCTGATCGGACCGTCTTCCGATGCTTCGGTAATCGTTCGCACAATGACCTCCACCGTATGCTTGGATGCAAAATCACCTGCATTGTGTCCTCCCATACCATCCGCTACCACGAACAGATTCGGAAGTTTTCCCAGAGGAGTCTCGCATGTGTATACATAGTCCTGATTCAATTTTCTTTTTCGTCCGATGTCCGTCATCGAAAAAGTCTTCAACATGATGCATTTTCTCCTCTCGTACGGTTTTCCTGTACATATCTTCTTCGAAGCTGCCCGCAGGCACCATCGATATCTCTGCCCATTTCCCTTCTAATAGTAACATTTATTTGGTTTTTTTCAAGTTTATTTTTGAATTTGATAACATCCTGCCGGTTTGATTCTATATAGGAACGTTCTTTTACAGGATTCACCGGTATCAGGTTCACATGACAATTCATTGATTTCAACAGTCCGCTTAACTGCTCTGCATCCGCATCCGTGTCATTCACACCGCCGACCAGACTGTACTCAAATGTAATCCTGCGACCCGTTTTTTCAAAATAATATTCACATGTCTCCATGATTTCCCCAATGGAATATTTATTTGCAATCGGCATCAATTCTCTGCGTTTTTCATCGGTTGCAGCATGCAATGAAAGTGCCAGCGTCATTTGCAATCTTTCATCCGCCAGTTCCTTCATGCGCGGAACAAGCCCGCAGGTCGATACGGTCAGATTTCGTCCGCTGATGTTCAATCCATGCTCATCTGTCAGCATCCCGATAAATCGAAGCAGGGTATCATAATTATCAAGTGGTTCACCGGAGCCCATCACAACTACATTGGACACACGTTCCTTTGTATGCCTTGTGATTTCATAGATCTGCGACAGCATCTCACCCGCTGTCA
The DNA here is from genome assembly GCA_964638005.1 of uncultured Lachnospiraceae bacterium. Classification (GTDB taxonomy): domain Bacteria; phylum Bacillota; class Clostridia; order Lachnospirales; family Lachnospiraceae; genus JAAYYM01. Next base: position 9,019 of record CAZWXS010000015.1, read on the forward strand.
GATTCCTTTCCAGTCCGTCAATCGTGGAAGCACAGAAACGGCAGCCCATCCGACACCCCACCTGTGAAGAAATGCAGACAGAATTCCCATGCTGGTACTGCATCCATACACTTTCAATCACATTTCCGTCTGCCAGTGAGAACAGGAATTTCTTCGTTCCGTCCAGTTTTGACTGTAATACCTCTACGATCTCCACACCATTGATGGCATAACGCTCCTTGCATTGCTCACGCAGATCCTTTGACAGATTGGTCATCTCGTCAAATGCAGCCACAAGTTTGCTATGTAGCCACTCGTAAATCTGTCCTGCCCGAAATGGTTTCTCACCCATCTGCAGGACATCTGCCTTCAATTCCGCATATGTGAGTGATAAAATATCGATTTTCTCCATCAGTACCTTCCTAATCCCTAAGCAGTCTCGCCATAAAGAAACCATCCGTACCGTACTGTCCCGGCAGTAACTGCAGGTATCCCTGTTTTGTAGTCTCGCTTTGCATTTCACACGGCAGATATGGATCCAGAGAGTCCAGATGATATGAATAGTTATTAACAAACCACATCAAATTATCCACGTTTTCTTCTCTGTTTACCGTACAGGTACTGTATATCAACGTACCGCCTGATCTGACATAGGTACAGACAGTCTTTAATATATCACGCTGAAGTGCCGCCAGCTCATGCTGTTGCTGCACACTCATATGATACTTGATATCACTTTTTCGTCCGATGACACCAAGTCCCGAACACGGCAGATCTGCAATCAGAATATCTGCCTTATCCGCAGACTGCTCATCGAATACCAATGCATCCTGCCTCACCGCTTCTATATTATGTAGCTGACATCTCTTGATATTACTGTTAATCATATCAATCTTAGCATCTGTCAGATCTCTTGCCTCCACATGACCTGTGCCTTGCAGCAGATCCGCAATATGCAATGCCTTGCCGCCCGGCGCTCCGCATACATCAATCACATAGTTTCCCTCTCGTACGGCAGCGATTTCGCCGATGAGCATGGAACTGACATCCTGCACCTGAAACAGTCCGTCACGAAATGACGGGAGTGCTCCCAGATAATCATATCCGCTGATTTCATAAGCCCCTGCCGGATAAGGCAGCTTGGTCACCGTAACCTGCTCTTTCTCCAGACATCTGACCAGTTCGCCCTCTTCTATACGACTGCTGTTGCATCTGACCGTCGTCCTGTGATTCTCCAGAAAATAACGCAGCATACTCTCTGTTGTCTCAAAGCCGTATTCACGGTTCCATCCCTCTACAATCCACTCCGGCATGGAATAACGGACAGACAGATACTGTATCGGATATTTTCCCTGATCCGGCAAGTCAATCGCATCTCTGCTCCTATCTATATTACGCAGTACGCCATTTACAAAGCCCTTCAGATTATGAAACCCTCTTTTTTCTGCAAGCTTCACCGCCTCATTACATATCGCCGAAGCCGGCACGCTGTCCATATAGAACAACTGGTATACGCTCATACGAAGGATACAGAGGATCATTGGTTTCATCTTCTGTGTCCTTGTCTTCGAGAACAGATTGATAATATAGTCCAGCCATATCTGATTTTCAATCGTCCCCTCACTCACCCGTTTGATAAATGCCCTGTCCTGCTGTTCCATGTACTGATATTTCTCAAGAACATCACGTATGACAATATGGCTGTATTCATTTGTATTCTGTTTGATTTCAAGCAAGATACCAAGAACGAGCTCACGAGTGTTGGCGCGCTTAATCACGTTTTCTGCCTCCGCCGAACAACAGCACCAGTCTCAGGAGTTGAAGTATAGATGCCGCTGCAGCCGCAACATACGTAAGTGCAGCCGCCCGGAGTACCTTACCCGCTCCCTGAATCTCTGTTGTGCCGAGTGTCCCTGTTTGTTCTAAAATAGTCAATGCCCTGCGTGATGCATTAAATTCCACCGGCAGTGTTACCACCTGAAACAGTACAGCCAACGAAAATACCCATATTCCAATTGTAATCAAAGTAGTGGACGAACCTAAGATCAGACCGAGAAGAATAATCGGAATACCAAGCCTGGATCCGATATTCGCCGCAGGCACCAGTGCCGCGCGCACTTTCAGAGGCAGGTAATCCTGATTATCCTGCATGGCATGCCCGCACTCATGAGCAGCAACACCGACTGCCGCCACCGAAGTGTCCGCATATACCGAGCCTGACAACCGCAGCGTCTTACTCTTGGAATCATAATGGTCTGTCAAGTTTCCTGCCACCTGCTCGATCCTGACATCGTAAATACCGGAGGCACGCAGAATTTTTTCTGCCGCTTCCGCTCCTGTCATCCCCGCAGCATTTCTGACACGGGAATATTTATGATATGTGCTTTTCACCCTTGCAGATGCCCAGATGGATAGTATCGCACCGATCAATACCAACATATAAGTACTGTCAAAATAATAAAACATGGGATTGTAATGCATGCTTATGCCTCCTTACGCTTCAAACACAGTATCTGTCGTAACCGGGTAACCCAGCAGAAAGCTTGCGGTATCCATACGCTTCTTTCCTTCAAGCTGTATCTCCAAAAGTTCCAGAAGACCATCTCCTGTATTTACCACGATTGTTTTCTTACTAACAGATGCCACCGTTCCCGGAGCACCGTTTGTATCTCCGTCTATAACATTTGCTTTCCACACTTTCAAAACCTTGCCGTTTAAAAAAGTATATGCGCTTGGCCATGAGTTTAAACCGCGTATGAGTCTCTCCAATTCAACCGCACTCTTCGAAAATCGGATGTGTCCCATTTCTTTGGTCAGCATCTTTGCATAGGTCGCTTCTGTAGAATCCTGAGCGGTCGCATGAACCTCTCCATGCTCTATGATATCAAGCACATCCGTACACAAAGCTGCTCCCGCCTCAGCCAGCTTATCGTGCAGGCTGTCTCCGGTTTCATCGTCCTCGATCGGAACCACTGTCTTTAGGATCATATCGCCTGTGTCCAATCCTTCATTCATCTGCATGATGGTAACGCCGCTCTCCTTCTCACCATTGATGATCGACCACTGGATCGGTGCCGCACCTCTGTACTTCGGAAGCAGTGATGCATGTACATTGATACATCCGTATCTTGGCATATCCAATATTTCCTTTGATAAGATCTGTCCAAATGCAGCTACAACAAAAATATCCGCTTTAAGCAATGCAAGCTCCGCCACCGCTTCAGGTGCCTTGATTCTGTCCGGTTGAAATACGGGGATTCCTTTTTCCAGCGCGCATTCCTTCACCGCCGAAAACTGTACTTCCTTGCCTCTTCCTCTCTGCTTATCCGGCTGTGTCACAACCGCCGTCACCTCATGCCGGCTCATAAGCAGGGATTTCAATACCGTTGCCGCAAAATCCGGAGTTCCCATAAAAACGATTTTCACTCTTCTTCCTCCTCGTCCTCATACACATCCTGGACATCCATCAATTTACCTTCTACCTTATCTACATACAGCTTTCCGTCCAAATGCTCCAGTTCGTGGCATATGGCACGCGCCAGCAGCTGCGTCCCTTCCAGTTCATATGGCTGCATCTCTTCATCAAGTGCAACCGCCTTGACATATTCCGGTCTCGTCACGATACCTGTCTTGCCCGGTACACTCAGACAGCCTTCATTTCCTGTCTGCTCTCCCGAGCTCTCCACAATCCTCGGATTGATCATTACATGCGGGCCGTCTCCTGCATCTATAACTACCAGTCTTTTGAGTATTCCGACCTGTGGAGCCGCAAGTCCTGCACCGTCTGCCTCATACATCGTCTCAAGCATATCTTCTATCAGCGTCTGCAGACGCGGTGTCATCTCTGTAATCTCCTTGCATTGCTTCGTCAGTACCGGATCTCCTATTTCCCGTATTGTTCTGATTGCCATTTCACAATCCCTCCATTAGTAAGAATTCATCGGGTCAAAATCAAACTGTACCCTGATTTCCTTTGTTTCATCTGTTTCCATATACTGCTCGAGCTCATCCTTGAGTCCCGTTAATATACTATAATCTGCTGACTTTACATAAATCATACGCCGGTATATATCACTTATTTTTTTAATAGATGCCTCTGCAGGTCCGATGACCGAAAAAGCAGTATTAAGTATACCATATTTCATATTACAATTCATCTCTTTTGTCGAAGAACGTAATTTCACTGCGAGTTTTTCGCTGTACTGCTCCGTCACTGCCTCTTTTGTTCCCTCAATCAACACCGCAAGCATATGTCCGACCGGCGGATAATTCATCAAAGATCGATATCCTATTTCCTCAGCATAAAAGCTCCGATAATCCTGTTTGGCCGCCGCAATGATGCTGTAATGCTCCGGATGATACGTCTGTATCACGACTTCGCCTGCCTTTTGCTCTCTTCCTGCCCTGCCTGCCGCCTGCGTCAGCAGCTGAAAGGTTCTCTCAGCGGCACGATAATCATTCACATTCAGCGACAGATCTGCCGCCAGAATCCCTACCAGCGTCACATTAGCAAAATCATGTCCTTTCACGATCATCTGAGTGCCGACCAAAATGTCAGCCTCGTGATTCGCAAAAGTACTCAATATTTTCTCATGCCCGTCCTTCTGCCTGGTCGTGTCCATATCCATCCTGAGCACCCGCGCCTTCGGAAATGCCTTTTGGATCAACTGTTCTATCTGCTCCGTCCCGGCACGCATCCCACCGATATACTTTGAACCGCATTCCGGGCAGTCAGACACTCCGTCTCTTTCATATCCGCAATAATGACAGACCAGTTTCTGTCCATGTGCCGAAAGCGAGACATCGCAATGCGGACATTTCATCACATGTCCACAGGCTCTGCAGGAAATGAAACCTGCATATCCACGACGATTCAGAAAGAGCATAATCTGTTCCTGCTTACCCAGCCTATCCTCAATCAGTTCATACAGCCGTTCACTGAATATGGAGCGGTTTCCTTTGCGAAGCTCCTCTCTCAAATCCACTGTATACACCTGCGGTATCGATGCATGAACAGCTCGCTCGGTCAATTCAAAGAGCTGATATTCTCCGCTCTGTGTCTTATAATAGGACTCTATGGACGGCGTTGCAGAACCTAACATCACAGATGCACCGTGCAGACGCGCCAGTTCTATGGCAACCTCTCTGGCATGATATTTTGGCATCGTGTCGCTCTTATACGCGCCCTCATGCTCCTCGTCCATAACAATCAGTCCGATCCTCGCAAACGGTGTAAACAATGCAGACCTTGGTCCGATGATCACATCCAGTTCGCCCTTTTTAGCACGCTCGAACTGATCGTATTTCTCACCGTCGGAAAGTCTCGAATGTAATGTGGAGACCCTGTCTCCAAACCGTTTATAAAAACGCATGACTGTCTGATAGGTAAGCGCGATTTCCGGTATCAGAACGATTGCCTGCTTTCCCTGACGCACCGTTTCTTCGATCAGTTCCATATAGACTTCTGTTTTTCCGCTTCCCGTAATTCCGTGAAGCAGATAAGTCTTATGAATGCCCTCACGCATGTCCCCAATAACCGCCTCCGCGATTTCCTGCTGCTTCGGATTCAGTCTGCACTCTGTCCGCTCCTGTTTTACGGACTTGACGGGATTACGATATACCTGCTCTGTCCCTATTCTCAGTATGCCCTGCTCCTGCAATGCTTTAATCGTAGCAGAAGCTATATTTAATTTTGCCGTTACGATATCATAATGCAGCACTTTCTCGGAAATCAGCTCAACAAGCAGTCTCGCCCTTGCCGTCTGATGCTTTTTTTCGTAATATTCCAATTGTTTGACCGCTTCTGCTTCTTCTAATGCGAGAAATAGGTATTTCTTTTCCTTGGGTTTCATCTGCTTTTTAATGGGAAGAACTGTCTTCAATGCCGTGATCATGGTAGCTCCGTAATTCTGCTTGATCCACCATGCCAGCTGTATCAGCTTGGACTCTACAAGTGTATCATCCGTAATGACCTCCTGCAGATGCTTCATACGCGATTCTGGAAACTCAGCATGATCCGTCACTTCAAGCACATAGCCTTTAATCATCCTGTTTCCGTTCCCAAAAGGTACATAAACCAAGGCACCCGGTTGCAGGCTGCCTTGTAATTCATCAGGAATCAGATATTGAAAGGTCTTATCCAATTTCTCATGAGAGATATCAACGATGATATTTGCATACTTTCCATTCATGTGACAAGAATACCACAAAACGACATCAATTTCAAACCGTGCCGGGACGTCCTGTACGCTTTTCTGATTGTACTTTTTTCAGAACAATATAAGAAGACTGAAACAAATACACATGATACATCGTTACTGTAATAGGATGAAATAAAAGTTTTTTCCATATCATTTCATAAAAATGACAAAAGTAACTTCACAATCATAATAGGAACCATTACAATTAGAAAAGTATGTGTTATTGACAATTCCATAATTTTGTATTATTGTACTATTGTATTATTTGTGTAATACAATATAAGTGAGCTTGTAATCAACCGATCAGGAGGAATATAACTTGAATGCTCTAATTAAGATTCGGGATATGTGTAAGATATACAATCCGGGAGAAAACGAAGTACGTGCACTGGATCATATAGATTTGAACATCAATCGCGGTGAATATGTAGCCATCATCGGACAATCAGGAAGCGGTAAATCCACTCTGATGAATATGCTGGGCTGTCTTGATATCCCCACCAGCGGAGATTATTATCTGAACGGTTCAGATGTATCCACGTTGGAAGATGATGAATTATCTGATATCCGTAACCATGAGATCGGCTTTATTTTTCAGGGCTTTAATCTGATTGCAGGCTTGACGGCGCTCGAAAATGTTGAACTGCCGCTGATGTATCGCGGAGTATCCAAAGCAAAACGGGAAGCACTTGCCATAGAAGCCTTAAAGAAAGTCGGGTTGGGCGAACGTATGACACATAAACCTGCCGAAATGTCAGGCGGACAACAGCAGCGTGTTGCAATCGCAAGAGCCATCGCACAGGCACCTCCTATCATATTGGCCGATGAGCCCACCGGTAATCTGGACTCGCATTCCACAAGTGAAATCATTGCCATCTTGAAGGAGCTCTACCAAGAAGGACGCACCGTCATCCTGATTACACATGATAATGAAATTGCCGCTCAGGCAAGACGTGTGGTCAAGATTCGCGACGGAAGAATAGAAAAAGATTATTATAATGCAGACGAGGGAGAAGAAAAATGAAATTAGGGAAAAAGAAAGAGCAGCTTGAAGAAACGATGAACATCGACACCGTTGCGGATACACCGATTGGCAAACCGGACTCTACAGGTATTGAGGTTGATCCTGAACTTGAGGTCGTTGAACTCGAACCCAAGAAGAAGGATCCTCTAAAACAACGCAAGAAAAAGAAAATCATCAAGCGGTGCATACTGGCCGGAATCCTGGTGATTGCTCTTGTAATCATCATCGTTGGAAATGCAAATGCCAAAAATGCAGTTCCCATGGTCGGTGTTACTGCCCTTGAAATGGGCAATGTTGAAGAAACAGTCAAAGCCAGCGGCTTTGTTTCAAGTGAACAATCCAAGACCTACTTTGCTCCCGCCAATGTTACACTCGGCGAATTTGCACTGAAGGTTGGTGATAAAGTAAATGCAAATGACAAATTGATCGCATTTGATACCTCAGATCTTCTGGTTGAAACGGAAAAAGCTGCACTTGCTGCTGTTTCTGCCGATGAAGGTTATCAGCAATCTCTCTATGAAAGTTCAAAAGCACAAAATGATTACGCCGTTGCAAAAGCCAATGTGGATACATATAGATTACTGATCGTATTACAGCGTAATTACATCAACGATATCAACGCCGCCATCGCAGGCAAGACCAATACGCTCGCTCAAAGTGCACAATGCATTAAGGACGGCATCGCCAAACAGATCAACGCAAAAAATGATGAAGTGACCAATAAAAGAAAAGAACTCAATGAAATCCCGTCAAGCGGTTCGGGCGTTTCATCAGATCCGAGCCGTTCTACCAATTTGAACAACGAGATTCTCGATCTGCAGAATGAAATCAGTAAGCTCTCCTCTTCCGAAGCACATGTGTACTATACCGTTGATACCGTTGCCGAGAACAGGCAGCTGGCAGATGCACAAAATCTGTTATCGGATATGCAGTCCTATCTCGCAAAGGACGAGGCAAAAATGGAAGCAGCCGAAAAGGCTGTATTGGATGCGCATGCCAGAGAAAAGCTCAAGGCAGATAATGAAATCCAACAGATTTCCGCAGAACATGCACAATCGGAACTGTCTGAGGCCTCTCAGGGTGTCTATGCAGACTTTAACGGTGTCGTATCGGAGCTCAGTGTCGTGAGCGGCAGTCCTGTTACCAAAGGCGGCCAGTTACTGACACTGCAAAGCATCGAAGATGTCATGGTCAATGTTGCCATATCCAAGTACAACCTCGCTAAAGTTGCCGTCGGACAAAAGGCGGACATCACCGTTGCAGGCAAAACTTATGAGGGCACTGTTTCCAGAATCAACGGAATCGCCACCAAGAACGAATCCGGTACACCGGTCATCACCGCAGATGTACATATTGATAATCCTGATGAACTGATTTATCTGGGTGTAGAGGCCAAGGTTGTCATCCATACTGCCGCTGCCGAAAATGTACTGCTCGCTCCGGTAGAGACCGTAAATGAAGACAATGACGGGCAATTCTGCTACGTTATCGAAGATAATATACTCAAGCGAAAGAACGTGACCACCGGCGTATCCTCTGATACTATGATTGAAATCGTAAATGGTCTGAGTGCTGATGATCAGGTGGTAAATGATTATACTGTTACCTTGACTGACGGTATGGCGGCTATGCCACTCCCGATTGTACCGATTGATGTCGAACCAGGTGACGACACTGCTGACAGCGCAACGATCAATGCCGGAGCATCTGCGGTAACTGAGGGAGAATAAGGAGAACGTCATGACACAAATTTTGGAATATATTAAAATGGCCTTTCAAAATATAAGATCCAACAAAGGACGTTCTCTGCTGACCATGTTGGGAATCATCATTGGTATCTCTTCTGTTATCATGATCATTTCCATCGGTAACGGAGTCAAAGGAAGTATCGATAAGACCTTGAATGATTTTGCCGGCGGCCAGTTATATGTATATCTTGATTCTGCCAAGCAAAAGGAAAATATGCTGGAGCTGACGGCCGACGACTTTGAAGCCATGGCGGAAAAGATACCGCATATCAAAGCTGTCACACCGGAGTATTGGATCTACGGGACAGTAACCGGTTTTAAGGGCGGAGAAAAGGATGCAATCATCAAGGGCGGCACCTCCGGTTACGAATATATGGTTGCCGAGCCGATTGTCAGAGGCTCCTATTATACGGATGCAGATGTCGATGGCGGAGAAAAAGTGTGTATCATCAGTGAAGGTGGTGCTCGTACATTATTCGGAACCATTGACAACATCATCGGCAAGACCATCGAAGTCAACCTCTGGGGTATGTCTTCCGAATTCAGAATCATCGGCATCAGAAAGGACTCTTCTTCTGCCATGCTGAATATGCTGACCGGTGCCGACACCAGATACACGGTTGAAGTACCTTATACCGTCATGGGAACCTCTTTCGGTCTCTATATCGAAGGCTTTGACGGTGCTTATATCATCTGTGACAATGCTCTTTATTCAAAGGATGTCTATGCTGCAACCATCAACCTGTTAGAGGCAAGATATGATGCGCGTGGTGAAGGATATTTCCTGTTACAGGACTACAATGACAGCATGAGCAGTATCACAAGCGTGCTGGACGGTATTACGATATTCGTTGTATTTGTTGCTTCTATTTCGCTGCTGGTCGGCGGTATCGGCGTTATGAACATCATGCTCGTATCGGTTACGGAGCGCACACGGGAAATCGGTATTCGAAAAGCGCTCGGCGCCAAGACAAATGCAATCATGATGCAGTTTCTATCAGAGGCTACCATCATTACACTGATCGGTGGTGTCATCGGTATCGTACTTGGAGTCCTAGGTGCAGTCGGCATCTGCAATCTGCTGACTTCATTGGATCTGCTGGAATGTTCTGCACAAGTATCAGCCTCAACTGTACTGATCGCAAGCCTCTTCTCTTCTGCAGTCGGAATCTTCTTTGGTATCTATCCCGCAAAGAAGGCGGCGAAGTTAAGTCCGATTGAAGCTTTGAGGCATGAATAGGTGTCCATAAAAGGAAAGGATGGTGGACTGCAACACTTCGATGCGTCGTCCTCTTCAACCCGCTTAATACGAAAAAGCAAGTGAATTGTCACTTGCTTTTTTGCGGTTTTCAGACTCCGTTGGCATAGCGCCGAGTTCACAGAACTCGTGTGCATAGTACTTGGCCTACGCGTTACAGTCCACCATCCTTTCCTTTTACTACTCTATGAGGTCCGGAAGTTCACTCGTCTTAAGTTCTTGGGAATGAAAAAAAATTTACAGGCTGCATTGCCGTGTCTTGATGGTCATGAGCCAAACAAACTACAAATCCCTGGCAAGTACATCCCGTATGATATCCCGCTCATCCATAGGATACTTCTGCCCCTTGATTTCCTGATAATCTTCGTGTCCTTTGCCTGCCAGCACGATTACATCCCCCGGCTGTCCATTGTGGATGACATAGGCGATGGCTTCGCGGCGGTCGCAGATTTCTATATATGCTCCGGAGGTTTTCTGGATTCCGGTGCGGATATCGGCAATGATGTCTTCCGGTTCTTCAAAGCGAGGGTTATCCGATGTAATGACTGTCAGGTCTGCCAGTCTGCCGGATACCTCTCCCATCTCGTATCTGCGTAATTTGGAGCGGTTTCCGCCGCAACCGAACATGCACACGATCCGTTTTGGATTGTACTCTCTCAGAGTTGTCAGGAGACTTTCAAGTGCCATTGCATTATGCGCATAATCGATCATGAGTGCAAAGTCATCCGAGACCTTGATCATTTCAATTCTTCCTTTTACCTTCGCACTTCTGAGTGCACGCACGATATCAGAACGTTCGATATTAAAATGACGGCATACGGCAATTGCAGCAAGTGCATTGTAAACACTGAATTTACCCGGTGTATCAATCGTCACCTCAAGGTCGATCAGACCTTCCGTACGGAATGATACCCCGAGATAACCCGGTGTCGATACAAGTTCTATATCTCGTGCTATGATATCAGCGCCATCCTTGAGTCCGTAACTCTCTATATGACATGTATGATCCCGCAGCACCTTATTGACATGTGCGTCATCTGCGTTGACAATACCTACCCTACACTGTCTGAACAGCAATCCTTTGCATGCCATATATTCGTCAAAGCTGCCATGTTCGTTGGGGCCGATATGATCAGGTTCGATATTCGTAAAAATACCCAGTTCATAATCAATTGCCTGTGTACGGTGCATCATCAGCCCTTGTGAAGATACCTCCATCACGACAATCTGTATGCCCTCATCAGCCATACGTTTCAAATACTCCTGTAATATATAGGACTCCGGTGTCGTATTGGCTGCAGGAATATGTTCCTCTCCGATGATGACCTCTATCGTGCCGACGAGTCCCACCTTATATCCGGCATTTTCAAGAATCGACTTGATCAGGTAAGTTGTTGTTGTTTTCCCCTTGGTTCCCGTAATACCGATGATCTTCATCTGACGTGCCGGATAACCGAAATAGGCGGCACTGATATGTGCCATCGCATATCGGGTATCATCTACCTTGATGACCGTCACGTCCGCAGAAACTTCAACTTCCTTTTCCACTACCAGCACGGCGGCGCCATTTGACACCACATCTGCTGCAATGCTGTGACCGTCAAAATTAGCTCCCACAATACAGATGAACAGACAATTCCGCTCCACCTTGCGGGAATCGTAGATGACCTTATCCACACTGCGTTCCAAGGTTCCCTGTATACATTCATATTCAAATCCATGTAATAAATCCTTTAACTGTCTCATCTCATGCTCCTCTTTTCTTTACCTTCTCTGCACTACACTATCCTTATAAAAGATCTTGATTATTCCTCTGTTTCCAGAATATATGCCTCCAGCACCCTCGCTGCATCTCCGACAAGCTCCACGCAGGGACGCTTCTTATAATATTCAGCTGTTCTCTCTTCCGGAACAGGTCCGTCATGCTGCTGTTTCAACCCTAAGAGATCGCGACACACAATTGAACCGTTTTTTTCTTTAAATGTCCCCGCGAGCTGTTGGATACGGGCATAATGTTCCTTTTTCTCATCTCCTGCACCCGGCACACTGTAACCGTATTTCACACCTGCCGCCATGAACATGCCGCTGACTGCACCGCATACCTCACGCAGCCTGCCCATTCCTCCTCCGAATGAAGAAGATATCTTCATGGCTGTTTCCTGATCAATGCCCAGTTCATCACTGAATGCACAGAATACTGCCTGTGCACAGTTATAACCCTCCAGAAACAATTGTTTCGCTTTTTCTTCATGTATACTCATAATTACCTCCTGTCCCCTCATATCTGAGTTCTCTGATTTCTACATCAATGGTCCGAATATCTTGAACAGTCCTCCGATTGCTCTCTGGATCAACGTAACCTTCTTGTACTCCTCTTCCGTAATTAGGATACTCTTTTGCATCGTTTCCTGAAAGTCCGCTTCCACTGCATCAATTGCATGATTTTTATAAATATAGACTGCACATTCAAAATGATGATACAGGCTGCGGTAGTCCAGATTGATCGAGCCGACGATTGCCTTTTCTCCGTCTGACACAAAGGATTTCGCATGTATGAAGCCCGGTTCATATTCATAGACCTTGACCCCCGCCAGTCGTAATGTCTCATAATAGGTCTTGGCGATCAAAAAAGGAATGACCTTGTCCGGTACATGCGGCAGAATCAGACGTACATCCACCCCCCTCTTTGCCGCAAAACAAAGTGCGGAAAGCATCTCATGATCCAGAATCAGATAGGGGGTCATAATGTGCACGTATTTACGAGCCTTGTTCAGCAAATCACGATATACATCCTCTGCAATATCCTTTTCATTTGTCGGGTCGTCGCCATAGGGAACGATATATCCCTCAGCATCTGCAATCGCATCCTGCTTGATATGAAAATATTTCTCATCCTCCCGTTTTACCGGATCTGATGCATTCCACATCTGCAGGAACATTGCAATCATGCTCTTAACCGCATCGCCTTCAAGCTTGATGGCTGTATCCTTCCAATGTCCGTACAGATATTTCTTGTTGATATATTCATCTGCAAGGTTGATGCCGCCGGTATAACCAACCTTACCGTCAATGACGAGTATCTTTCTATGATCCCTGTTGTTCTGGTGTGTAGATAGGAAGGGCTTGATCGGTGCATACATCTTCGCCTGAATCCCCATCCTGCGCAAACGTTTCGGATAACTGTACGGAAGGCAGGCCACCGTGCAGGTTCCGTCGTACATGACCCGAACCTCGACTCCCTCTTCTGCCTTACGTTTCAAAATCTCAAGAACAGAGTTCCACATAATGCCCTCTGAGATGATAAAAAACTCAACAAAAATAAAATCCTTTGCCTTTTCCAGTTCCTCCTTGATGGACGAGAAAGCAGACTCTCCCGAAGGAAAGTATTGTACAGAAGTATTCTGATAAGTAGGAAAACCGCCTGTATTCTGTAAATAATAAGACAAATCCGAAAAATGCGGTTCTTCTGACTCCAGCTTATTGCGGATTGCTTCATCCGTAGTCAGATATTTTGCTGTTTCCGCACAGGTTCTCTTCATCTCATATTTCAGCCCGATTGCCCCCGGATTGATCTTGACAAACAGAAACAAAAGCACTCCGAACAAAGGGAACACACACAAAGGAACCATCCATGCAAACTTAAACTCAGGACGGTTGTTCAGATTGATCATATATACGACCAATACTGCGCTCATAATATTAAAACCCGTAATGAAAAATTCAAGATAAGGATCCAGATAGTAAAATACACCAAACAGAACCGCTATTTGAAATAACAAAAGAACAAAGGTAATCATCGTACGGCTGAAAATAATACGAAACAGCAGCCTACGGCTCTTGTGCTTCACCTTCGCAGAAATATGTTCACTCATAAACCCACCTATCGTCAGACATCAACCACACGTCAGTCCTTTACATCGAACAGTGGAAGGAATCCCACCATTTCCATTGTGTTTCTCACTGTCTCGCTCAAATGCAGCAGCGTTACCCCACAACCTATTTCGTTTCCGATCTTTTTTGCCTTTAAAATAACACCCAAACCCGAACTGCTGATATACGGAACCTCAGTGAAATCAAATATAATTTTACTCGGGGCATCCTTACGGCATTCTTCAACCGCATCCATAAAGGCCTTTGCCACCGGTGTATCAATTGCTCCTGATAGTTTGATAATCGTCTCCTGTGCCTTCTTAATCTTCTCAACCTTCATAATCAATCCTCTTTTCTTAAGTAGCCTCTCGCGTCTGGTGATATATATTATACCCTATATTTCTCCACTTGTTAAGATACTTTTTAAAAGAGAAATCCCACGGTTTAGGTACCGTGGGATTGGTTCTCTTATGAGGGGGGGGGAGATAGTGAGTGTTTACACACGATTTCATTGAAATCGGTGCTGTCTTTATCAACTATCCAAATACATCATATCCAAGAATTGTGTTCAATCTGTGTTTAAATTCTAAAAAATATTTAACCAATTTATAAAGAAATCCTATCTCACATTTCATACTGATAATGCTGAATATTGATCTGTATGTTCTCACGTCCCATATAGACATTCAAAGCCGGATAATACGCAATGGATAACTTCACTTTTTCTCCTTTTCCTTCGAAAGTCTTTGCTGCTTCTTCTCCGAATCGTGTCGCCATCTCCTGCCGGAATGCATTTCCGTCGCCAAACCAGATTGCATCTGCAACAGTCCCGTCTTCGCTTTCAATTTTTAATTTCACGACATTCTGATTTTTGCCCATAATGCGTGCTGCCCGGATCAGAATATGTTTTTCTGCAAATAAAGGCTTCGGATTGCCGATTCCGAATGGTGCCAGCATTTCTATTTCCTGTACCAGCTCTTTTGTTGCATATGTCATCGGCATCGGAACATCTATCTGCACCTTCTCCTGCATGTCATCCTCGGTCAGAATCGTTTGGGCATTCAGTCTCTGTCTGAGCGTTTCAATGTCCTCCTCCCGCATGGACAGACCTGCAGCCATCCTGTGTCCTCCATATTTGGAAAACAATTCTTTACACCGTGTCATCTCTTCATACATATGGTAAGCTTCTATCGAACGTCCTGAGCCTTTGACTCCGTCTGCTGTCTTTGTCAGGATAAAGGTAGGCTTATAATATCGCTCTTTTACGCGTCCCGCTATGATTCCCGCCAGGCTTTCGTGACAATCCGGCAGGTAGATAACCAGCACCCGATCCGGCGCCTTCATCTTCTCAACCTCCGAAAATGCCAGTTCCTGATAGTGCTTTGTCATATCCTTACGACTGTCATTAAGTGCCTTTAAGTCACCGGCAATCCTGAGTGCCTCTCCCGAATCCTTTGTCATAAAGAGAGACAATGCACGCTCAGCGCTGTCCAGTCGTCCTGTCGCATTGATACAAGGTCCTAATACGAACCCGATATGAAACGGTGACAGCTTATCTCTCTCAATCTGCGTCACATCCATCAATGCACGCAACCCGATATTCTGCGTCCCTTTGATGTGCTCCAGTCCATACTTGACTATGATGCGATTTTCATCCCGCAGCTCCATGACATCACCCACCGTTGCAATTGCCGCAAATTCCAACAGTTCATCCATTTCACTCTTCGGAACTCCCATCGCCTTATACAAAGCCTCTATTAACTTATATGCAACAACCGCTCCGCATATACCTGCATACGGATACCTGCAATCCTCTCTGTGCGGATCGACCACAGCACCTGCCGGAGGCAGCTGGTACTGCTTCTCTCCCGCATCGGATACTTCATAAGGCACCTCATGATGATCCGTCACTATCACATCCATCCCTAACTGCTTCGCATACACAATCTGCTCATAAGCAGCGATCCCGTTGTCACAGGTCACAATCAGATGTATGCCGTCCTGATGCGCCTGTTCGATAATCGCATCACTGATACCATATCCGTCCTTCATACGGTCAGGCAGCTTCACATCCACATCCGCTTTGCACCTTCTGAGGCCTGTAAGCAATATGTAGGAAGCACATATGCCGTCAATGTCATAATCTCCGACAATACGTATTTTCTGTTCCTGCGTGATCGCCGATGCAATCATTGACACCGCTGTATCCATATCCTTCATATCTTTCGGATCATGCATGTCTTCCGGTGTTCCGTTCAGAAACATCTCTATTTCATCCTCTGTCACCAGATCTCTGTTGCGCAATATGCGAGCCACAATCGGAGTGATATGCCATCGTTCGGCAATCGCATTAAAATCCGCCTTTTTGGTTGTCACGAACCACTTTGCCATATCCCTTTTCCCTCCTGTAATGTTTCTCAGATGCTCATGCAGGCATGGCATCTTCGATTTCCTCATGAACTATGAGAAACGCGTCTTGCACATATATAAAACAGACTCAGGGAATACTCTGTTCCTGAGTCTGAAATACAATTCGTTTCTATCGGTTGATTATGCTTTCTTCTTTACAAGCTTTGTCTTAAGCATATACCAGATCGCACCTGCCAGACATACGGAAGAATAAGTTCCGCAAAGGATACCTACCATAAGCGGCAACGCAAATTCTTTTATGGAAGTAACACCCATTACATACAAGACAACGACCATGATTAACGTAGTCAGGGATGTAAAGATACTTCTGGTCAATGTCTGATTGATACTTTTATTAATCACTTCTTCCAAATTATCTTTATTCTTCATCTCACCGATTCTCTCACGTATTCTGTCAAAGATAACGATTGTCGCATTGATGGAATATCCTACAATTGTCAGCATGCAGGCAATGAATGTAGAGCCTACGGATACTCTGACAATTGCATAGAATGCCAGAACCACCAATACATCATGACACAGGGCAAGAACCGCACTCGCACCGAATCTGAGATCCTTGAAACGGAACCAAATGTAAAGCAGCATACAAACGGCTGCAGCTAATACAGCAATAATAGCATCTGTCTTCATTTCAGAACTTACCGTAGAGCTGATCGTCTCTGCCGTAATCAAGCTCTCATCCACACCGAATTGCTCTATCATGGCCTGATTGAACTGCTCACGTTCATCAACAGATAAGGTCCGAGTCTTAAAGATGACCTCATTCTTGCCGGCAACCTTCTGCGTCTGTACATTACCGTCTCCCGTAATCGCTTCAATTGCAGGAACCACCTCAGCGTCAATCTGTTCGATGCTCATATCCTCATTGAAGGTCACATTGGTTGAAGTACCGCCAAGAAACTCCAGGGAGTAGTTCAGCGCATTATTACCGTTTGCTTTATTGACACCCATAAATACAAATCCACACAGGATGACCACGAGTGAAGCCGCTATAAATATCTTTCTCTTGGAAAGGAAATTGATTACCTTCTTTTCCTTCACTGTACCGTATAATTTCTCATTTTGTAATCCTATCGCATAAAGCGCATTTAACAACAGCTTTGTAACAAAGACAGCCGTAAGCATGGAAAGAATGATACCAAGTGCCAGAGTCTGTGCAAATCCTTTGATTGCGCCTGTTCCCATAAGCCCAAGTACCAGTGCCGCAATCAACGTCGTTACATTACCGTCGATAATCGCAGACAGTGCCTTCTGAAAACCAATCTTGATTGCCGAACTGACTGTCTTGCCACCTGCAATTTCTTCTTTGATTCGTGCGAAGATAATGACATTCGCATCCACCGCCATACCAATGGAAAGGATAATACCCGCAACACCCGGCAGGGTCAGCGTGATATTAAAGAAATTCAAGCTTAACAGCATGAACACCACATACAGACACAGAGCAATCGTGGAAGCAACTCCCGGAATAAAGTATACGGCAATCATGAACAGAATGACAATAATGAAGCCTATGATACCTGCCTTGATACTCGTCTGAATCGCCTCTGAGCCCAACTGTGCACCTACTACATTGGAACGAAGTTCCGTCAATGTCAGTTTCAATCCACCAATACGAATTGTAGAAGCCAGATCCTCGGCTTCTTCAAAACCACCGATATTCGTAATATATGCCTGTCCGCCTGTAATCGCCTCATTTACACTGGGCGCACTGTAAATGGCACCGTCATACACGATAAAGATTACTTCATGCGTAATCGCTGCAATCGTTGTTGCATCAGCAAACTTCTTGGTTCCTTCATCTGTCAGCGTCAGTTCAACCACATATTCGGTATTTCCCATATCATTAGAAGATCCCTTTGCCTGTGCCGCCTTGACATCTGTTCCCATCAGCACTACAGAGCCCTCTTCTTCCAGTTCTTCGATTGACTTTGCAAGTACATAGCCAACTGTTCCGTCTGCATTTGCACCAAATGTATAGTTCGGTTCACCTGCCGGTGAATTCTGACTCACAAAATATAACGAACCCGGCTTACCCAAGTCTGCGAGGATTGCATTGGCATCCGATACTCCCGGAATTTCAATATTGATACGATCCGTACCTTCCTGATATACCTGTGCCTCTGTACTGTATACCTCAACACGCTTCTGCAATTTATAGATGGTATCGCTCATATCCTCTGCAGAAGGATCTTCTCCCTCTACCTGATATGTGATGCTGACACCACCCGCCAGGTCAAGTCCGAGCTTGATTTTCTCAGCCGCTCCTGTCTTTTCGGATCCGACACCGAATAAAACCATATAGCCAAATCCTGCGATCAACAAAATGGCCGCTATAAGAATAATAATTCCTCTGCTCTTCTTCATTTTCTAATCTTCCGTCCTTTTCTTTCTTTAATCAGCAGTATCACCGTATTTTCACTGCTGCGGCAAAATTCATGCACATCATAGTATAGCACAAGTCATTCTCAAATTAAAGCACTTTTTTATGCCAACATCTCGCCGAAAGTTCCTCCGCATACACACATAATCATTGTGGTCGCTACATTGCCGGTTCCGTCCCCGATGGTTCGATTGATAGCCAGCGAAACCAACAGCAATAGCACAAAATATATAAAACCGGCAATCATTCCCCATAAAAATTTTCTGTTCTGCATTTTCTTTCCAATATATAATCCGCCCATGAACGTCGACAGCACATACGCCACCAGAATCCCGATCGTCACAATCTCTTCACTCAGCTGCAGGCGAAACAGCAGTAATGCCAACAATAAAAGCAAAGCCCCCGTTATAAAATACATAATAAACAGGGCTTTGCCTATCCATGCTGCTTTGTTGTTAGTCTTAAATATCCGCTCCATCTTGCCACCCCTTCCATATATGTAACTATATTCAAGGGCAGTCTTGATTATTCATATTTGCCGAACTCAGATACCGTTTATTTTATCTTTCTTGAAAGCCTGAAGACCGACAGCATAAAGAAAATACCGGTTGTGATCAACAGAAACAATACACTCAATTCAGGAGACACCGTATAATCTCCAAATACGAACACATTTCCCATCTCTATCTGAAATTCCCGCAGATACTCTGCCGATATTCCTTCAAACGAAGCTGCCATCTCACGTTCCATCATAACCTGCCTGAACATTCCTGCACTATAAGTAATCGGAAAGCATTTCATACCAAACTGTACCCAGTCAGGCAATTGCCCGATCGGCAGATACATTCCGGTTAAAAATCCGATCAGTGTTCCGATTACGATGGAAATGTTGGAGAATGCATTGATACTGCCAATCAACGATACAATGAACAATACGATAGAAGTACTGGTCATGGTATTCAAAACAATCAGTCCAAGCACCTTGCATACGGACCCCGGCGGCAGCATCCTGCCTCCCACAAGTACGATATACAGCTCTCCTAACACAAAAGTCAAGATGCTCATAAGCAGTCCGATCAAAAAAGCACTGCATATATAACCGCCTACAATCAAAACCTTTGAAACAGGTGTCGAAGAAAAGTCCTTTGAAACCTTTCTGACCTTGTCATCCACCATGGCCGAAAATGCACCCAGTGTTGTCGTCACTCCCGTAACCGTAAGCAGACCTGCTACTATCCAACTGTTCATCAGCTCTTTCGCGCCTTCCACATCGGAGAGGCTTTCCGTCCATACATCTCCTAAGAAGACCAAATACAATCCCAGAATGATAAAAACTGCAAGCAGCGAAAAAAAGACTGCACTTCTGTCCCTAAAATAAATTCTCAAATTTCTCTTTGCCAATATTATAGCTGCCATTCTGCTCACCCCCTGCATTTCTTTCCTGTAATGCCGATAAATGCATCATCCATTGTTCCGCGCACCACCTCAAATCCGGTGATATGCTGCCTGCACGCCTCGATAATTGCAAGCGAATCCATCGTATGCTGTATCTGTATGACCATCTGATCTGCAACCACTCTATAATCTTGCTTTCTCTGCTCCAATATCCTGCCAAGCACCGCCTGATCTTTTGTGGTCAGACGCAATGTATCAGCTGCATATCGATCCTTCAGTTCCGATGGCGTTCCCTTCGCTGCCACGCATCCTTCATCCATCACAATGACATAATCAGCTTCTGCAGCTTCCTCCATATAATGTGTCGTCAAAAAGACGGTCATATCCGTCTCCCTCTGAAGCTTCCTGATCGTCTCCCATACGTTTATCCTGGTCTGCGGATCCAGTCCTGTCGTCGGCTCATCCAGAAATAGTATCTGTGGTGTATTCACCAACGCCCGTGCAATATCCGCGCGTCTTCTCTGACCTCCTGAAAGCTTTCCGTAAGGTCTGTCAATAAAATTCTCCACACCGCAGGAATTTGATGCCCACATAATCGAACACTGCAGATCATGCCCTTTCAAGCCGTATAGGCTTCCTCTCGTCTGAAGATTTTCTCTGACTGTAAGCAGCGGATCCAACAGGCTGTCCTGAAAAACCGCTCCGATGATCTTTCTGATCTCATTATCATTCTTGCCCAAGGTCCATTCATCAATTTTAACAACTCCCGCATCAGGCTTTAAAAATGTGCAGATCATATCAATCGTCGTAGACTTTCCGGCACCGTTCGGACCCAGAAAAGCAAATAACTTTCCCCTCTCGACATAGAAATCGATTCCCTTGACCGCCTGAATATCTCCATATGATTTCTTTAATCCTTTTACTTCGACTATTTTATCCATTCACCTCAGCCTCTCCTTGCTCTTTCTTTTGAATTCAGTATAATCCAATCAAAAATACCCGCAATAACAATGCGGGTATTATGCAATATACAAACAGTAAGTTGTGTGGACGCAACAGTAAGTTACAGTTCCTTCTGATTCAGTTCTTCGAGGCATCGGTTCATTTTGTCCGCCACTCTCTGTTCGGTCGTATAGTTAAAAAAGAAAACGATCAAATAGTATACCGCGATCAGCAGAAACAACACTATCGGCTCTGCTGCAGATCCCGCAGTAATCCAATCATTATAATAGCAAATGCCGAATACGACCGCAAACACCATCATACACTGCACCACTTCACGTATGATCAGATTCTTTTTGGACACTTCCTTTTTTGACCAGTATATGAACATAGTAAGAGCACATAAGAAGCCCATCATAATGACGGAAACCAGATCTCTCACAGAAAATACAGAATCAGGTGCAAAAATGGCACAAAACACCGTAGCACATACAGTACATCCTCCCGTAATCAGGAAGCAGTTCATACAAAACTTTTTCATCAGTTCCCGAAACTCCATATTTTTATCCTCCATGCCTAGCAGCCAAGTCTCTTTTTGAATTCTGACACATATTGCCGCGAAATAATAACCTTTTCACCGTTTAACATCGTTGCTTCAAAACGACCGTTAAACGCAGGACTGACATATTTGATCTTCTTGATGTTCACAATAACAGACTTGGATATCCGAAAGAAGTCCTGCATGGCGAGCTCCTGTTCCAGTTCGTACAGTTTCTGCTTCGTCTCAAATACATCCTTCTTGCAATACAGGAACACCTTGTTATCCACTGCCTCAAAATAATAAATATCCGCAGGCATGATTCTGTGGATATTGTCCTTTTCATACCCGACAATCGCATTTTTTTGCGTCTTAATAAAGGAAATGATGCGCAGCAGATCCTCATCGACTCCATTGCATCGTATGACGATCTCATCTTCTTCACATTGTGTCTCTTCAATCGTAATCTTCATGTGAACCCTCACTCATTTACATTGCTCTTGATCTGAGCTGCCAGATATTCCGCATTCTTTTGGACGAACTCATAGTTTTCCGATTGAACAGCCTGCCTGTGTATTTTGGCCGCCTGTGCCAGTCGGAAATTTCCTTGTGCCAGTGACATTCTCTCCACTGCACATACCAGTTCCAGATACTTCTCATAATCCTCTTTATCCACACATGCTGTCAGCTGTTCCGGTTCTACGGTCACACTGTCATCAAACTTCTTAATCTTATCCTTTGGAATGAACTGCATCAGAATACGCCCCAGCCTCTCCTGATCCATAGGTTTGCATAAGTATCCCTGGAAGCCTTGCTTTTGGAAACGTTCCGTGCCGGAGCCCAACCGTGAATCCTCTGCGGTCAGACAGATTACCGGAACCTTCTCACAGGCGCCGCCCATCAGTCTGATCCTGCTCAAAGTCTCTACTCCGTTCATACCCGGCATCAGATAGTCCATAAAAACCATATCATACTCATTCTTTGCCAACAGATTCAATGCTTCCTTACCACCAAGCGCCGTGTCCATATAGAGTTGATAATTTCGCAATGCGCCCTCTGCCACCTGAAGATTGACGGACAGATCATCCACGACCAATATCCGCACCCTCGGCATATAAATTACCAAATCGGCTTTCCCTGCTGCATCGTTTCGTTCAATTCCCGGTGCATGTTCCGTACCGATAGGTACATATTCCTTTATCTGCTGCTCCAGTATAACTGTAAATGTACTCCCTGCCCCATATATGCTCTTGACGCTGATATCTCCGTTCATCTGCAAAGCCAGATTCTTGGATATGGCAAGTCCCAATCCGGTTCCTTCTATCGTACGCGTCTCAGTATTCTCAACTCTGCTGTAGGAATCAAACAGACTGTTTATATTCTCCGCCTTAATACCGATTCCCGTATCCTCGACATCAAATATCAAAACAGGTTGTTTACGATCATGATTCCAGTTTACACGAAGCATGACACTTCCCTTTTCCGTAAACTTTACTGCATTACCCAGAAGATTGATCAGTATCTGGCGGATACGTCTGTCATCCCCAATCAGTTGAGCCGGAACCGAAGGCTGTATCTCAAGTCTGTACATCAGATGCTTCTCTCTTGCCCTGAACAATATGACATTGCTGATCTCATCCATCAATTCCGTAAAAGAATATCGTATCGGTTCAATGCTGAAATGTCCTGCCTCTATTTTGGACAGATCCAACAAATCATTTACAATGTCAAGCAGACCGGTTCCCACAACATTGATATCATGAATCCGCTCGACATATTCACTCGGCAGTGCCGCATGCATCAGGATATCTGTCATACCGATGATTGCATTGAGCGGGGTTCTGATTTCATGTGACATACTGGCAAGGAACAGACTCTTCGCCTGATTTGCATTATCCGCATTTTCCTTTGCCTTCTCAATCGTATTGATTGCATTTTGCAGAGCCTGTGCGATCATCTCCGTATTCCATACAGAAAAGTCTCCAACAAACTCATTGTCACCATTGATCTGATTCACCATCCTGCCAAGCATCTGTTTGTCATGCAGCAGAACATCCTTCATATAATGAATACAATTTTCTTTGGTATTATAGCCCCGCACGATTGCTGTCGCCATCTCCGTGCAGTTGTTGTATCCGCAAGAGGAACAATTGATGCATCTGCTCTCCCTCGTCAGCTTGCCCATAGACAGAAATACCTCTTCAAGCGTCTCCTCGGATATCTTTAACTCATCTACCGCAACATCCGTATGATACTCCCTGACGAAATCCTCATATTTGATATCTGCTTTTTCAAAATAGTCATCCAATCTGTTCCAACGTTCCTCTGATGTAACCGCAGAATCAAACGGCGAGCCTTCATATGTCGCCGGGTTATATTCTCTTGTATTATAAAGGTTCACTAACAGATCTTCGTTCTCTTCATAATGAGCCTCAGAAGCCGGGCCGCCCGTACATCCGCCACTGCAGTTCAATATATCGACCAGGTACGGAAGTGCGCGATCTTCACGTACCAGATTCTCATACATGTCCAGATAATCATAGATGCGTGCCGTTCCTTCTACCTGTTTGATATATTGGTTATGTCCCATGAAGAGCCTGATATTATTCTTCAATCCTCCGGGGATGGGATAATATGCACCCAGACCGGGATTGGAATCAGGAATAAAGTCTTCATAATATTGATTCAGATCGACTGCAGTCTCCCTGATATGATCCATAAATGTCGCAAACGTAATGTTATAGTCAATCCCACATTCAAAATCGTCTCTTGCAGCCTCTGTTTTCTTACCGATGCACGGTCCGAGAAAGGCAAATTTAGCCCGACTGCCTTCGTATTTCCTAACATACGTCGCCATACACTGAAGCGGACTCATAACCGGAAGCAGTTTGGAAATGAGAGAGGGTTTATACTTTTCAATATAGTCCACCACTACCGGACATGGTGACGTAATGCAGCCTCTGATACCGCTCTTACGCAAATACTTGATATAAGCCCATGTCGCAATATCCGCACCGGTTCCTACATGCTGAAATTCTTTTACGCCTAATGACTTCAGATATCCGAGAATATGACAGGCATCAGCCTCATAATTGATAAAAAAAGATGGCGCAAGAAATACGACAACATCTTCTCCCGCCTTCAGATCAAGCAAAAATGCATCCAGATCATCACAATAATATCTTGCACCATGCTCGCAATTATGCAGACATCTGCCGCAATGAATGCACTTATCTCCATCCACATGAATCACGGCATGTCCATTATAAGTATCCGCAATATTGGCACCTATGACCGGGCAGCCGCGAATACATTTGTTACAGCCTATGCAATTGTCATCCGTATAGATCAGACCCTGATTCAGGTTGCTTTTATCCTTCATATAAATAACTCCTGCACATGCTGATAAATATCACATACAACATATTATTTTAATTATATCATAACCCTCTGCTGTTGTGACATATAAAATAAATGATTTGATATTCTGTTCCGATTGACTGCAGCATCTTCAACATGCTTTTCAATTTTTCTTCATCCAGATTGGAAAACGGATCATCCAATATGACAAACGGCTTTTCTTCCGCAAACAAAACATCAATCAATGCAAGCCTTGTACAGATACCGATCAGATCCTTATATCCCGCACTGTAAAAGTCCAGCTCCCTCTTGGCACCGCCTGCCTCTATCTTGACATCCAATTTCACATCCACATTGACAGTTCCGGACAAGGACACGCAGAGCATGTTGATATATTTTTCGAAGCTTTCCTGAATATCTCCAAAATAGTGCAGTGATAATTTTTCTTTCGCCTTTTTCAAATACTTTACCGTATCCTCCAGCACCTCGTAATGTTCATGCTTCTGCTCCAGTGCTGCAGCAATCCGATCCCTTTCTCCCTCCAGTTCAGCACGCTCTTCCAGCGTACGGTTCATCTGCTCTGTCTTTCCGGTCATCTCTGCGATTTCTTTCTTGAGCGCATCAATCCTCTGTCCGGCTTGTCCTTCTCTTCTCTGCAGTTCCTGCAGCGTCTCATATGCCTGACCGGCCGATGGATTTTCTCCCTGCGTGCTTCCTGCATTGATATGATTCTGATGTTCAAACGCTTCCACTGTCTCGCATATGCGGGCATATTCTTCATCTGCATTCTTCAGAGCCAGCTTGCGGTTTCTGAGTTCTTCGATGCATTCTCTCATCTCAGAGGGACGCATATCATTGAAGTAAAACCTGATCATTCCTGACAATTCGACTTCATGTGCCTGCCTGATCTGCTGCAGATGCCGGGCATTCTCTCCGGCAACACGGCATTTTTCAGACACCTCATATGCCTTTTGCCGTATCTCTTTTTTTGTCTTAGAAGAGCGCTTCACCAGCACAATAAACAATACCAACGCAATCACGCCTGCAACCGCAGTCGATACACCTGCAACAACCGCCATGAAACGGAGGAACAGGACGGCTGAGAACGCCCAGAGGATCAATGCTCCGACACCCATACAATACCCGATGATCTTCGTATAATCTGTCCCGTCTGCACAAGTCTCTTTGTACGCTTGTTCGAAAAACACCTGTTTCTCGGTCTCAGCATTGATTTTTGCACTCAGTTCGCTCAGCGAATTGTGCTGTTCGACCTTCTCTCTGAGTTCCTCCTCTGTCGGTTCATGACCTTTGAAGAAATCCAGAAGTGCCTTTCTGGAAGCTTCCACACGCCTTTTTTCCTCACACAGCCCGGCATAATGCTCCTGCTTGGCCTTCTGAGCCTCATATTGGCTTGCCACAATGATCTTTTTCTTAATTTCCTGTTCCTCTGTGTCTGCCTTCGCCAGTTCCGCCTTCTTGGATCTAAGCCGCATCTCCCACACATTCAACGCTTCTTCTGCGCCTGCCGATTCCTCCAGCCTGCGGTCAATATCCAGAAGCCTTGCTTCCAGTTCTGCCAATTGTCCTCTGTTACCGGTCTTTTTATAAACCCGCATCGCGTCCTCCAAGGCAGAAAGAGCTGTTTCATAATGATTGATATCATTGCTGTCATCAATCAGATTCGACAGCTTTGCATTGATGCTGTCATTAGTGGTAATATTAAGTCCAAGCTGAGGAATATAGGCACTGCGCTCATACCCTTCCATATTGATACCGAATATCTCTTCACCGATCAACGCTGAATAATCCCGACTCTCCAAACCGGTCGCCTGATCGTATAATACAAATGTATCGTCCTTGTCCTTCTCTCCGAAAAAACGTTCAATGCGATAAGCGGCATTTTCATTTGCAAAGGTCAAATTACCGCCATAGCTTCCTCCCTGCCACGGCAGATACTTTTTACGTTCATTTTCAAGTACCGACCGCTTGGTCGTAGAAGGCATGCCGTAAAACATTGCCTTTATGAATGCAGCAAAAGTAGTCTTGCCCCATCCGTTCTCTTCATGAATGACATTCACGCCGTCATGAAATGTATAGTCCAATTCTCTCAGTTTACCGAAATTCTCAATATGACACGCAATCAGCCTCATAACCAAGCATCCTTTCCCATTGATTCCATTGTCCTACTCTATCTCTTCACCCGCCAGTGCCCTGAGTCCGCTCATGATAATGCGCATCTTACGCTCCTGTGGCAGCTTCTCTGACAGTACCATACGGATAAACTCTCCCTTAAGAGAAACATCATGCTGATAATCCTCTATGTGAATATCCAACTTCGTCTGATCATAGATCTTCAAAAAGAAATAATCATCTGCAAATCTCCTTGTCAGATAGTCAATGTCCTTCGGAGTATCTACCTCTACATTTCCCTGTAGGAGCACCTTTACCAGACTCTCGCGCGGTATTTCTCTCAAGCCGGATGCTACTGCCGTCTCTATTTCTCCTGCCGTCAGAAGATTAGACAGATCAACCGGTATCTCATACAATGTTCTTTTGGCAAACGGGATAAACTGTGTCTCTACATGATGTCCGTTCACATCAAGCAGCACAAATCCCTTTGTCCCGCATTCGTCAAAACCTCTTCCTTCCAAACACCCGCTGTAGCTATAGATTCCCCTCTGATCAAGCTTGCCGGATTTATAACTGTGCAGATGTCCCAGTGCCAGATAGTCGATTCCCTTATCCCTTAACTCCCGCAAATTGATAATCTCTGCCTTGTCTTTCCCATGATAATTCGACTCCTGTCCATGCATCATCACGATATTGGTCATATCTGATTCAAGGATCAGCGTATGATAAATCCGCAGATGATTATCCGGACACAATTCCACTCCACTGATCGTAATCCGTTCTTCTTCATATGTATAAGTCTTCCATTCCTCTTCAAACAGATAAAGATTTTCCGGAAGCACACTCTCCTCCTGAGCAGAAATCCATGACACATCATGATTGCCCTTCACATAATAGAAATCTATCTGCGGATGGCCGCTGATCAGTTCTGTAACCAGATTGCGCGTCCTAACTGCGACCCGTCCCGTATCAAACAGATCACCTGCAATCATCACCGCCTTCACGTCATGTGATACCGCATATTCCACCAAATCACAAAAGGTCAGCAGCAATTCATTCTTTCGGATCTTTGCCTGTTCTTTGGTTAAGTTTGCTTCCATCTTGGAATCAAGATGGATGTCTGCACAATGAATCAGTTTCATGAACATCCCTCACTCTATATCAATCTGCACATATCATAGCATACTGCCCTGCAAAAAGCAAACATATGTTTTCTATGTTCTACTTGACAACACCTACCAATATACTGTAATATTTCAACTATATATCAAGGAATCGATTCTTGATAAAAAAATTAAGAGGTGATAAAGTTTGGATACCGATGGTGTCATGCAATTGTTCAGTTTGGTTATATTATTACTTTTATCCGCATTCTTTTCTTCTGCGGAGACGGCTCTTACGACCGTTAATAAACTTCGTATCCGTTCCCTTGTGGAAGAGGGAAATAAAAAGGCGATGACGGTCACATATCTGTTAGAGCATCGTTCCAAGATGCTGAGCGCGATTTTAGTTGCCAATAATGTCGTTAATATTTCGGCTTCGGCCATTGCGACTTCCCTTGCCATACGTCTGTGGGGCAGTTCCGCAGTCGGTATCATGACCGGTGTTCTGACTTTGATGATACTGGTATTCGGTGAGATTACTCCGAAGAATCTGGCCACTCTCTATTCCGAGAAAATATCCTTATCCTATGCATCCATCATACGCTTCATCATGAAGCTCCTGACCCCTGTCATTTTTATCGTTGATAAATTATCAAACGGGATTCTTTTTCTGATGCGCATTGATATAGATTCCATCGATACCGCCATGACGGAAAACGAGCTGCGTACGATTGTAGATGTCAGTCATGAAGATGGAGTCATTGAAAAGGAAGAACGGCAGATGATCTACAATGTGTTTGACTTCGGCGACTCTCTCGCCAAGGATATTATGATTCCGCGTGTCGATATGTCCTGCGTGAATGTGGAAGCCTCCTGGAATGAGATTAAAGAAGTCTTTTTCGAGGAAAAATATACCCGTCTTCCCGTTTATGAAGAGTCCACCGACAACATCATCGGACTCATCAATGTCAAGGATATCCTGTTCTATGAAAATTGTGAAAACTTCAATGTCCGTGACGTCATGCGAGAAGCAAGTTTTACATTTGAATATAAGAAGACATCGGAACTCATGATCGAGATGCGTGAGAATTCCATCAATATGGTTATGGTATTGGATGAATACGGTGCTACAGTCGGACTGATTACTTTAGAAGACCTGTTGGAAGAAATCGTCGGCGAGATCCGTGATGAGTATGACGAAGATGAGCGTGATCTGATACAGGAAGTCGGTGAACAGGAATATCTGATTGAGGGCTCCATGAAGCTGGACGATATCAATGATGCTTTGGAACTGAACGGCGAGCTGATGCTTGTATCAGAGGATTATGATTCCATCGGCGGCATCATCATAGAACATTTGGATCGTCTGCCTGAAGAAAACGAAACTGTGGAACTGGAAAACGGTATTGTATTAAAGGTAGCGGAGATGGATAAGACACATATTGATAAGGTTCATATGTCGCTGCCCCCGGAAGAGACACATGAGGAAAACATATCCGATAACACAGCGGAACCCTCGGAAAACTAACATCTCTCCTGCTTAATTTAATCTCGCAGTGAAGCGATGCCGTCACAAATACGCTTTGCCACATCCGGCTTATTCATGACATACAGATGGATGCCATCCACATCATGCGCCAGCAGATCCACGATCTGGTTCATCGCATATACGATACCGGCATCTGTCAATGCCTTAGGATCATCCTCATACTTATCCAGAATGACTCTGAACTTCGGCGGCAATGTGGCACCGCACAGATTTACCATTCTTTCAATCTGCTTTTTATTGGTCACCGGCATGATGCCGGCTTCTATCGGCACAGTAATTCCTGCCGCGCGAACCTTTCTTTCAAATTCATAGAAATGCTCATTATCAAAGAATAATTGCGAAATCAGATGCGTTGCGCCCGCATCCACTTTTTTCTTCAGATTCGCAATATCTGTATCCATGTACATACACTCCGGATGAACCTCCGGATAGCAGGCTCCGCTGATGCCAAAATCACCATGTGCTGCTATATATTCCACCAGATCACTTGCATATTGAAAATCCTGCTTCGGCTCCATATCGGGATTCCTGTCTCCTCGCAGTGCAAGGATATTTTCAATGCCTGCCTCTTTAAATGCAGCCAGCATCCCGTCTATCTCCTGTCTTGAATAATTCAGGCACGACAGATGCACTGCCGGAATCATCCCCAATGCCTTGATTTTTTTCGCAATTTCAATCGTAGGATTCTGTATCTTTCCGTCTGCCCCAACCGTATTTGTACCACCTGCTCCAAAGGTCACACTGACGAACTCCGGATGCAATTCGCTCAATTTCACGAGCAGATTGTCGATGTCACGAAAATCAGCCTCTTTCTTGGGTGGAAATATTTCAAAAGAAATCGTTGCTTTACCACCGGTAAACAATTCATTTAATTTCATACCGTCTGTATCTCCTGTTCCTGTCAGATTCAATCGGATACTCGCCTGTCCTGCACCCACATTAACCCGATTATACTATCTTTTTCCAAAAGAGACAAGAACTATTCCACACCTTTTAGGGCATCGACCATATCAATCGTCTTAACCTTGCCTGACAAAAAGAAATTCACGGCAATGGATACCAGAAATGTCCCACAGATGGAATATAGGTATGAAAGCAGTGACAATTCCGGCTCCATATCCATCGTATCCGGCATCGTAGAGCAGATTCCCATCAAGAGTCCATAGCCTGCCGGAAGTCCGATCAGAATACCGATCGCCGTCACCCAGATGTTCTGCTTCTGCAAAATGCCGCGGATCTTGCGTGACTGAAAGCCCAATACCTTAAGTGTCGCTATTTCCCGCATTTTCTCTACAAATGACAGAACCCCCAGGTTATATAGCACAACAACTCCCAGAATGACTGCACCTCCCACCATCATACCGATCATCATATTCATAATTTCCATACTTTCCATAAAGGCCGCCTTCATATCTCCGATATTCATGACCGCCTGCACCTCATTTTTGTCGGTGATATCATGCGCCGGAGTCTTGTTGGTAATAATCGTAGTCGGCTTGAAATCATGCTCCAGCTCTTCAAATATTTCTCTGTACATAGTGATCCCCTGCGAAGACGGATCTCGATATATCTGTGAAATACGTGTCGTCTCCCACTCATCTTCACCTACAATATGCCATTTTACAGAATCGCCGACCTGTAATCCAAGTGTCTTTGCCATTTTATAGGACATGGCAATTCCCGTCTTTGACAAGCTGATATTCTCAAGTTTGATTCCCTGATGGTGCAGATAATTTCCCTGATCTACAACAGTCAATGTGCCGGTCTTGCATATATCATCCTTCAGAAATTCGACCGCACCCTCTTGTATCAGCTGCCCCTTATATTCTTTGCTGTAATCAAGTGCCGCAGAATAATCCGCCTCTTCAGAAAGCATTATTTTATTCTGTCCTGTCATCAGCTCTCCATACATCCAATCCAACATACCATAAATCGCATCACTGCATCCGAAAGCTCCCAGCATCAGCATCGTACAGCCGCACACTCCGACGACTCCCATCATGGTGCGCGCCTTATTGCGCAGGATATCTCTCAGATTCCACTGAGTGGAAAAGTTCAGTTTCAGCCACAGCCTACTCTTCTCCAGTGCCGTATGTGTAACCTTCTTAGGCGCTGCCGGTTTGAGTGTAACCGCCGGTGGATCCAGCAGTTCCTTACGGCAAGCCATAAAACTGACCAGCGTTGATATTGCAACCGAAAGAGCGATTGCCGCCAAAGAAGCCGCAGAAAGAACCGGCTGCAATGTCGGAACAATATAAGAGCCCTCAAATGCCATAAATACAATCGGCGGCACAGTATAATATCCCGTCACTGCTCCTGCCACACTGCCTGCCAAGCTGATCCAAAAGCCATAAGACATATAATGCTTCGTAATGACCTTCTTGGAAAACCCAAGCGCCTTGAGCGTTCCGATCTGTATCCGCTGATTAGTTGTCATTCTTGTCATCGTTGTCACAATGCCCAACACTGCAATCAA
The DNA here is from genome assembly GCA_964638005.1 of uncultured Lachnospiraceae bacterium. GTDB lineage: Bacteria > Bacillota > Clostridia > Lachnospirales > Lachnospiraceae > JAAYYM01. Next base: position 41,404 of record CAZWXS010000015.1, read on the forward strand.
TAGAAATACAATTGAAAACATAGCCCCCATTGTTGTATGTTGTTTGATTTCCGAGTCAAACATGGCATAACTTTCATTCTGTCCGCGATCCGTGACCACTACGCCGTCTCTGTCAATGGCACGCTCGATCCTGTTCTTCAGCATCAGTTTCTGTGCAGCAACTTCCGTGTCAACCGTATCATCGCTTCTGACAAGCATCTGGTTATAGGTAATGCCCTCCGTTCCCGGATATTCTGTATCAGATAGGATTGCATACCCATAGTTGGCATAGTTCGGCATGATCGTCTCTTCCTCAGACAAATAATACACATACTCCGGATGCCTGATCAGCCCGCGTATCTTTCCCTCCAGTTCCATACCACCGAACTTCAGATTCATCGTATCTCCCGGCTTTAAGTCATGCGCCTTTGCAAACAGCTCCTCCAGCCAGATGCCATCCTTGCCTTCCTTGTAGGATTCCCCCGACTGTAATACCATTTTTGAGATTTCCTGTGTCTCCACGAACATAATCTGCATCGCATACTTATCAGCATCCGCCTCTTCGTCACTGAGCGCGGCATTTCCCTCTCCCGCCAGATCTGTCTCTCCGGTTACAAGCAGTCTCCGCTCTGCATCTGCTATCCCCGGCAGATCCTCCACTGTCTTTTCTTCATCCGTAGAAAATGAGGTTCCCAACAGCCAATAGTCAGCCATGGCAGTTTCCTCATAGTACTCCTTGATAGTCCTGCCGCCGCCTGTACTCTCTGAATTAAACCCGACAAAAATCCACATGCCGAGAAATGCCATCAAAAAGATAGAGATGAATTGTGTCTTATTCACTAATAGGTCTCGCCATAATTTACGTTTCAGCATCACCAGCTTACCTCATTTGCACTGATTGGGTTTTCATTTTCCTGTATCTCTTTGATTCCACCGTTGCGTACCTTGATGACACGGTCTGCAATGTCCGCAAATACACTGTTGTGCGTAACCATCACAACGGTTCGTTTCTTTTCCTTGCTCATTTTCTGTAATAACACAAGTACCTCCCGACCCGTCTCTGTGTCCAGCGCTCCCGTCGGCTCATCACATAACAGAAGCTTGGGATTCTTGGCCAGTGCCCGTGCAATGGATGTCCTCTGCTGCTCTCCGCCTGAAAGCTGCGACGGAAACTGATGCAGGTGATCTCCGAGCCCGACCGCTTCCAGTGCCTCCTTCGGATCCAAAGAATCCTTTTCTATATCCTTCATCAATGCAACATTTTCATATGCCGTCAAGGTCGGAATCAAATTATAAAACTGAAACACAACGCCCACATTACGCGCTCTGTATTCCGTAAGCTGATGATCCGTAAAGGTGGTCAAATCCTGATCACCGAACATGATCTTACCCGAAGAAGCAGAATCCATGCCGCCGAGCAGATTGAGCAGCGTGCTCTTGCCCGCTCCGGACGGGCCCAAAATGACAACCATCTCGCCCTCGTAAATGGTCATATTGGCATCCTTCAATGCATAAAAGGTTCTGTCACCACGTTTGTATTCCTTTGAAACGTCGTCGAACTCTATGAGTGGTTTCATTTTGCACTCACCGCCTTTTTGCCGATCTGATCGTCTGTTACAGCATCTGTAATGACAACATCACCCTCTGCAATGCCATCCATCACCTCGACTGCATCCGCTGTCTCCATACCGGAGGTAAAATATCTCTTCTCAATGCACCCATCTGCAATCACGTAACAATAATCACCGTCATCATCACTATAATATGACTCCAACGGAATCAACAAAATATTTTCCTTCTCCTGTGTATGAATATCCACATCTGCCTCGATCCCAAGTAAGATACTGTCATCCGGCTCATCAATCGTAACTTCAACCGTAACCTTTGCCTTATCCGAAGCATCTGCCTGGGCAAGACGCTTCAGCTTCGACACGCTGCCTGTATATACCTTGCCTGCCACCTCTATCTCAGCTGTCTGTCCTTCTGCAACCTTACCGATATCATACTTGGATAATTCCACATCCACGCGCAGGCTTTCGGCATCCTCAAGTGCAAATAGCGGCATACCCTTAGTCACTACGGCTCCTTCCTCTGCAAGCACTTTTGTAACAACACCCTGAAACTCTGTCCTCACTCCTGCATCTGCCTTCTCCAAATCTTCTTCTGCAGTCCTCACGCTAAGCTCTGTCAATTCATGGCTCTTCTCCAGCTGTTCCTTCTGATATTCATTCAATATCTGGTTTTCCGCAGTATTGGCATCCGTCGTCGCCTGCGTCCAGTTTCGTGTAATGTCCTCCATCAGATTGACATCATATGTATAATGTGCATTTTCATCCGGTGTCAAGTCTGTATTCGGAAGATTTGCTTGATCCTTCTGCATATTTGCAATGCTGACATTCAAGTCTGCAATTTCCTTCGACAGATTCTTATATGCATCAGAGGTTTTATCCTCTATGTGGGCCAGATCGCTCGTCTTTTGTGCAACCTGTTTGCTCTTCTCCGCAATGGATCTGCTCAGACCGTCATATGCACACTGCACATAATAAGCCTCTGTATACTGCTCCTGAGACAGTCCGTCTGCATCCGCACGGCTGAGTGCATACAGATACTGGTAGATCTGTTCATCGGCAGATGCCTTTGCATATTTGGATGCATATTGATTGCTTTCCGTAATCCTTGCATTGACACCACTTTCGCTTGATTCGGCTGTCAGCAACGCCTGCTCGTATGCACGGTTCAGATCGGTCAGATCATATGTAACAATCTGAATCCCTTCTGCCACAGTGTCACCAACCTCAATATCCATCGCCGCAATCGGAGCCGTCACTTCCGCATAATAGGTTCTCTCATCTGCTCCTCTGACAGTCCCCGTCGCATCCACCGTCTCCGATGCACTTCCGTAATAAGCCGCTGTTGTCTTATGTGTCTGTGGCTTTCCCACAAATCCGACATACAACCCTCCGCACGCCATTAACGCCAATAACAGCACCGCAGCACGAATCACCTTTTTCCCTTTGAACATCTCTTTCATCACATCTTCCTCCTCCGATTCATTTTTAAATATAAAAAAGAGACCTGTGCATAACAAAAAAGTCATGCATAAGTCTCGTTATTTACTGTAAGCCAGATCTTTCGATCAGGATGTTGACTCACAACGTAATCAGTATCACGCTAACTACTCCCTTACCCTGTTACTAATTTAACAATTTTTTTACACTTTGTCAAGCGCTTCATTTAAGGTTGCTCTCTCTTCATCCGGAAATTCAATTCCTTCATCCATAATCTGTAGCATAATATCCACAAGCGAAGCATCAAATTGTGTATTCCTGCCCTTTTCAAGTTCTCCTCTTACAACATCTGCCGGAAGGCTCTTGCGATAGGCCCTGTCTGATGTCATGGCATCATATGCATCCGCGATACCGACAATACGTGCATACATTGGGATTTTCTCCCCCGCAAGCCCCTTCATATATCCGTGTCCGTCATAACGTTCATGGTGATAAAGCGCACCGCCCGCCACATCTCTGATGACCGTAATATCCTTTAATATCTCACCGCCGATCCTTGTATGTGTCTTCATGACTGCAAACTCTTCATCAGTCAACTTGCCCGGTTTGTTTAATATCTCATCCGGTATTCCGATCTTCCCTATATCATGCAGCAGCGCCAGATTGTACAGATTGGCAGCATCTTCATCGTTCCATCCGAGACGTCCTGCAATTTCCCGCGCATATTTTGCCACACGCATAGAATGCTGTCTCGTATAGACATCCTTGGCATCGACCGTATTTGCAATTGCCATGATTGCCTGTATGCTGATGGCCTCTACTTCTTTTGTCTTCTTATATACCATCTTCTCGAGATGATTTCTGTATTCCGAAAGTTCTATCTGTGTAGCGATTCTGGCAAGTGTGATTTCAGGTGCAAACGGCTTGGTTATGAAATCCACCGCTCCCAGCTTGAAACCGGCAAGTTCGTTTTCCTTATCGGAATGTGCCGTCAGAAAAATAACAGGAACACCTGCAGTCTTCGGATTTTCCTTGATTTTCTTGATAGTCTCATAACCATCAAGCTCCGGCATTTCGACATCCAACAGGATCAGATCCGGTATGATCTTCTCCAAAAGCTCCAAAGCTTTCAGTCCGGACTTCGCAGGAATAACCTTGTAGGTCGCATCCAATACTTCGCTGGCATACTTCAGGTTAATGACCGTATCATCGACAACAAGGATTACCTTTTTCGATTCCATGCTCCACTCTCCTTTATCCTTCGTCTCTATTTCTGAAATAATTCCGTACCACGCGGCACCACATAACTCATACCGCCCTTGATCATTTCACACTGCATATGCTTGCTATGAATCATATCTCCGTCACAGTTAAACATCATATCCTTTTCATCCTTACGTCTGATTGTAATCTTCTCTGCCTGCAGAATGATTACGGAATCACTCATCTTATCCAGTGTTCCTTTCTGAAAATATTGCATGAATCGAATCAGTCTCGTATTGGGAATTCGCTTTAGCAGCAGGATTTCCATCTTCCCATCAGTCGGATCAGCCTCCGGAAACGGACAGTATATGCCACCCATATATAAACCGTTTCCCACATAGATCATACCATATTCACCGCTGTAATCCACACCGTCAATCTCTATCGCATAGTCAATTGACGGATTCCACAGAAAAGTGAGAAAAAACGCAATATAATAGGCAAATCCCGAACTGGCAGACATCACCAGACGCTGATTACGTGCAATACGCTCCACATTGGCTGTGATACCGGCTGACAGAAAAATTGCCGCATTAGCCCCTGTACATTTCAAATAATCCATCTGACGTACTTCTCCGCGAATCAGATTGTCCATATTATAAAATAGTTTGCGGCTTCTTCCGAACACCTTGAGAAAATCGTTTGTCGCTCCGCATGGATAATGGGCTAACTCCACCTTACCGGGATCCTCTATCGCGGATATACAGTTATAGAAGGTTCCCGAACCTCCGCAAACATAGAAGCGGACTTCATCCCCCTCAAAGAGCTTCAGCATCTTCTGTACCAGTTCTCTCTCATGCCCCTGCTTTTCCGTATCGAATACCAGATATTGAAAATGTTCCTTTCGCTCCAGGAATTTTCTGATACTCTCAGAACGGTCTCTGCCGCCTGCCATCGGATTAATAATGAAGATATGTATTATCATTTCTCGCTCACTCCATCCAGTTTCTCAAGTGCCAGATCAAAATCGTACATTTCCAAATGTTCAGATATCTCTCCCAGTACTGTCTGTAAATCCTCCCGCAGTTCATATCCCTGCAGTTCCTCAATGACCTCTGACGCTGCCTTCGCTTCCCATTCTCCGATTGCCGCTCTGATATCCAGCAGCTTGGCATCCAGAAGTTCCTTTGCAATCGGCTGCTTCTCCGTCTCTGCCTTCTTAGGTTTTAATTGTTCCAAAGCCGTCTTTAACTGACTCAGCAACTGCTTGTAAGCAGCCAAAAAGCCCTCATGATGCCCTTCAATATATTCGGAGTTTTCTTCCTTTCCTGCCTTCTCCAACCTATATGCCTCTTCTGCGAGAATACCGGCTCCGATGCTCTTGGAGGAGCTCTTAATTCCATGGACTTCGGTTGCATAATCCTTATGGTTCTGACTCTCATATGCCGCCATCAGCCGACCTAATGTATCTTTGGAAGAAGATACATAGATTTTAATGACTTCGTACAAAATCGAAGTATCATCGTCACAACGCTCTAATGCTTCCTTAATGTTCAGATTTTCCACCTGTTCAAATACTCTTGCAAATTGCTCACTCGCAGGCAGACCATTTAAGCCTGCTTCCGCTGTCTGTTCCCCGGCCGCCTCCGCTTCATCCACGTCTTCTTTACGCAGCTGCTTTTCAATCGGGATCCATTTCCGCATTACCTGTCCCAGACGCTTGATCTCTATAGGCTTAGACAGGAAATCATCAAATCCGTTACTAAAGAACATATCCTGTACACCCTTGATTGCATTTGCAGTCAATGCCACAACCGGAACATTCTTCATGAAATCATCTTCCACTGCTCTGATCCTGTGTACCAGTTCCACTCCGTCCATACCCGGCATCATATGATCCACGAACAAAATATCAAACTTCTTGTCCTGCTCCAATATGCTGAGCGTCTCCTCACCGCCGGTCGCTGTAACAACCTGCACTCTGTACTGACCGAGTAAGCCCTCTGCAACCTTAAGATTTGCCATGTTATCATCGATAACGAGAACACGGACATCCGGTGCATAGAATTTGGAAATCGCACTGCGCCTTGCCCGGGTCGTACTGATATCCTCACCCTGCAGCAGCGGTATCACGGAATACAACGAAATAGGCTTATGTATATACTGGATCTTAACTCCGTCTGATTCCTGAATCATATCATCTATCTCAGCCATCGCAACCCATGAAACATTAGCATAATTTTCTGCAAGCCCATTAACCTGTTCCATCACTGTCGAATAATCAAAGAAGACAAATTCACCATTGACATTCTGCAGCTTTCTCTCTATATCCTGCAAACTGTCATATGCCTTAGCCTTAATCTGCAGAGAATCAAACAGATGCAGCAGACCTTCTCTATAGAACGGATTTTCCTCATAGATATATACACACTTCTTCTCTCTATCCGTAAGAGCCTGTGAACAAGGAGTGAAGTCCCTGACACCCTGTTCTATCTCAACGAAGAATGTCGTACCGACCCCATATTCGCTCTCAAGCGTAATCGTACCATTCATCTTCTTGATCAGCTGCGAAGTAATCGCCAGACCGAGACCTGTCCCCTCAATATTCTTATTACGCTCCATATCCAACTGCGTAAACGCCGTAAAGAGCTTTGACTGGTCTTCTTCCTTGATGCCCATACCCGTATCCGAAACTTTCATCTGAAGCATGATCTGATCGGATCCGACAACCTTGAAATCAAAGGACAATAAGATCCTGCCATGTTGTGTGAACTTCACGGCATTTGTCAGCAGATTCAGCAGTATCTGCTGAACACGCACATCATCACCATAGAGCAATGCCGGAATTTCCGGATTTACCTCAACAATGAATGCAATGTTCTTGTCACCGATTCTGGTGGTAACAACATTCTGAATGTCATTCATCTGTGACACAATATTATATTCCTGCTCTACCAGTTCCATCTTACCGGCTTCTATCTTAGAAAAATCCAATATATCATTGATGATGTTCAAAAGATTGTCCGATGCGCTCTTAATCGTATTGACATACTCCGCCCCAAGCGGTGTCAGAGATGTCTGCATCAGGAGTTCGGACATACCACAGATTGCGTTCATCGGCGTTCTGATCTCATGACTCATATTGGCAAGAAAATCTGCCTTTGCCTTGGATGCTGCCTCTGCGTCTCTTTTCTTAATCTCGACCACTCGCAGCAGGTCATCATTACTCTGCTCCTTCTGTCGGGTCATTCTCTCAGTCGTCTTGTTCCAGCTGATCAGCATCAGCAGGATAATCTGACCCACAAACAATGCCAGTATCTGCAGCAAAAACTCTTCATCCATCTGAAATGATGTTGCTGTCAGATAAATCAAATATACGATCGTAGAATAAATCAACAGGAACCGGCTCACTGCTATCGATTGATAGAGCGACACCAGACATGCAACCATCAGCATACCGATCTGCAGGAAATATCCCGTATCTGACATATAACTGTATATGGTCATAAACACTGTCAGAAAAATGGATAGAACCATTCCCTGTGTCTTAGTCGATACCTTCGGGTGATAAGTCAGGAAAATCAAAATCGCAACGGAAAGGAGGATGAATATCAACAGCGCAATCGAAACATTCACCTGCTTCTGTATCACAAGAATATAGGACATCACCAGTATATAAATGAACAATATGAACTTTGCAATTGATTTTTTACGTTTTTCCTGCATAATTACACCCTTTAACTGTTAGATTGTTTTGCAGCGGCATTTTAACGACTTAGGTTCTTAGTCTTTTAAGTCCAGTTTGATTTCCAGTTCCTCTAACTGCTTTTGATCAACCGTGCCCGGCGCCTCTGTCATCAGACAGGATGCATCTTTAATCTTCGGGAAAGCCATAACCTCACGGATGCTGTCAGCCTGTACCATCAGCATAACCAGTCTGTCCAATCCGAATGCCATGCCTGCGTGAGGCGGAACTCCGTACTTAAAGGCATCCAAGAGGAAACCAAACTGCTCATATGCCTGTTCTTTTGTAAAACCAAGCTTCTCCAGCATCTTCTCCTGCACTTCATTCTGATGGATCCTGACGCTTCCGCCGCCCAGTTCCGTACCGTTCAGCACGATATCATATGCCTTGGCTCTCGCCTTGCCCATATCGGTATCAATCAACTCCAGATCTTCTTCCATCGGCATGGTGAACGGATGATGCATCGCCTTATAACGATTCTCTTCATCACTCCACTCAAACAGCGGAAATTCTGTTACCCACAGGAAACGGAATACGCCCGGATCAATTAGATCGAGCTGCTTTGCAACTTCTATTCTGAGGGCACCGAGTACGTCCCATACTACCTTATTCTTATCCGCCGCAAAGAAAAGCAAATCTCCCTTTTCTCCGTCCATAGCTTCTGCAAGTGCCTTCAATTCCTCTTCTGTCATGAACTTGGCAAAGGAAGATTTATAACTACCGTCCGGCTGGATTGACAGATATGCCAGTCCTTTTGCACCATATCCCTTTGCAAACTCCACCAGAGCATCAATCTTCTTTCTCGGCATCTCCGCCTGTCCTTTTGCATTGATACCTCTTACGGAGCCGCCGTTTTCAAGTGCTCCCGTAAATACACCAAACCCACAGCCCTTCACAAGCTCTGATACATCCTTCAGTTCCATACCGAATCGCAGATCCGGTTTGTCGGAGCCAAAACGATCCATGGCCTCCTGCCATGTCATACGCTCGATCGGCAGCTTCACATCAACATCCAGGATTTCCTTAAAAATCTTCTGTATCACACCTTCATTGACTGCAATGACATCATCTACATCCACAAAAGACATCTCAAGATCCATCTGCGTGAATTCAGGCTGTCTGTCCGCACGCAGATCCTCATCACGAAAACACTTTGCAAGCTGCATATAGCGATCGAATCCAGAACACATCAATAACTGCTTGAATAGCTGTGGTGATTGCGGCAGAGCATAGAAAGAGCCCGGATGTACGCGGCTCGGCACCAGATAATCTCTGGCTCCCTCCGGCGTACTCTTACCTAAAATCGGTGTCTCTATCTCCAAAAATCCGTTAGCTGCATAATACTCACGCATCTTCATCGTGATTTCGCTTCTGATTCTGAGGTTTCTCTGCAGATCGGGTCTGCGCAGATCCAGATATCTGTATTTCAGTCTTAACTCTTCCTTCGTCTTGGAATCTGCTTCTATCGGAAATGGCGGAGTCTCTGCTTCTGACAGAATGCGGAGTTCCGTTGCCCTTATTTCTATATCGCCCGTTATTAAATTCTCATTTTGTGCACCTGCACGTTTCTCTACTTTGCCTACTACAGCAATGACAAATTCACTGCGAATCTTTTCTGCCTTTGCAAATCCAGCTTCCCCGATATCACTTGCCTCAAATATGATCTGTAACAGCCCTGTGCGGTCACGCATATCCGTGAAAATGATACCGCCCTTATTTCTTGATTTTTGCACCCAGCCCATTACCGTAACGATCTCGCCGACATTTTGGGCAGATACCTCCGTGCATCTGTGGGTTCGCTTGAGCCCTTTCATTGATTCAGCCATGCTTCATTTCTCCTCATTGTCCCACAACGTATCGTCAAATAAGCTAAAACGATTACGTTATGTTTAGTATAATATGTTGTAATACTTTTTTTAAGTTACTTTTGTCACTTTCTGCAATGACATTTCTTCAATTCTGCTACTCTGTTCTGATACTCTGTCATTTTAACTCTGTATTATAGAAGTCCTTGATATTTTCAGCCATATAGCCTTCCTGTATCAATTGCTCTTTCTGGAACTTTTTATTCTTATTCATCTGTGAAACCAGTACCTGTATGCCGTTTGCCCGCTCTTTCATCGCTTCCTTCATGACTTCGCATACACGTTCTGCACTTGCTCCCTTTTCAATCAGAAACGCTTTTTTGTTCTGTGCCTGCGGTACCTTAAAGTCCTGATCCATCAAAATTGTAATGATACGCTCAAAGCCTATTGAAAAACCGCATGCCGGTGTTTGATTTCCGGTAAATTTGCCGATCATCTCATCATATCTGCCGCCGCCGGCTACACTACTGCCGAACTGCTCCATCTCAATCTCAAAAATGGTACCTGTATAGTAAGACATTCCGCGCACCAGCGTCGGATCAAATACAATCTTGAATTCACCTGACATTGTTTCCTTGACGCTCTTAATAATCATGGACAGATTCTCAGCCGCTTCGTCAGGAAGAAAGTCTCCCAGTTTTTCTTTCAATTTCATAACAGCTGTTTCGTCTGCGTTCTCCTGCAAATCTTCAAACAGCTCCATATATTTTGCAACAGACGCACTGTCAAATCCGCTTTCCTTTAGTTCATTTGTAACGCCTTCCATACCGATCTTGTCCATCTTATCCAGAATGATAAAGATCAGGTCATATTGATCCTGCAAAAATCCGCTGTAAGCTGCCATTGCCTTCAAGATTCTTCTGTCATTGATGCGAACCTTGAATTGCGTGAAGTCCAGTTTCCCAAGTAAAGTCGTCGTTGCGGATATCAATTCGATCTCCGCAAGCGCACTGGCATCACCAAGTATATCAATATCGCATTGTGTGAACTGACGAAAGCGTCCCTTCTGAGGTCTGTCCGCTCTCCACACACTGCCCATCTGCAATGCCTTGAACGGTGACGGAAGTTCATTTGCATGGTTGGAATAATAACGAGCCAGCGGAACGGTCAGATCATAGCGAAGTCCGCTGTCTACCAAGTCCTCTTCCTTCTCGGCTGTTTCCAGATTCAGTTTCTCTCCACGTTTCAGAATCTTAAAAATCAACTTTTCATTTTCTCCGCCCTGCTTGCTGCACAGATTCTCTATATGCTCTACACAGGGGGTTTCAATTGAGGTGAACCCAAACCCTCTGTAAGTTTCTTTGATCATTCCCATAACATAATCCCTGATCTGCATCTCCTGTGGCAGGATGTCTTTCATTCCCGTTACCGGTTTCTTACTTAGTGCCATTTTTGTGTCGTCGAGTAGACAGTCTCGACACTCCTTTCACTATCATATTTGTATGAAAGGCT
>CAZWXS010000016.1:0-45072 GCA_964638005.1 uncultured Lachnospiraceae bacterium
AAGCCATATCAGGCTGCACAGTCGCAGAAACGTTAGGAGCAGAGTTATAAGGAAGAAGGAGAAAAAGCATGAGCGAGAAAATGATTATGTTAGGAAATGAAGCAATTGCCCGTGGCGCATATGAAGCCGGAGTCAAAGTGTCGGCGGCATATCCGGGTACACCGAGTACGGAAATCAGTGAGAATCTGGTGCAGTATTCTAAGAATGGAACCATTGGAAACGGAGATCTGTATTGTGAGTGGTCACCCAATGAAAAGGTGGCAACTGAGGTTGCAATCGGCGCTTCCATCAGTGGTGTCCGTGCTTTGGTTTCTATGAAGCATGTGGGTGTCAATGTTGCGGCAGATCCGTTATATACAGTGTCCTACATAGGAGTCAACGGTGGTCTTGTTATGATCGCAGCAGATGATCCGGGACTATATTCTTCTCAGAATGAGCAGGATACCAGAATGGTTGCAAGAGCAGCTCAGGTGCCTGTATTGGAGCCTTCAGATTCACAGGAGGCAAAGGATTTTGTAAAGTTTGCATTTAATATGAGTGAGAAGTATGATACACCTGTCATTGTCCGTACCACAACACGTCTTGCACATTCTCAGGGAATGGTTACATTATGTGATAGAACAGAAGTGCCGGATAAGCCATATGAAAGAAACATTGCTAAAAATGTTATGATGCCTGCAAATGCAGTGAAGCGTCATTTGGTCGTAGAAGACCGTACCAATAAAATGATTGAAGACGGATGTACGTTCCCGATCAACAGAGTGGAGATGAATGACACTAAGATTGGTGTGATCACAAGCGGTATCCCCTATCAGTATGTCAAGGAAGCACTTCCGAATGCATCTGTGCTGAAACTGGGTATGGTAAACCCGCTTCCGAAGAAGATGATAGAAGACTTTGCGGCTAAGGTTGATACTTTATACATTGTAGAGGAACTTGATCCGGTGATTGAACTTCAGGTGAAGTCATGGGGAATCAAAGCGATTGGTAAAGAGATCTTTACGGTACAGGGGGAATACAGTGCCACAATGATCCGCAGAGCGGTCGGTGGAGAGCAGATTGATGTCAAGCCTGCTGCACAGATTCCGAACAGACCGCCTATCCTTTGCCCCGGCTGCCCGCACAGAAGTGTATACTCTGTGCTCAATAAGCTGAAGATACATGCGGCAGGCGACATCGGATGCTATACCCTTGGCGCAGTTGCTCCGTTGAGCGTAGTTGATACAACTGTATGTATGGGAGCCAGCATTTCAACACTTCATGGTATGGAGATGGCAAAAGGCAAAGATTATATCAAGAACTGGGTTGCAGTCATCGGTGATTCGACCTTTATGCACACAGGTGTTAATTCCCTGATGAATATGGTATACAATCAGGGCACGGGCACGGTTATGATTTTAGACAATTCAACAACCGGTATGACGGGGCATCAGGATCATGCAGCAACAGGCAAGACTTTACAGGGCGATACGGTATATGCAATCGATATCATGAAATTGTGTCAGGCAATGGGTATCAAGAATGTGACGGAAATAGATGCATTTGATATAGTAGGACTTGAAAAGTTATTGAAGGAAGAGACAGCGAAGGACGAGGTTTCAGTGATCATTACAAAGGCTCCGTGTGTACTGCTGAAGAGCAATCCTCCGATTACCCACAAGTGTTTCGCCGATAGCGAGAAGTGTAAGAAATGTGGTATGTGTATGAAACCGGGTTGTCCTGCATTGACGAAACAGGCAGACGGAACGGTTCGGGTTGATGATACAATGTGTAACGGCTGTGGATTGTGTAAGGGATTATGCAAGTTTGGCGCAATTACGGATGTTCCGGTCTGAGCTTATGATCGTAGAAGATGAGAGAATACATCGGTTGACATAATACACAATTAGTTAACATAACACATGGTTCATGGAAAGATTGTCATGGCATAGTGACAGTCATCAACAGGAGGAGAAATAGATGGAAACAAAAAATATAATGATCGTAGGCGTAGGCGGACAGGGGACTCTGTTAACCAGCCGTATATTGGGTGGTATTACCATCCATGCAGGATATGATGTGAAGCTGTCGGAAGTGCATGGAATGGCGCAGCGCGGAGGAAGTGTTGTTACCTTTGTTCGATATGGTAACAAGGTAGCTGAACCGATTGTAGAGGAAGGCTGTGCAGATGTGCTGATTGCTTTTGAGAGGCTGGAAGCCCTCAGATATGCGCATTATCTGAAGAAGGATGGCGTTATCATTGCAAATGACCAACGCATTGATCCGATGCCGGTAGTCATCGGAGCGGCAGAATATCCGCAGAATATCTTAGAGGATCTGTCTAAGGAATATAAAGTCATTACGGTTGATGCAATGGAAGAAGCGAAGAAACTTGGAAATCCAAAAGTCTTTAATGTGATCGTACTCGGAATCGCAGCACAGCACATGGATTTTTCCAAAGAAGACTGGCTCACCGTAATCGAAAAGACAGTCAAACCAAAAACTGTTGAAATCAACAAGAAGGCGTTTGAGGTAGGATTTCAAATGTAGAGCGGAGACGCATAGAAGAAAGCAGAAGCAAGCCCGAATGGGCATCAATTCCGAATTGCGAAGCAATTTGGACCCGCTGGGTGTTATAAAAGGAGGCAGCAGCATGATTTGGAATGAAACAAAGGAATGTATGAGCAGAGATGAAATGCAGAGTCTGCAAAGTGCAAGACTTGTAAAAGTAGTAGATAAGGTGTATCACAATGTAGAGTTTTACCGTAAGAAGATGCAGGCTGTCGGATTGGAGCCGGGAGATATCAGAGGAATCGAGGATCTGTCCAAGCTTCCTTATACGACCAAACTGGATCTGCGGGACAATTATCCGTTTGGATTATTTGCGGTACCGATGTCGGAGGTTGTCAGAGTGCATGCTTCTTCGGGAACGACAGGCAAGGCGACGGTAGTCGGATATACAAGAAGGGATATTGAAATCTGGAGCGAATGTGTTGCAAGGGCTATGTCTCAGGCGGGCATTACCAAGGAAGACAGGATTCAGATTGCATATGGGTACGGATTGTTTACGGGCGGACTTGGTGCTCATTACGGTGCTGAGCATCTGGGAGCGACTGTTATACCGATGTCTACAGGAAATACGAAGAAACTGACAACTATGATGCAGGATTTTGAGGCAACGGCAATCGCATGTACGCCTTCTTATTTGCTGCATATTGCAGAATCGCTGGAAGAGACAGGCGAGATTAACAATATCAAATTGAAAGTGGCTGTCTGTGGTGCAGAGCCGTGGACGGAAAATATGCGCCTTCAGATTGAAGAGAGACTGCATATCAAGGCATATGATATCTATGGACTGTCAGAAGTCATGGGACCGGGTGTGGCATGTGACTGTCAGTATCACAGAGGCCTGCATGTATATGAAGATCATTTCCTGCCTGAGATCGTCAGCCCGGAGACATTGCAGCCGGTGGCAGCAGGCGATACGGGAGAATTGGTATTTACGACACTGACCAAGGAAGCTTTACCGCTTATTCGATACAGGACAAAGGATCTGACGAGCATTGATTACAGTAAATGTGAATGCGGCAGGACACTTGCACGCATCTCCAGATTCAAGGGACGTTCCGATGACATGCTCATTATCCGTGGAGTTAATGTATTCCCTTCACAGATTGAGACAGCACTTCTTGAGGTCAGCGAGACGACACCCAACTACCTGATCATTGTAGACAGAGTGGATCATCAGGATACATTGGAAGTACGTGTTGAGGTTGATGAGAAATGCTTTACGGATAACATGGCATCTCTGGATCAGCTCACCAGAAAGATTGCCGGAGTACTCAAACAGGCACTCGGACTTGCAGTCAAGGTAAAGCTCGTAGAGCCCAAAACCATCGAACGTAGCGAAGGAAAAGCAAAACGCGTCATTGATAAACGCCAGCTGGTGTAGTATAATTAAGAAAGAGTTCTCACGAAGTGAGTTATCCGACAGGAGGAATCAATCATGGCAGTAAAGCAGGTATCGGTCTTTATGGAGAACCGTGAAGGCAGGCTGGAACAGGTGACGAAGACACTCAGAGACGAAGGCATCAATATTACATCCTTGAGTCTGGCAGAGACTGAGGATTATGGTATATTGCGTTTGATTGTATCTGATCCGGAGCGTGCGCTTACAGCTTTGAAGGCAGCGGATTTTTCATCTCGTATAACGATGGTAGTGGCTGTAAAGGTTTCACATGAGACAGGATCTTTTCATAAGATGCTGCTGGAATTAAAGGATATCAATATTGAATACATGTATGTGCTGTCAACCAGTGAGTATGCTTCCATGATTGTTAAGATTGCCGATTATGAAAAGGCTGAGAAGATACTGACAGACAAGGGGTATCAGTTGCTGACGGAAGAGGAAGCCTACAAGGCAAATGTGATGAAGGCGGATGAAGCATAACAGAAATTGATTTAAAAGCCACGCGGCATTAGTCACGTGGCTTTTTGGATATCAGAAACAAGAAAGAATGAACAGTACCATAAAATAAGACATCTCGAATCGTATAGAGATTAGAGAGGGAAGGAACAAGTGTGACCGACGAATTATTTGAACAAAGTATCCGGCGGATACAACAGGGAGACAAAGCGGGATTAAAGCAAATCTATGAAGCATATGCAGCCTTTATCTATTCTGTTATCTATGACATTTTGAAGAATAGAGAAAGCGCAGAGGATGTGACAAGCGATTTTTTTATCAAACTGTGGAATGTTGCGGAACAGTATCGATTTGGAGGCAAACATAAGGCGTATCTGGCAACGATCGCTCATAATATGGCAATCGATTACATACGAAAGAACAGACATGAACAGACGACGGAGGAAATCCAAGATGTGGTCGATGCGGGAGCCGCTGCTACTACAATCGGGATGCAGCAGGAGACGGTTGAGGACAGTGTGATACAGGATATCACCATGAAGGAAGCCATACTAACGCTCAAGGAGCCGGAACAACAGGTGCTGAATCTGAAGATTTTCGGAGAATTAACCTTTGCGGAGATTGCAGATATATTAAAGACGCCGATGGGAACGGTCACGTGGAGGTACCGAACAGCAATTCAAAAACTATCCAAATGTTACGGAAAGGAGGTGCGGCAATGACAGAGCAGGAAATGAAAGAGAAAGAAGTTACGGAAGAAGAGTTACAGAATAACAAAGCAATCGAGCAGGCTTACAAGGCTGAGATGCAGACGGAGATTCCTGATCTGTGGGACAGGATCGAAGCCGCGCTTCCGGAGAAGACACCTTCAGTCAAAACGGAAACTGCTGATTCAGGAAATCAAGGTTCAATCAATGATGCTTCAAAGAAAACTAAGAAAAAATCAAACATTCGCACCTTCAGGACAATCGCGCTGATTGCTGCATGTCTTTGCGTGGCGTTGATGATACCGACACTTCTGTCAATAGGAGGACACCACAGTGAGACAGCAGCTTCTGCTTCGTTAGATGAGGAAGAATATGCAGCATCGTCAGAGACAGCAGCAGAGCCGGAAGCGACTGAGAGCGTACCGGCAGAAGATACTGCTGCTGAGGCAGAGAGTGCTGCAGAAGATGTTGACAGGAGTAATAATGCCGCTGAGGATTTCGCGAGTGAAGCAACAGCCGTGACAGAAGCAACGGCAGATGCAGCAGCCACTAAGGAAGAGTCAGTACAGGCATCTGAAGAGAAGAGTGCGGCGTTAGAGAGAAATGATTTTGGCAGTGATGCATTGTATACCGAAAATGTCGAGATAGAGATCATTGAATGTGATACAGCGACCGGCAGAGAGGATGATGACGGATATTGTACATTTACCGTTATGATTCTTGAGGATGAGACCGGTATCTATGAGTCGGCATCCATTATGGATGTATATGTGGATGAAAGTGAAGCGCAGAGCATCAAGGCAGGAGAGAAGCTGACCGTGACTCTGGTCAATCCGGATCCTCTTTCGAGCGGTCAGTTAAAAATATGTATGTTCATTCAGGATTAACGGAGAAAAGACTGTTTCAGAAAAAATTTCAAAAAGTACCATAAATATGAATTCCTCCTTACGTATGTTTATTAACAAGGGAAATGAGAGATGTGCATTTCAACGGTAAACAACAAAGGAGGAATTTATTATGAAAAAGAAAGATTTATCAAGAGTCACAGCAATCGTATTATCGGCAATTATGACGGCAGGAACCCTGGCAGGCTGCGGAAGCCTTGCAGAAACGGCAGTTAATGTCGGACAGTCTATGGCAGAAAGTGCTGCAGGGGAGGAAACAACCTCGACATCTGAGACTGGTGCGGAACGGGACGGACAGGAGAATAGCGAAACCGAATATCCTGTGGATGACTATGCCACAGGCGTGAAAGAGTCTGTGGTAAGTGAAGCGATGACAGAGTCTGCGGCATGTGCAGATAAAGCATCGGAAGAAGCATATGATAACAGCAGTGCAATGAAACAGCAGGGAGCCGCAGCTCGAAAATATGCAGAGGCGGCAGAATATGATGTAATTTACCACAACAGCGAGGAATATAGTACGGTAGAGGAATCAGGCTTCAAATCCGTTGCAAAGGATCCGCTTTCTACATTTTCGGCAGATGTAGATACTGCTGCATACAGCAATTTGCGCAGAATGATCTACGATGGATATTCGCTGTATGACATTCCGACAGATGCAGTTCGTATTGAAGAGATGATCAATTATTTCGATTATGATTATCAGAAGCCTTTAGGGGATGTTCCGTTTTCTGTTACAACAGAAATCGGCGATTGTCCTTGGAATGAAGAGGCTAAATTGATGCTTGTCGGAATGCAGACGGAGGCGGTTGATTTTACTGATACGGCTCCATCGAATCTGGTGTTTCTGTTGGATGTATCAGGTTCTATGTATTCAGAGGATAAGCTTCCGTTGCTTCAGAAAGCATTTTCCATGTTGACGACCAATTTGACGAGCAAGGATCGTGTGTCGATTGTGACTTATGCAGGCAGCGATGAAGTGCTGTTAGAAGGAGTGAGGGGTAGCGAGTATGAGCTGATTACGGATACATTGGAGAGCCTTGAGGCAGGTGGTTCCACGGCAGGAAGCAAGGGTATCATTACAGCATATGAGATTGCAGAGGATTATTTTATCAAAGGCGGCAACAACCGTGTGATTCTGGCGACAGACGGAGATCTGAATGTCGGATTGACGAGCGAGGAAGAACTGGAGGAGCTGATCAGCGAAGAAAAGGAAACAGGAGTTTATCTTTCCGTATTAGGTTTTGGTACCGGAAACCTGAAGGACAACAAGATGGAAGTTCTGGCGGATAAAGGCAATGGAAATTATGCATACATAGACTCGGCGACAGAGGCAAAGAAGGTGTTGGTAGAGGAAATGGGGGCGACTCTGGTAACAGTTGCAAAGGATGTGAAATTTCAGGTGGAATTCAATCCGGAGATGATAAGCGATTACAGACTGGTAGGTTACGATAACAGGGTCATGGCGGCAGAGGATTTTGCGGATGACAGCAAGGATGCAGGAGAGGTCGGAGCAGGGCACAGCGTGACGGCACTCTATGAGCTTATTACAACCGATGCGGCGGATACATATTCCAAAAAGGGCAGCATCGATCTCAAATATCAGGAACGGGATTATGTCTATGATGACAATGACAGTGACAGACAGAGCGGTTCAGACGACGAGTGGCTGACAGTCAGTGTTCGTTATAAGGAGCCGGAGGGTGCTAAGAGCAGACTGATTGAGCATCCGGTAACCGGAGAAGCATATCAGAAGCATAACAGTGATAATTGGCTCTTTGCAAGTGCGGTCGCAGAGTTCGGAATGATCCTCAAGGACAGTGAATATCAGGAGGAGGCAAGTCTGCGTCAGGTTCTGAAAATGTTGGATCAGGCAGATTGTACAGGGGACGACTATAAGAAAGAGTTTTCAGAGCTGGTAGAGATTGTATGGGAGAGATTAAATTTATCCTTCTGACCTATCGTTGTATGATTTCTTTGATGCAGGAGAGCAGCCGATCATTATCCTCCGGCATCATAAAGCAGAAACGAATGTATTTGTTATCTAAAAACGGGAATGTCGAACAGTTACGAATCATCATTTTCTGACGGATTGCAGCGTCGAACATCGAGTCTGCGGTCACGTCATCGCGCAGGATGCGAACCAGCACAAAATTAGCCGTCGGCTCATAGACTTTGAGTTCTTTCATCTCGCGAAGTGCAGCTATAATACGCTGTCGTTCTCCGCTGATCAGTTCCTTTGTCTGTCTGATATAAGCTTCGTCCGTGAACATGAGACTTCCTGCGATTTCCGCAAGGGAGTTGATTGTCCATGGATTTTGTTTTGTGTTGACGGCTTTAATCAAATCCTTGTTGCCGGTGATGGCATATCCGAGGCGCAGTCCCGGCGCGGCAAAGAACTTGGAAATGCCTCGCAGGATGACAATGTTATTGTAATAATTGGTCAGAGGAATTGCATTGATTTCATCATAATTTTCCGCAAACTCAATATAGGTTTCATCAACCATGACATAGATATCATGCTGTTTGCAGATATCCAAAATCGAACGCATATCCTTGCGAGAGATGGCGGATGAAGTCGGATTATTGGGGTTGCAGATGACCAGCAGATCGATACTTTCGTTTAACTGTGACTCCAGCTTTTCCAGATCAAGTTTGAAGTCTGCACTTTCCTTTAACGGAAAATAGAGGCTTGTTCCACCACCGAGTGAGATTTCACGTTCGTATTCGGAGTAGGTTGGACCGATGATCATAGCTTTGGCAGGATGCTCAATCTGTATGAAGAGGGAGATGAGCTCCGTAGAGCCGTTGCCGACGATGATACGGTCATATTCGGTATCGCAGTATGCGGCAATTACCTTACGCAGTGATGTATACTCCCGGTCGGGATAGGAGGTGATGGCATCCAAATGGTCAGCAAGAGAATGTCTTAACCGGCTTGATAATCCTAGTGGATTGACATTGGCACTGAAGCTGACGATATCTTCCTTTTTGATGCCATATATGGATTCTATTTTTTCTAAATCACTTCCATGGAAGTGGTCTTGGTGCTGTAACATACAAATTCCTCTTTTCTTTGTCAATATGAGACAAATATCCCCTGTTTCATCAGACATTATCATTGCGCAACATAACGAGATTATGGTATACTAATCACGATATGTTTTATCGTCGTGATAGGACTAATCACGATATGTTTTTACTCTATTATAATGTAATTTACTGAAAAAGCAACTAATCTTTGTGAAGAGTGGTGAGGGGTTTGCGGGAAATAGTTGATAAATTAGTCAACGGCTTCTTCGAATATGAAAACAGAAAATTAACTATTTCAGAATCCAGAATAGAACTCAGTCTCCATGCAGACGAGGTATATAGAGGTTCTTTTCATGTGACCAGCATAGACGGTGTGCTGATCAAGGGCTGTCTGTACTCATCTGATGTGCGTATGCATCTGTTGGAGCGGGAATTTGAGGATGTAGACACAGAGATTTTGTATGAATTCAATGCGGTCGGCCTGTCTGAAGGAGACGTTCAAAAGGGCGATATCTATATCGTATCTGATAGCGGCGAGTATTATCTGCCCTATATCATCAACATTGATCATCATCCTGTTGAAGGAACTCAGGGAATCATCAAGAATCTGTTTCATTTTGCCAACTTAGCGCAGAGCGATTGGGAAGAAGCTGTCAATCTGTTTTATTCCAAAGACTTTGGCAAGATATTTGAGGGAAATGAGAAAACCTGGTTCAACAAATACAAGGGACTTTCCAGGAAAATCGGTTCAGAACAGAATATGGATGAGTTTCTTGTGGCTGCAAATAAGAAGCAGGCGATTATATACACTGCTGAGCAGACCATATTTGAGTATCAGAATGTTTCGGAGATTATCGGTGCGACAGTTTCCATACAGAAGCTTGGTTGGGGCTATGTAAATCTGTATGTGAGCAGTGACTCTTTGTTCCTGCAGGTGGAGAAGGAGCGGCTGAGTGATGATGATTTTCTTGGAAATACGTGCGAACTTCAGATTTTTATACATCCGGAGAATATGCATGCGGGCAAGAATTATGGTAAGCTGACATTATTTAATCATAATCAGTCCTTTGATATCGTTGTCATGGCAGAACCGACTGAACATACAAGTGTTGCAAAGACCATTGCAAAGGAACAGCATAAGCTGCAATGGAAGTTGATGAAGAATTATGTCGCTTTTCGGGTTCGCCAGATGCCGTTGGGGACATGGGTGCGTGAATCCATGAAACTTGTGGAGCGTATGATTGCTTTGAATGACAAAGATCCGGTACCTCGCTTGTTTCAGGCGCAGTTATTACTCGTAGAAGAGCGTTACCATGATGCAGAATGGATACTGGAGCATGTGGCGAGTGATATGGATGTCAAGAGTGATGCAGAGGTTTATTGCTATTATCTGTATCTGACAACGTTGAACGACAGAAGAGAAAGTTATGTAAACCAAGTTGCGGAAGAGGTCAAGGAACTCTATAAAATGCACAGGACCAGTTGGAGAATCTTGTGGACCTTGTTGTATCTGGATGAAGAACTGTCGGAGAATCCGGCAAAACGTCTGGCTTTGATCGAACGACAGTATGAGGGCGGATGTACCAGCCCGGTGCTTTATGCGGAAGCATATCATTATTTTGTGATGAATCCGTCAGGACTTACGAAGTTGACGGAATTTGAGATACAGATATTGTTATGGGCAGTTAGGAACAAGCAGACGGATCGGGAATTGCTGAAGCAGATTATTTATCTGTCGGGCAGGCAGAAGAACTTTTCGGAGCAGCTGCTATTTATATTAATGGAATCCTATAAGACACAGTCTGATGATGAGCTTGTAGGGGCAATCTGTTCGCTTCTGATCAAAGGAAACTGTACCAATGTGAAGTATTTCAAATGGTTTAAGCGTGGCGTAGAGGCAGAAATGCGCATCACGAGATTATATGAATATTTTATGCTGTCGATTCCACTCAGTTATGAAGAACTTTTGCCGAGACCGGTTATGATGTATTTTACCTATAACAACAATCTGGACTATGTCAGAACGGCATATCTGTATTCCAATATGCTGCACCATGAAAATGAAATTCCGGAAATGGTCAGAAGTTATGAACGCTATATGCAGCAATTTGTCAAGGAACAGATTATGCAGGAGCATATGAGCAGAAATCTGGCTTATGTGTATTCCAAAGTGCTGAAGCCCGAGAATATATCGGCAGATATGGCACCGCATCTGGCAAAATTGCTCTTTGCACGTGAGGTAACGGTTGATAATCAGGATATCCAGGAGGTTGTGGTGGTACATGCACAGCTGACGGATGAATTTGTCTATCCGGTTGTGGACGGCATGGCATATCCGCAAGTATATGGTAAGGAATATGAGATATTTTTACAGGACGGTGATCAGAATCGTACTGTTTTGGCTGAAGGCAATGATGTAAAGCTGATGGATGAGGAAGCATTTGTTTATTCGGTACGGGATTATGTTACGAATAATATCGGCTTTTGCCTGTATCTGTGTGAGGGAAAGCGGCATTATGTAGTGATTGATCAGAGAAATGCCGAGTTCTGCAAGGTGCTCGTAGAGTCTCCGCTCGTGCAGGAGGATTACAAGCGTGAAATCAGAGTTATGCTGCTGCATTACTATTATGACAATGATGATATGACACACTTGGACGAACTGCTGCTCGGAATTGACAGCAGTATGCTGTGTGCAAAGGACAGGGCAGAACTTGTGGAATATCTGGTGCGTCGCAGTATGTATGACGAAGGCTATCATATCGTGGATACATATGGTATAGAGCAGATCTCTCCAAAGACCTGTGTCAAGTTGTGCAGTTATCGCATCCTGCATCAGGATCAGGCAGTGGATGAGAAGCTGTTAGCCATGTGCTATCAGGCATTTCGTGCCAATAAGTATGACATCGTGACATTGACTTATCTGACGGCGAACTTCAGAGGTCTGACAAAGGAAATGCGAAATATATGGAAGGCTGCTGTGATGTTTGATGTAGATGCATATTATCTGGAGGAGCGGATGCTGATCCAGATGCTCTATACAGGTACGACGGTGGGAGAAAAAGAAGAAATATTCGAAGCATACCTGCGTGCAGGATCTAACACGGCCGTGGAGCTGGCTTATCTGTCCTTTAATGCGTATGAGTATTTCGTACGGGATCGTGTGATCGAAGACAAGATATTCGTGCATCTGATGAATAACTACCGTCGGGGTGAGAATCTGAATGATGCATGCAGACTGGCAATGCTGAAATATTATGCAGAAGAGGGTTATGAGAAGGACGAACAGATTAATAGGATGATTTCCGGTTTCATCAAAGAATTCATTCATAAGAATATGTACTTCAAATTCTTCATGCAGTTTGCGGATATTGTTCCGGAACTCTTTATGTTTGCTGACAAGACCATTATCGAATACAAGGCAAATCCCCAGTCGCGTGTCATCCTGCATTATGTGCTGGAGGGACAGGAGGAAGGCGAGGAACTGTATAAAAAAGAAGAAATGCGCAATATGTACGGCGGTATCTATACAAAGGAATTCATTCTGTTCTTCGGAGAAAATCTGCAGTATTATATTACAGAGATGAACGGAGAGAAGGAAAAACTTACAGAGAGCAATTCCGTCAGTATCGCAGATGTGATTTCCGACAATAAAGAGGCCAGATTTGATCTGCTGAATGATATGGTGGTTGCGCAGACGTTGCAGGACGAAGATTCACTTCTCAAGCTGATGGATAAGTATGCACAGACGGATTATGTGGTAAAAGAGATATTTACGATACGATAAAGTGTGGAGGCTGTTATGGCATTTGATACCAAATATGCAATCGGATATGATCTAAACGATATATGCGCACAGATGAGCTATTGCAGTCTGAAGGACTCAAATCCTGAGACCTTTTCTACGGTTGCGGGAGAGCAGCGCTATAATATTCCGACTATCCTGTGTAAGAAGCGGGAAGTCAATCAATGGTTCTTTGGCGAGGAAGCGGACAAGGCCTCGGTACATGATGCGGGTATCGGAGTAGAGCGTCTGTTGGAAAAAGCCAGACTCGGTGAGAAGATTGAAATCGAGGATGAAGAATATGATCCGGTTGCACTGCTCGCGCTGTTTGTAAAGCGTACACTGCATATGTTGAATGTACAGATGTCCATAGAAGACATAGAGGCTTTGATGATCACGGTGGATGTGCTGGATGAAAATACACTGCATGTTCTTGAAAAAATCGTGCCGGAATTACCGATAGCGCCTGAGAAGATATATTTTCAAAGTTATGCAGAGAGCATTTATTTCTATACACTCAATCAACCGGAGGAACTCTGGAAGCAGAGGGTGTTGATATTTGATTATTCGTGGAACGGATTGCAATATTACAGTATGTATATGAATGAGCGGACACAGCCGGTTGTTGCTTTTATGGATGAGGGAAGTTATCCTGAAATCGTAAGTCCTGAAGAGATGTATCCTGATTTGAGCGAATCTGAGAGGGGTGCACAGATGGATGAGGTATTGCTTAGGACGATGCGTGAATGTGTAGACAGACATGCCATATCGAGCGTATACTTGATCGGAGATGGATTTGAGGGAGATTACCTGAAAAAGACGCTCAAATATCTGTGTATGGGACGCAGAGTGTTTCAGGGGAAAAATCTGTATACCAAGGGCGCAGCATACAGCGCTATGGAGAAACTTGTTCCGAGCGCTTACAGTACAACACACATTTTCCTGGGTAAGGATAAATTAAAGTCTAATTTTGGTGTTAAGGTTATGAGTGCAGGCGAGGAGACCTACGCTGCACTTGTGGATGCCGGAGTGAACTGGTATGAAGCAGTTGCAAAATGTGATTTTATTCTGGCAGGAGAACCGGTGGTTCCGATTATTGTGACACCTTTGGACGGCAAGGATGTGCGTACGGTGAATATAGAATTGGCAGGTCTGCCGATCAGACCGGCCAAGGCAACGAGGCTGTCTGTCAAGATTTCCTTCAAATCAGAGCACACTGTTGTAATCAGGGTCTATGATCTGGGATTTGGTGAGATGTATCCGTCTTCAGGTAAGGTATGGGACGAAGAAATAGAACTGTAGGAGAGGCGTAAATATGGCTGGATTGATTTTATGTTCAGGTGAACTGGCGAAAACTCCATATTACATTTTGGGACTTGGGATGAACATCTATTCCTGTGAGGAATTATGTTTTTATTTGTGTGAAAATTCTTATATTCTGGATCGTGATATCATGGATGTGAAGCTGTGCCAGTGGATCGAACGGGAAATCGGTCTGCGCAAGCTCGGCGGAATGCTGTATGAGATGCTGGAAAATGAGAAGGAACTGAGCGAGTTTGTGACAACAATCCTGCGGGAGACACATTATTGCACAGAGGGTGAGATCGAAGAAATCCGGGCGATTCTGGTGGAGAATGCGAGCCTTGGTTTTGCACAGAAGCGCAAGGCACGAGGAGACAGCCTGCTGCAGGCGAATAAACTGTCGCTTGCAATTGATGAATACCATTATATATTACAGGGAATGCAACCGGAGGAGGATCCCAATCTCTACAGCAGTATCCTGCACAATGTAGCAACGGCGTATTCCAGACTGTTCCTGTTTGAAAAGGCGGGAGAGTATTATAAAAAGGCATATGATACTGACCGAAATGAAGACAGCTACAGCCAGTATCTTGCGACTATGCGTATTGCCAAAGAGCAGGCCGATTATATGAATACAATTGTGCTGAAAGGAATCGATGAGGCAGCAGTGACCGGGTTGGAGAATACTATGAGTGCGATCATGTCACGGGAGCCGGGAACTGAATATGCGGAAGCGGTTAAGACAATCATGCAGTTAAAGGCAGCGGGAAAGGTCAATGAATTTTATGATGAAATAGACCGGACACTCAGCAATTGGAAGACAAATTATCGCAAGACCATCATGAATATATGAGCCATACATAACGGAATGAGGAAATAAAATGGGGCTGGTGAAGTTTTTTCAAAAGCTTTTTATGAAAAAAGATGAATATGATTTTGAATATGACTTCGAGCTGGAGCAGGAATCAATAGAAGCAGTGCTGCAGCGTGATACGCTGCGCCGTGCGGATCTGGATGTCAACGATTATAAAGAACGAGAACGCTATATCCGTGCCTGCTGTGAGCAGATGGTAGATGCTTCGGCGGAGGTGGATATTGCGAAACAGGAATACCAGCGCATTACGAATCAATTGACCGATATGGAGGAAATTGATGCGCTGCCGCCTGCAGAGCGAGCCGAGATCGACCAGGCAGCCAGACGGATCGGACTTGTGGAAAAGGAAAACGCAGGGTACAAGCGTCCTGCGATTAAGATTACCGAAGAACAGTACCGCCGTATGGAAATGGTGGAAGACAGTGTTGAAGAAGCCATAGAGAAGATCAAGAAGGATGAGGAATACCAGATGACGGTCAAGAAGGATCTTCATTTGCTGGAAGGAGAGAAAGCATCGCTTTCTTTTGCCAGACGGGATCTGCGTACGGCGAATGCAAATGCAAAGTCCTGGGCTATTATTACAGTATTCGCGGTTGTGCTGGCGTTTTGCCTGTTGGCCATTTTGCAATATATGTTGTACATGGAGGTAGAAGCCGGGTATCTGATTACAATAGGGGTTGCGGCAATTGCTTTGACGGCAGCCTTCACAAAATACAGAAGCACCGCAACGGCTCAGAAAAAGACGGAAAAACAGCTCAACAGGGCCATCGTTCTGCAGAACAGGGTCAAGATCAAATATGTCAACATTACGAATGTGTTGGATTACAACTATTCCAAATACCATGTTAATAATGCATATGAGCTTGAATATATGTGGGAGAAGTTCCAAGAAGAAAGAGATGCCAGAGAACATTCGGATAAAATCCTGCAAAAGATGGATGAATCAGGAAGAGAACTCGTGCGGATACTGAAACAATACAGAGTCAAAGACCCAACCCTCTGGGTACATCAGGCGCAGGCTCTGACCAACCCAAAAGAAATGGTAGAGATTCGTCACTCCTTGATCATACAAAGACAGAGACTCCGCAAAAGAATAGATTTCAACAATTTCAACATGGAATCAGCGAAGGAAGAGATAGAAGATCTGGTTAAGAAATATCCTAAGTATGCAAGAGAGATACTGGCAATCGTGTCACAATATGAATAAACAGGAACCAAGCCAAGAGTAAATAGGAAGCAGCCCGTGAAAGCCAGCTTTCTAAGGACTGCTTCCTATTTACTCTTGGAGTTTGGCTCTGCCAAACAGATTGAAAAACATAGGTTTTCAATCTTGGTTCCGTCCCCCACCTCAAAAAGGAAGGTATTACAATGGACATCCTAACAATGCTAAAACAACTCTTGGGCGGCATGGTCACATCCACCGAAATATTCATCCTGACCCTGATTTTTTCATTACCGCTCGGTCTGGTAATCGCTTTCGGCAGAATGGCAAAAAACAAAGCCGTACAGAATATTACAAAAGCATATATCTCCATCATGCGAGGAACCCCTTTGATGCTGCAGCTGATGGTTGTTTATTTCGGTCCTTTTTACCTATTCGGTATCAGAATCACGACCTCATATCGTTTTGTGGCAGTTATTATAGGCTTTGTACTCAATTATGCTGCCTATTTTGCAGAAATATACCGCAGCGGCATTGAATCCATGCCGATCGGACAGTATGAAGCGGCAAAGGTGCTCGGTTACAGCAAGAGCCAGACCTTTTTTAAGATTATTTTTCCGCAGGTTATCAAGCGTATCCTGCCTCCGGTAACGAATGAAGTCATCACACTGGTCAAGGATACTTCACTTGCATTTGTCATTGCGGTATCGGAGATGTTTACAAGTGCAAAGGCAATTGCATCTGCCCAAACGACCATGATGCCGTTCGTGATTGCGGGTATTTTCTATTATATATTCAACCTGCTTGTGGCATTTGGCATGGAACAGGCGGAGAAGAAGTTGAGCTATTACAGATAAGTTATTATAGATAAGCTATAGAAGAGATTTGCATTAGAATTTTGTCAGCAGCATCAGATCCGACTGTGTTCGGGGTAGGAGAATATTATGAATTTACTCGAAATCAAAAATATGAAAAAATGCTTTGATGACTTGGAGGTTATTACAGATATCTCACTTTCAGTCAGAGAGGGCGAAGTGCTATCCGTCATCGGCCCATCAGGCTCCGGCAAATCCACATTGCTGCGCTGTGCAACAATGCTCGAAAAGATGGAATCAGGAGAGCTCACATACCTTGGCGAGAAAGCGGCATGGAATGACGAGAATGGTCGTAGTGTCTATGCAAACCATACCGACTTAAAGCGCATTCGTGCATATTTTGGACTTGTATTTCAGAATTTCAATTTGTTCCCACATTATTCAGTACTCAAGAATGTCATGGATGCTCCGGTGTCTGTGTTGGGTGTCGATAAGGAAGAGGCAAAGAAGAGAGCACTCGATCTACTGGAGCAGCTCGGACTGGCAGATAAAGCAGAGGCATACCCTTACCAACTGTCCGGCGGACAGCAGCAGCGCGTTTCCATAGCCCGTGCTCTGGCACTGCAGCCGAAGATTCTGTTTTTTGACGAGCCGACATCCGCTTTGGATCCTGAGCTTACAGGTGAGGTATTGAAGGTCATCAAGTCATTGGCTCAGCAGAAGATGACGATGATCATCGTAACCCACGAAATGCAGTTTGCCAGAGAACTGTCCGACCGAATCATCTTCATGGAAGACGGTCGGATACAGGCAGAAGGCACCCCGGACGAAATATTTGCCATCGAAAATCAACGTGTCAGTGATTTCATCGGTAAGTTTCAAGGATAAGAAATTTATTGCGTAAGTTTCATAATTGATGTAAAATATTCAATGTAATAAACAATCAAGATTGCAGATGTAGTTCATTGGTAGAACTCCAGCTTCCCAAGCTGGTGAGGCGGGTTCGATTCCCGTCATCTGCTTACCCTGAGCAGAAACAGAAACAGAGTGAGATTCTCGTCGTGCTTGCACGTAAGAGAATCTCACTCTGTTTCTGTTTAGGGCGAAGCCCTCATCCGGATATGGGCATCCGCCCATACCCGGATGCTGCTCAGGGTAAGCAGATAGTAATATAAAAAACACGTAAGTGAGCAATCCGCGTCGTGCTTGCACGTAAGAGAATCTCACTCTGTTTCTGTTTTTGCTCAGGGTAAGCAGATAGTAACAATTCTAACTTTTGTAACCTCACCCCTCGTTTCCCATTACAAATGTAATATATTTTTCGTTACAAAATATAGGTGATTAAAACCTCGAAATCTTCTAGGATATGGATGTAACCAAAAACATATTTCCAAAAGGGAGGAAAGACAAAATGAAGAAAAAACTTGTTAGTATGATGCTTAGTCTTGCAATGGTAAGTGCATTGCTTGCAGGATGCGGTGGCCAGGCAGCAACAGAAGCAGCAGCACCGGCAGCGGAAGCAGCACCCGCTGAAGCAGTAGCAGAGGAAGCGGTTGCGGAAGCAGAGGCAACTGCAGGTGAGAGACCTGAAGGTGGTTATGTGTTCGGATATACATGTATGGATGGAACCAACCCGTTCTTTGTTATCTTAGAGCAGACAATCCGTGATGAAGTAGAGGCAAACGGAGATACATTGATCTCAGTTGACCCTGCAAATGACGTATCCTTACAGATTACACAGGTAGAAGATCTGATCACACAAGGAATCGATGCTATGTTTATGAATCCCGCAGAGGCAGAAGGCATCTTACCGGCACTTGATATGCTGAAGGAAGCAGGAATCCCGATTATCGGATTTGATACAGAAGTAGCAGATATGTCTTATCTTGTATCTTATGCAGGAAGTGATAACTATAATGCAGGTTTTGTATGCGGAGAAGATCTGGTCAAGAAGTGTCCTGACGGTGGTCCGATTATCGTGCTGGATTCTCCTACCATGAATTCTGTTGTTGACAGAACCAATGGATTCCTTGCAGCAATCGAAGGCAAAGGATTTGACATTGTAGCACAGCAGGATGCAAAAGGTAATCTGGAAGTATCCATGGGAATCTGCGAGGATTTATTGCAGGCTCACGGCGATGTCGTTGCCATTTTTGGTGGAAATGATCCGACAGCATTGGGTGCTCTTGCAGCAGCAAACGCAGCAGGTATCACAGATTGCATGATCTATGGCGTAGACGGTTCACCGGATATCAAGGCAGAACTTGCTTCAGGCGAGTCTTTGATCGAAGGCACAGGCGCTCAGTCCCCTATCAGCATTGCTAAGACATCAGTTGACATTATGTACAAATATCTGGCAGGCGAAAAGGTGGATGAGAGATATCCTGTTGAGACATTCTTGATTACTGCAGATAATGTAGCAGAGTACGGAACAGACGGCTGGCAATAATCAATGATTGGCGAGAGTGCCTTGCTTCCGGGTGGGAGCAGGCACTCTCTTTCAAAAATCGAAAAGAAAGATAAAGTAGGTGATGATTTGAGTGAAAAAATTTTACTTACTATGAAGAATATCAATAAATCCTTTCCCGGAGTACGGGCATTGGATGCGGTGAATTTTGAATTGAAAAGCGGTGAAGTGCATGCCTTGCTCGGTGAAAACGGTGCAGGAAAGTCTACTTTGATCAAGGTGCTTGGAGGTATTTATATAGCAGATGAAGGCGAGATATTCATCGAGCAGACCAAGGTCGAGATAGATGGTGTCAAGGCAGCACAGGAAAACGGAATTGCAATCATTCATCAGGAACTGGTATTGGTTCCGCATATGACGGTTGCAGAGAACATCTTTCTTGGAAGAGAACCTCGGAAGGGCGGCTTTGTAGACAGGGCTAAGATGAATGTGGAGGCACAGACGCTTCTGGATGCCTATGACATGCATGTCGAGGCGGATACATTGGTGGCAGACCTGACGATTGCCAAGCAGCAGATGGTGGAGATCGTAAAGGCAATCTCATACAATTCCAAGATTCTGGTCATGGATGAGCCGACTTCCTCAATCTCTGACAAAGAGGTAAATTTCCTGTTTGAGACGATGCGTACACTCACGGCAAAGGGTGTAGGAATCATCTATATTTCTCATAAAATGAGTGAACTTGAGGAAATCTGTGACCGTGTTACGGTTATGCGTGACGGATCCTGTGTCGGCACAGAGGTGGTTCAGAATACGACGAAAGACAAACTGATTGCAATGATGGTTGGACGAGAGCTGACCAGCTATTATACGAGAGATTATCTTCCACCCGGAGAGATAGTGCTTAAGTGTGAAAATATTGCAGACGGGAAAATGGCAAAAGGAGCTTCTTTTGAACTGCATAAAGGTGAGATCATCGGATTTGCGGGATTGGTCGGAGCAGGTCGTTCAGAAGTGATGAAATGCATATTCGGATTGACGAAGGATGCAACCGGAGACATTTATATAGATGGAAAAAAGGTGGAGATTCATTCGCCCGTGGAAGCAATGAAGATGGGAATCGCACTGGTGCCAGAGGACAGGAAGAAAGAGGGCCTGTATAAGGTGCAGAGCGTGAAGTACAATGCGACCATAGAGGTGCTTGCCCGATTTATCAAAGGAATCTTTGTGAATGGGCGGGAAGAAGAGCAGATTACGCAGCATTATATTGACATGATGTCTACCAAGACACCGACACAGGATACCAAGATCGGAAATCTGTCAGGAGGCAATCAACAAAAGGTCATGATCGGAAGATGGCTTGCAACGGCACCAAAGATATTGATTATGGATGAACCGACAAGAGGTGTTGATGTCGGAGCAAAGTCAGAGATTTATGCAATCATGAATCAACTGGTCAAGGAAGGTGTCTCGATCATCATGATTTCATCGGAACTGCCGGAAATCATCAATATGAGCGACAGGGTCTATGTGATGTATGACGGAAAGGTTGCAGGGTGTCTTGGACATGATGAGGTGACGCAGGAGAAGATTATGCAGCTGGCGGCAAGATAAATGCAGCCTATGGAAGCAATAATGATAGTTTAGGAGGAAATAAGATGACTCAGATAACAGTGAAGAAGGAGAAAACGGCAATCAGGCTGAAGAAAACGGCAACCGTGTTCTTAAAAGAGAACATGGGTATCATGATTGCACTCTTGGTACTTGGTCTATTCCTATCAGTAAATCCGATTACAAGCGGCTCTTTTCTGACTACCAAAAATATATTTAATGTATTGAGACAGATTTCTTCAAATCTTTTTTTGGCATGCGGGATGACGATGGTCATTATTCTGGGCGGCATTGATCTGTCGGTTGGATCCATCATTGCGTTGTCCGGCTGTATTGCTGCCGGTTGCGTATCAAGGTACAATCTTCCGATCGGTATTGCCATCATAGCAGGCATACTGATTGGATTGCTGGTTGGTGCATTCAATGGATTTGTGATTTCCAAAACAACGATACCGGCATTTATCGTGACACTTGCAACCATGAATATTGTAAAAGGATTTGCATATGTGTATACCGGTGGTTCACCGGTACGTGTCGTGACCAAGGAGTGGCAGTTTATAGGTGCGGGATATATAGGATCGGTTCCGACGCCGGTTGTGATATTGGTCATTGTGCTGATCATAACAGGACTGATTATGAACAAGACGAAGCTCGGACGGCATATCTACGCAGTCGGCGGAAATGCGCAGGCAGCGGAATTTTCCGGAATCAAGGTAGCACGTGTCAAGTTCCTGGTACATACTTTCTCGGGAATCATGGCAGGTCTGGCCGGTGTTGTTCTTGCTTCTCGTATGTATTCGGGGCAGCCGACTGCAGGCGACGGCGCCGAGATGGATGCCATCGCAGCGGTTGTTGTCGGCGGAACCAGTATGGCAGGCGGATCCGGTAAGATCGGCGGAACGATCATCGGCGGTTTGATCATTGGCGTATTGAATAACGGATTGAATCTGCTGAATGTGAATTCTTTCTGGCAGTATGTTGTAAAGGGAGCGGTGATTCTGCTGGCAGTGTTTATTGATTATCTGAAAAATAAGAAGGCAAATGCCTAGACGAAACCGTTTTTTTTCGCTATGATAACACTATAATAATGATGACGGCTTCTTTCGGTTGTTTCCGAAAGAAGCCCTATCGGGTTGTATGGGAGTTTTGATACATTGAAACGTGAAGACATGAATTTTGGAAAGAGTACTTTGAAGCTGATCATAGGAGTATCTGTTATATTCATACTCTTTATTTTGGCGTTTTTCATTTTTAAACCTATCTATGAGGCAAGAAAAACAGATGTAGCCAACTATGAACCAAAGAAGTTCGGAGCTACCTATATGACGATGAACAATCCGTATTTTGGTATCTTGAATGACAGCATCAAAGAAGTGGTTGAGTCCAACGGAGATATTCTGATTACGCGTGATCCGGCAAAAGATCAGGATAAGCAGAATGAACAGATACAGGAAATGATAGATGCGGGTGTGGAAGCCATCTTCATCAATCCGGTTGACTGGAAAAAGGTGAAACCGGCGTTGGAGAGCTGCAAGGCGGCAGGGGTTCCTGTGTTTGATGTGGATACGCTGGTTTATGATATGGAATATATTGAGTCTACAATCATATCCGATAATTATAATGCCGGCGTGCAGTGTGCTTTGGATATCATGGAAAAACGCGACAGTGCGAGGATTGTTGTCTTGAATGATCCGATGACCAACTCGATTCTCGAACGTGTGCAGGGATTCAAGGACACGCTGGCTAAGGACGGGAATTATGAAATCGTGGAAGTGAGAGCCGGAAATGGAGAACTGGAGGTTTCCATGGAGGTTATGAATCAGATTCTTGCGGATGGTGTTGCATTTGACATCGTGTTGGGCGGAAACGATCCCTCTGCCTTGGGTGCATTAGCATCCCTGCAGGCGAATCATAAGTCGGAAGATGTACTGATCTATGGTGTGGATGGTTCTCCCGACGGCAAGACAATGATCAAACAGGGATATTTGGAGGCAACCAGTGCACAGAGTCCGCGTATTCTGGGACGTACTGTGGCAGAGACTGCATATGCATATCTGAACGGGGAGCAAGTTGAGAAATACATTGTAATACCGGTGACGCTGATTACGAGCGAGAATCTGGATCAATTTGATGTAAATGGGTGGCAGTGAGTAACATGCAGGAGACGAATTCACTTACAAAAGTACAGATTGAATATATCAAGATTGCGATGTTGCTAATCAATATCGTGGCTGTTCTTTTTGTGGCTATTTTAATCAATGTTACGACCAATAGGATATGCAGTCACTATATTGCGCGCGAATTTATGGATGGCATCGAGGCGGTGCCCGATCAGCCGGTCAGGATGGTTTCTTTGTTAGTTGTCATGCTGGTTCTTTCGGTGGTTTCTTATATATGCAGGGAATTTATCTGGAGCAATCATACCAAAGTGGTTTACCTAACATTCATTTTTGAGATGGTTGTCGGCTTCTATATCGTCTATTTATTGAATTTTAACTATAACGGAATCATTTTGCTTGTCTTTGCAAATGTCGTAACCTATACCAAGGGCGTGAAGGGACGTTTTGTCCTGATTTTTCTGGCGATTGCCAGTTTCCTTGTGGCAGATTACGAATTGATTTCCATCAATTACAGGTTGTATTCCGTGCATTCTTATATCAATTATTATGATGCGGCAACGCAGCAGTATCTGCTGGGCTTTTATAATGTCCTGATTTCATTGAATATCATTACATTCATTCTGTATTGCGTTCGGGTCATTCAGGAACAACAGGGTACGATTCACGAAGTCAATCGGTTGTATGATGAGTTGAGCAAGGTCAATGAGGATCTGCAGAATGCTAACATTCAATTGCGGGATTATGCAACCATCACGGAGAAAATGGGCGAGACGAAGGAAAGGAACAGATTGGCGCGAGAAATCCATGATACGTTAGGGCATACTCTGACCGGCATATCCGCAGGATTGGATGCTTGCATCGCAACGGTAGAAAATTCGCCGCAGGTGACAAAAAAACAGCTTGAGATTATATCCAATGTGACACGGGAAGGAATCAACGAGGTACGTCGTTCGGTGAATGAACTGCGTCCTGATTCGTTGGAACGGTTGAGTCTTGAATATGCGATACGGAAAATGATCAATGACATCAATTCTCTCACCAATACAACAATAGAGTTTGATTGTGAAATGGACAATCTGAAATTTGACGAGGACGAGGAAAATATTATATACAGAGTCATTCAGGAGAGCATTACGAATTCGATACGGCATGGAAATGCATCGAAGATATGGGTTCAAATAGATAAGTTAAATGCTGAAATCAAGCTTCATATCAAAGACAACGGGAGCGGTTGTGAGCAGATCAATCCCGGCTTCGGAATCAAACATATGATGGAACGAATTGGGATGTTGAATGGGACGGTTTCTTTTAACGGAGAGCATGGATTTGAAGTAGATGTCAGAATACCAATCAGATGGGGTGAGGAATATGATTAAAGTGTTGATTGCAGATGACCAGGAATTGATACGGCAGGGATTGCAGATTGTATTGAACAACAGAGACGGACTTGAGGTCACGGATGCAGTTGCAAATGGTCAGGAGGTTATCAAGAGCGTTAGGAGCAATAAACCGGATGTGATCCTGATGGATGTGCGTATGCCTAAAATGGATGGGGTGCAATGCACCAAGATTATCAAAGAAAATTATCCGCAGATTAAGATCATCATTCTGACGACCTTTGATGACGACGAATATGTATACAATGCGTTGAAAAATGGCGCAAGCGGATATTTGCTGAAGGGTGTTACAATGGATGAACTGGTCAGTGCGATAGAGACAGTACATAGTGGGAGAGCAATGATCAATCCTGATATTGCGACAAAGGTCGTGAAATTATTTTCACAGATGGCAAAAGCGGATTATTCGATTCAGGTCGGGAAGCGTGGACAGGATGAACTCACCAAGACGGAATGGAAAATCATTGAGCAGGTCGAGTATGGTGCATCCAATAAAGAAATAGCGGATACGCTGAATTTGTCAGAAGGGACAGTCAGAAACTATCTGAGTGCCATATTAAATAAACTGGATCTGCGTGACCGAACACAGTTAGCAATATGGGCTGTGCAGACGGGAGTCAGCAAAAAAGAGTTGGAGTAGCATATGAAAAAGAAGTATGTGAGAATCGGAATGATTGTCTTAACAGCCCTACTCATCTGTGGGGCGGCATATGGTGTGTGGAATCAGAATCGGACGATTACGTTGGAATTTGGAATGTTTGTCGGGAGCAACTGGGATGTCGCGAATGCCAACAGTTATGTGATCATAGACAAGGCTATAGAACAGTTTGAGGCAGAGCATCCGCGTGTGAAGATCCACTATAGCAGCGGTATTACTAAGGAAGATTATTCTGAATGGCTGTCCCAGCAGATATTATTGGGAAAGACACCGGATGTTTTCATGATAGAGACGAGCGATTTCAATCAGTTTTCTTCCATTGGCGTTATGAAGAATCTGGATACATTGATGTTCAAGGATGCCGATTTTCAGAAAGAGGATTATTATACGACGGCATTTAATACCGGTAAGTATATGGGGAATCAGTATGCCCTGCCTTATGAGACAGTGCCGACGCTGATGTTTGTGAACAAGACGCTGTTAAATAAAAACGGATTTGCGGTTCCGGCGGATGACTGGACCTGGGATGATTTTTATCATATCTGTCAGGCGATTACTCAGGATAAGGATGGTGACGGAACGCTGGATCAGTTCGGGGCATATAACTACAACTGGCGGAATGCTGTTATTGCCAATGGAGCGGAACTGTTTGATGCCAACGGAACAGAAGCTTATTTTAATGAGGAAGCGGTGGTTTCTGCGGTCAGATTTGCCAAGCAGATATACGATACCAATCAGGGACATAAGGTGACGCAGGACGATTTCGACGGAGGTCATGTTGCATTTATGCCGTTGCTGTTTTCGGATTACAGGACATATAAGACTTATCCGTATAAGATTAAGAAGTATACGACATTCAAATGGGACTGTATTACACTGCCTGCAGGTCCAGAGGGTGCGAACACCTCCGAGGTCAATACATTGCTGATGGGAATTGGGAATAAGACACGGCATGAGGAATTGGCATGGGAATTTCTGAAACTTCTGACTTATGATGAAGAGATCCAGATGGATATCTTTCAATATTCACAGGGTGCTTCTGTGCTGACGAACGTTACCCGCTCAGAGGAGGCAGAGGCGATCATTAAGGAGGATATGGATGAGGGGGAACGAGTCATCGATAACCAACTGTTGAGCAGGGTAATTGAAAACGGAACGATCTCTCCGAAGTTCCAGAAGTATGATGATGTGATTGCATTGGCTGAAAGCGAAGTGAATCAGATTATTGAAGATGATAAAAATATAGAAAGTTCTTTGAAAATTTTTCAAAGAACCATCGGAAAGTATCTGCGAAAATAGTATGAAACAGATTTATTGATGTTCCTTTTCGAAATCCTCGAGCATCTTCTTGATGCGCGGTGAAATAGATACGAATTCACATCCGTACTGATAAGTGGTTTTGTCTATGGCGGAACTTCTGATGATGCGCACATCTGTGATGATCTGTGGAAGCTGCTTCGACAATTCGATGTTGGCAATGAAAAAGTAGCCGGTCGGGAGGATGCATTCTGAGATAAAGCCAATCCCTTCAGCCGAGATATTGGTTACTTCAATGGGGGAATCAAGGTCCATGATTGTATTCGTATCTTCCTTATACAGGTCGGATATGGAAAGCTTAATTCCGATGCCAAGTCGTTTGTTCGCGCGTTTTTCGTCCATTTGAAGTGTTCCTTTCTTAGTACTAATTACCTATTCAGTAAAACATTTGCATACTCTATTATATTCATTCCTGTCCGAAAATACAACCACTATGTATTGTAAATAAACTGGGAAAAAGCACAAAACAGCGGATTTCGATATTGCGAAACATGCTTCTTTGGTATATAATCAAGTCGTTGTTATCGGCTATACCTAAAATACCTATAAACTGCAAGAAGGAGTCAAGAAGATGAAAAAATTAGATTTACTGTATGAGGGAAAAGCAAAGAAGGTTTATACGACAGAAGATCCGGATGTGCTGATCGTGGATTATAAGGATGATGCGACTGCATTTAACGGAGAGAAAAAGGGTACCATCGTTGGCAAGGGTGTCATTAACAACCGCATGACCAATCATGTATTTAAACTGCTTGAAAAGGAAGGCGTACCGACACATTTGATCGAGGAACTCAGCGACAGAGAGACTGCTGTTAAAAAGGTGGAGATCGTTCCGCTTGAGGTGATCATCAGAAATGTGGCAGCAGGCAGCTTTTCTAAGAGACTGGGTGTAGAAGAGGGAACTCCGTTTAAGCAGCCGACAATAGAATTCAGTTATAAGAATGATGCGCTGGGCGATCCGTTAATCAACAGCTATTTCGCACTTGCGCTTGACCTTGCAACTCAGGAAGAGATCGATACCATTAAAAAATATGCTTTTAAGGTAAATGATGTGTTAAAGGCATACTTCTTGCAGGCTGATATAGAATTGATCGATTTCAAGATTGAGTTCGGCAGATATAAGGGACAGATTATCTTGGCAGATGAGACATCACCGGATACTTGCAGACTGTGGGATGTA
This sequence comes from uncultured Lachnospiraceae bacterium, assembly GCA_964638005.1. Taxonomy (GTDB): domain Bacteria; phylum Bacillota; class Clostridia; order Lachnospirales; family Lachnospiraceae; genus JAAYYM01. The sequence goes on from CAZWXS010000016.1 coordinate 27,672, forward strand.
CATACACATGAGAAATTGGATAAGGACAGATTCAGACGTGATATGGGAAATGTAGAAGAGGCTTATCAGGAAGTGTTTAAGAGACTGGGATTATGATCGTGTGAGTGAAGACGGCGGATGTATATAAGATGGAGGATAGGTTTATGACGGATAGATATCAGAGTCCCTTGTCGGAGAGGTATGCGAGTAAGGAGATGCAGTTTATTTTCTCGCCGGATATGAAGTTTCGGACTTGGAGGAAGCTTTGGATTGCGCTTGCGGAGACAGAGAAGGAACTGGGACTGAATATTACGCAGGAGCAGATTGATGAACTGAAGGAGCATGCGGAGGATATCAATTATGATGTGGCACGGGCGCGGGAGAAGGAAGTGCGTCATGATGTCATGAGTCATGTGTATGCGTACGGTGTGCAGTGTCCGAAGGCAAAGGGAATCATTCATCTGGGAGCGACTTCCTGCTATGTCGGAGATAATACGGACATTATCGTGATGACGGAAGCTCTGAAATTAGTCAAGAAGAAACTGGTAAATGTGATTGCGGAACTGGCTGATTTTGCAGAGAAATACAAAGGACAGCCGACGCTTGGATTTACGCATTTTCAACCGGCGCAGCCGACGACGGTCGGTAAGAGAGCAACGCTTTGGATACAGGAATTCCTGTTGGATCTGGAGGAACTGGATTTTGTGCTGGGTTCGATGAAACTGCTGGGTTCTAAGGGAACAACGGGAACACAGGCTAGTTTTTTGGAACTCTTTGACGGAGATATGAGCAAGATCGAGCAGATTGATCCGATGATTGCAAAAAAGATGGGCTTCAAGGAATGTTATCCTGTTTCCGGTCAGACTTATTCCCGTAAGGTGGATACCAGAGTGGCAAATGTATTGGCTGGAATCGCAGCGAGTGCACATAAGTTTTCAAATGATATCCGTCTGTTACAGCACCTGAAGGAAGTGGAAGAGCCGTTCGAAAAGAGCCAGATCGGATCTTCAGCAATGGCATATAAGAGAAATCCGATGAGAAGTGAGAGAATTGCATCTCTGTCAAGATACGTGATGATTGATGCACTCAATCCGGCAATCACATCGGCTACACAGTGGTTTGAGAGAACATTGGATGACTCTGCAAATAAGAGACTCAGCATTCCGGAAGGATTCCTTGCAATTGACGGTGTATTGGATCTGTGTCTGAATGTTGTAGATGGTTTGGTGGTTTATGATAAGGTCATCGAAAAACGTCTGCGCAGTGAACTGCCATTCATGGCGACTGAGAATATCATGATGGATGCTGTCAAGGCAGGCGGAGACAGACAGGAACTGCATGAGCGTATCAGAGAGTTATCAATGGAAGCAGGCAGGAATGTCAAGGTCAATGGATTGGAGAATAATCTCCTTGAACTGATTGCAGCGGATGATGCTTTCAATATGACATTAGAAGATCTGCAGAAGACCATGGATCCTGCGAAGTATGTAGGATGTGCCAAGGAGCAGGTTGAGACCTTCTTAGGCAAAGTGGTTCGTCCGATATTGGATGAGAATCAAGATTTGTTGGGCGTCAAGGCTGAAATCAACGTATAGGATAAATAGGATAGTTAAAGTATATTATAGAAGAATAGATTTGAAAAAGAGCAGATAACCTGAAAATCTGCTCTTTTTTTTATTTTATTATTTACAACATGTCGGACATGGTGTCTTGCCGGCATAGAGTGCATCCTGCATGGTGACCTCTCTGGGATTGATCAAGCCGGAACAGGAGGAGTTTTTGTGATAGTATTCATTGTCATCCGTAATCCACATCTTATCATTGAGATTGCCGGTGACTGAGGCTTCGGCGCCGCCTTCTGCCGAGACGGTGTCTTCCACATCAATATTTTCTGTGGGAAGTTCTTCAGGCAGGACTTCGGCAGTGGTGCTGGCCGGTGTGCTGGAGATGGAATGATCGATGAGTTCGACATTGACGCTTGTAGGCATGGAGGAACTGCTGGAAGCAGCTTTTGCAGCTTCTTCCTCGGCTTTGGCCTTTTCCTTTTCTGCAGCTGCAGCCTCTTCTTCTGCAATCCGGGCTGCTTCTTCGGCTTCCTCATGTTCTTCGATGGCAGCAGCCTTGTTTGCAAGCCAGTCAAAATCCATGTCGGTTGTTTGTGCCAATACGATGCAGGCTGTCAATGCGACAGTGGGGACAAGAATCAGTCCCGCGAGGATCAAAGCGATTTTTTCACCGATGTTTGATTTTTTGGATGTATTCGTTTTTTTCTGTTTTTTCTTAGCCATTTAGGAAGTCCTTCTGTATTTTATTGAATCATTTGTATTTTTGTATTCACTTCTCTATATTAGACCATTTGAAGTCATTCTTCAAGATACAAGTGTCAAAAGTCAAAAGCATTGAATTGCTTTTCGAAAAATGTTATAATCAAACTAGGTGTTTCCGAAATCGTTTGAGGAGGTATTTGCATGCCAAAGAAAACTAAGGTTAATACACAAAAGACAGCAAAAACTAAAGCTACGGGAAATAGGCGGGGGATTAAGATTTTTTATAAACTCTTGCTTTCATTTGCCGTTCCCATCGTACTTATGATCTTTCTGGGGGTTCTGTCTTATTCAAAAGCCGCAGAAAGTACCATGGATAAGTACGAACAGTCTGCCGGATCGACGATGTCCTCTATGGCACAGTATTGTGCATTGTTATGCAACACCGCCGAGACAAAGTGTGCGGAACTGCTGATTGATACGAAGATTACGGATTACTATGGACTGTATGCGACCAGCACGGATGCGACCGCTGAGAACAAGGCATATGAGACTGCCAGAATGGCAACCTTGAATCTGGCTACGATTACAAAATATTTCAGCGATGTACATATGTTTGCGAAGAATGGACGTCCGACCTCATCAGCAACTGCTGATTCGTCTAAGAGGATTGCCTTTGAGGAAACGGCTTATGATAATTTTCAATTGGAGGAGGGCGCTCCGTTTGCGAGCGACAGTACAGTCAAAGGTATCTGGGTAGGTCATCATCCGTATATTGATGCGCAGACCGACAGCAGCGAAGATAAATATGCCATCAGCTTTATGAAGAAGTTTACGACCGGTAAGGGATTTATCGCGGTGGATGTCAATGTTGATACGATCAAGGACATTTTGGCACAGGCAGAAGCAGGAGAAGGAAGTTTGGTAGGTCTTGTGACTCCTGACGGCAGAGAAATCATTCTGCAGGGAGAGGAAATCATCAGTGAACCGATCTTTGAGGCACAATCTTTCTATAACGATTCTGTGGCGGCCGGGGAGTCTTACGGAGATTATGTGAAATATAACGGAGAGAATTATCTGTATCTGTATGAGCCGGTCGGAGAGACGGGAATGTCATTATGTGGTTTGATACCGGAGAGTAATATTGTCGGCGAGGTATCAAGTCTCAGAAATACAACGATTATTTTCGTGTTAATTGCATCAATCATAGCGATTGTCATAGGTTTCTTATTGTCCCGCAGTATCAGCACAGTGGTAAATCATGTGTCAAAGTCCATGAAGTCTGCGGCAGAGGGCAATTTGACCGTTGATGTGGCAACGAAACGTAAGGACGAATTCGGACAGCTGACAGGCAGTATCGAATCTATGCTTGTAAATATGAGAGGAACGCTTGAAGAGGTACAGCAGTTCGGAGGCAGCGTGGGTGCTTCGGCAGAAGAGGTTGCAAATACGAGCGGTAAGATATCTCTTGCCATGCAGGAAGTCAACAAAGCGATATCCGATATGGAAGGCAACGTCATTGCGCAGGCAAATGATGCGGAGGGCGGTTACAGCAAAATGGTGGCCTTCTCGGATAAGATCAATCATATCCATGACATTACGAATGCGATGCAGGAGATGGCAGGTGAGACCATCAATAGCATCGGTAAGGGAGCAGGCCGCGTGACAGAACTGGATCATAAGGCATCTACTACGGCGGCAATCACACGCGAACTTCTAGACAACATTGCGGATGTCAATGCACAGAGTGAAAATATCGGTGGTATCATCAATACCATCAATGACATTGCTGAGGAAACCAACCTGTTATCTCTGAATGCGAGCATCGAGGCAGCAAGAGCCGGAGAAAGCGGGCGTGGCTTTGCGGTTGTGGCAGAGGCAATCGGCAAATTGGCTGAACAGTCTATGGTATCCGGTAATCAAATCGGTAAGATCATTGAAAATATTCAGGAGACGAATGCAAGAACAACGGCATCCGCATCACAGGCAGAGGAGAATATCAGGGAACAGACGGCGGCAATCGCGGAGACGGTAGAGGTCTTCAGCGAAATCAATCGTGATGTGCAGGAACTGGTCGAGAAACTGGAGACGATCATTGATGATATGGGTATGCTGCAAGAGGATAAGGATGAGGTACTGCAGTCCATCCAAGCGGTTATGAATATTTCAGAGAATTCGGTTGCGTCGACTGAGGAAGTGACAGCCACGATCAATGAGCAGGTTGATTTCATATCCAAACTTGCAGAGGATGCGATGAGGCTGAAGAACGAGGCAGAGCAGTTGGAGAGCAAGATACAGCATTTCAATATATAATGATTATACAGATGTATCATAGAAGCAGAGGCGTATATGAGAGAGAATCTGGAACAATACAAGGTATTTTATTATGTGGTAAAGTGTGGCGGTATCACAGCGGCAGCAGAGGCTTTATCGATCTCGCAGCCTGCGGTGAGCCAGGCCATCAAGCAATTGGAGAACAGTGTCCGTGTGACACTGTTTCTTCGTACTTCCAAGGGCGTCAGGCTGACAAGTGAGGGCCAGATGCTCTATTCCTATGTGGAAAAGGGATATGAGACAATCTTACGCGGTGAGATGAAGCTGCGGGAGATGTTGGATCTGGATGCCGGAGAGATACGGATCGGTGCCAGCGATATGACATTAAAGTATTATCTGCTTCCGTATTTGGAGCGATTCCATGAGAAGTATCCGAAGATTAAGGTTACGGTATACAATTCGCCGACTCCGGAAACCCTACAGTCTATGCAGGACAATCGGATCGATTTTGGACTGATTAGTTCGCCGTTGCCGAGCAGGCAGAATTTTGCGGTCAGGTCTGTGCGACGTATACAGGATGTATTTGTGGCAGGCAGCAGGTTTCATCATTTACAGGGAAGAAAACTGAAGTTTATCGAACTGGAGGAATTGCCGATCATTTGTCTGGAAAAGTGTACGAGTACCAGAACCTATGTGGATCATTATCTGTATGAAAAGGGCGTTGTATTGCATCCGGAATTTGAGCTTGCAACCAGTGACATGATTGTTCAGTTTGCACTCCGGAATCTCGGAATCGGCTGCGTGGTCAAGGATTTTGCCGAGGAGGCGATTGCCGAGGAAGCTTTGTTTGAACTGCAGTTTGAACAACAGATTCCGAAGCGGGATTTCTATGTGGCATATAGCGAGAAGAATCATTTATCACTTGCGGCACAGCGATTGCTGGATCTGCTTGTATAGGGTGGCAGATGTTACGAAACTTCTCTATGCAGAGTTATATTGACATAATTAGAAATTATATAGTATATAACAAATATCAATTTTACTTATGATAAAAAGAGTGCTATACTCTGAAAGTGGCAATCAGGAAATGGAGGAGATTTACACCTCCATTTTGAATTCAGAGGAGGAATTATCATGGTAAAAGCAATCGTAGGAGCCAATTGGGGCGACGAAGGAAAAGGTAAGATCACGGATATGATGGCGGCGGACGCAGATATCATCGTTCGTTTTCAGGGTGGTGCAAACGCTGGTCATACAATCGTAAATAAATATGGCAAGTTTGCGCTTCATACCTTGCCGTCGGGTGTATTTTATGATCATACGACGAGCATCATCGGCAACGGAGTGGCGCTGAATGTGCCGGTTCTTTTTAAGGAAATTCAAGATATCACATCTAAGGGAGTTCCGATGCCGAAGTTGTTGATCTCAGACAGAGCACAGATGGTTATGCCGTATCACATCGACTTTGATACTTATGAGGAGGCACGTCTTGCAGGTAAGTCCTTTGGTTCGACAAAGTCTGGTATTGCGCCGTTCTATTCTGATAAATATGCAAAAATCGGTTTTCAGGTCAGCGAACTCTTTGGTGAGGAGTCAGCCTTAAAAGAGAAAATCACTCGTGTGTGCGAAATTAAGAATGTTATGTTAACCAATCTGTATCATCAGGATCCGATTGATGAGGGTGCTTTGTTTGATACACTGATGGAATATAAGAAAATGGTAGAGCCGTATGTATGTGATACATCCCTCTATCTGTGGAATGCATTAAAGGAAGGCAAAGAAGTACTGCTTGAGGGTCAGCTTGGCTCACTGAAGGATCCGGATCATGGAATCTATCCTATGGTGACATCTTCTTCAACACTTGCTGCATATGGTGCAATCGGCGCAGGCGTGCCGCCCTACGAAATCAAGAAGATCATTACCGTATGCAAGGCTTATTCCTCGGCAGTCGGTGCAGGTGCGTTTGTATCGGAGATATTTGGAGATGAAGCTGATGAACTCAGACGCAGAGGCGGTGACGGCGGAGAGTATGGTGCTACGACAGGACGTCCGAGACGTATGGGCTGGTTTGATATCGTGGCTTCGAAGTACGGCTGCAGGATGCAGGGCACGACAGATGTTGCATTTACCGTATTGGATGTGCTCGGATATCTGGATGAGATTCCTGTATGTACAGGATATGAAATAGACGGCGAGGTTACAACGGACTTCCCGACGACGACACAGTTAGAGAAGGCAAAGCCGGTACTGGAAGTATTGCCGGGTTGGAAGACAGACATCCGTGGCATCAGAAAGTATGAAGACCTGCCTGAAAACTGCCGAAAATATATTGAATTCATCGAAGAAAGAATCGGCTTCCCGATCACAATGGTCTCCAACGGCCCGGGCAGAGACGACATCATACGTCGATAAGCAGAGAAAAGGAGATTTTTATGGCGATTAAAACAGTCATTTTTGACATTGGAAATGTCCTGGCAGATTTTTGCTGGGAGAAGTTTTACAGAAGTTTTGGCTTCTCGGAAGAGATTTTCCGGAGACTTGCCAAGGCGACGGTCTATGATAACATATGGAACCAGTTTGACAAGGGCGTGCTGACCGAAGAAGAGATCCTGAATATCTTCATCAAGAACGATCCCGGCATTGAGAGGGAGATTCGTCAGGTATTTGCAAATATCGACGGAATCATAGAAGTGTTTGATTACACCTATGACTGGATTCATGAATTGCAGCAGAAGGGGTATCAGGTGCTGATCCTGTCGAATTTCTCGGAGAAGTGTTATCGCGAGTGCGGGTCTAAGATGGACTTTGTAAAGGAAGCGGATGGAGCGGTGATTTCTTATATTGAACGGAAGATCAAACCTGATGATGAAATGTATGAACTGATCATCGAACGCTATCATCTGAGACCGGATGAATGTGTCTTTTTGGATGACAAGCCTGAGAATGTTGCGGCAGCAGAGAAGTTCGGCATTCACGGCATCGTATTCAAGAGCCGCGAGGAAGCATTGCGGCAAATGGCCGAGTTGGGAATGGATTGAGTTGTGTGATGATTTGTGGTACACTACGAAATGTGGTGAAGCACGATTGTGTTGCATAACGAATCAAATTCATTGATAAGGAGAACGACGAATATGAAGGATCATAAAACGGTCATTGCGATTGCAGGTGTAGGATATGTAGGACTGTCCATGGCATGTCTGCTTTCTATGAAGAATAAGGTATATGCAGTTGACATCATTCAGGATAAGGTAGACATGATCAATGCAAGGAAATCTCCGCTGGTAGACAAGGAAATCATGGAGCGGATGCAGAGTGAGGATCTTGATCTGATGGCCACTACGGATGCGGTGACAGCATATCAGGATGCGGATTTTGTCATCATTGCGACACCGACGAATTATGATTCCGTAAAGAATTATTTTGATACATCTTCTGTTGAAGCAGTCATAGATCTGGTACAGAAGATTAATCCGAAAGCATACATTGTAATCAAATCAACGATTCCGGTAGGATATACGACAGGCTTGTATGCGAAGTATCCGGATATACATTTTTTATTCAGTCCCGAATTTTTACGGGAGGGCAGAGCATTATATGACAATTTGTATCCGAGCCGTATCATTGTAGGCTTTCCGAGTGGGAATACGGAACTGGAAGACGCAGCACATAGATTTGCCGCACTTTTATTAGAAGGTGCAGTCAAGAAGGATGTACCGGTACTATTTACAGGACTTACGGAAGCGGAGGCGGTCAAGCTCTTTGCCAATACATATCTGGCGCTGCGTGTCAGCTTCTTTAATGAACTGGATACTTATGCAGAAGTACGCGGACTTAATACGAAGCAGATCATCGAGGGCATCGGATATGACCCGCGTATCGGATCTGATTATAACAACCCGTCCTTTGGATACGGCGGTTATTGTCTGCCGAAGGATACCAAACAGTTGCTCGCAAATTATGAGAATGTACCGAGTAATATCATGCAGGCAATCGTGGATGCAAACAGAACACGCAAGGACTTTGTTGCAGAGCGTGTGCTGGAGCAGGCAGGTTATTACGAGGGCGCCAACGGACGTAACGGTGTACCGGGTAAGGATGTGACTGTAGGAGTCTACAGACTTGCCATGAAAGCTGACAGTGATAACTTCAGACAATCCTCTATCCAGGGTGTCATGAAGCGTGTGAAGAGCAAAGGAGCAGAGGTACTGATCTATGAGCCTTCTCTTGAGGACGGAAGCCTGTTCTTCGGAAGCAGAGTGATCAATGATCTGAAGAAATTCAAAGATTCATGTGATGCCATCATTGCCAATCGTTATCATTCGGAACTGGATGATGTAGAGGACAAGGTATATACGAGAGATGTATTCAGAAGAGACTGACATGTGAGGTCATAGCAACATAGATATAAAGCAAATCGGCGGTAGGGCATATGCTCATACCGCCGATTTGGCGTTTGTTTTATGATGATCTATTCTCTGTATTTTCGGAATCGTCAGAAGAATTACGCTGTTTCAGATATTTGAAAATCAGCGTATAGGCATATATCATCACAGGAACTGCAATGGTTGCAACAATGGATGCGCGAAACCAAAGATAGGTATTCGGATTTTCAAAAATTGCAAATAGCAGGGTGGACAGATATAGTCCGACCAAAAGTATGATGCCGGAAATGGCAAGTATTCGTTTCATGCTAGAAACTCCTTTCAGGTTGTAAAGCAAGATTAGTAGGCCTCTTTATGTTGCTCTCGGAATGGATTGACACGTTTGAAACGTTTGTTTTCATAGAGAAAATGATCAGCCAGCTTGATCATATCTTCCAGTATAATGCCATCATTGCATACAAATGTCGTGTATCCATATGACATTTCGATATAGTATGGACGATCAGGGTCATTATTCAATTCTTCTGTATGAATCTTGATACGGGATTTGAGCTGTTCAATGATTGCTTCTTCGTTAATTAGGGCGAAGCAGATATACTCATCACCGCCAAGTCGGGAGATGATATCATCTTTGCGGAAACTTTTGCGCAGAATGGCGGCAGCTTTCATCAGTGCATAGTCCCCTTCTTCATGTCCGTAGGTATCATTGATTATTTTGAGCGAATCCAGATCGGCAAAGAAGAGAAGTGCCTGTTCACCGATATGCGACCGGATGGTCTGCATTACTTTATCAAAGAAGCCTCTGCGGTTATACAATCTGGTCAGCTCATCCATAGCTGATATATTGAGGAGCCTGCGGTTCATGTTCAAGTATTTCAATGCAGAACTGATTTCCAGACTGGCCGAATATGCAGGGTACAGTAATTCCAGATTCAATTCGCAGATCAATAGCCCGAATTGCTCATTGTTGATAAATAGATTGTATATGGTTTTGATATTTCGATCTTCTTTTTCGGTATACTCATTATGAAACAAGTTGCCGATCGGAATGACGCGCGATTCATCTTTTAACAGATACTTATCAGGTCCTTCATGATATGCAATCAGTTCAACACTTTTAGGACGATGCCATTCATCAGAGACGTTATGTATAATCGGGGTATCAAACAGATACAGATATGAGGATTTGATGCCAAGCAGATACAATTTGTCCAACATCTGTTTGATGGCAGCATCGGTATTGCCGGAACAGATTAGGGAATCTCTTACGATACCGGAAGAAAGCCACCTGGTGTTTTTAAATTGTTCGGGCATATCATACATTTTTCTCGTATCATGTGCAATGACCTGTTCATAGACGGCAACAATCTGCAGGCTGAGTTTTGTCTTAAGGGTCTCATCATCTGTGGAGTTCATCAGACTCAATAAATAGTCGCGGATTACAATATGCAATTTACGGCATTCGATATAACATGCCCAATTAGAATCGATAATTTGTTGAATGATGTCCAGGAATACCTCTTTTTCCGGATTCTTGCCATCATATTGCAGATAGAGGTTAAATAATTGCGATATGAGATGACGCAGCTTGTCACACAATGGCTTGGATTCAGAGTGGAACATGATATAGTTCAGTGCAACCTCTATACATTCGGGAGATGCAACATCCATTCCGGCAAACAGATTTGTCTGTTGCTCGGTACAGCAGCAGGAATTGCGGCAAATAAATGTAGATGCTGCATGGGTCTTGCGGAACGGTTTTCCGTCATGTACGCCGATGCCTTCTATAACGGCACGATAGGCCAGTTCATGTGCACTTACCTTGACTGTTGTCAGAGCAGGATCGGCCATCGATGAAAGTCCGATGTCATCAAAGCCGGTTACGGCTATGTTACGGCCGATTTCCAGCCCACGGGATTTCAGCACACGATAGCCGGCGAGTGTCATATAGTCATTTGCAAAGCAAATGGCCTCTGTATCGGGATGTGTATCCAGCAGCTTGTGGATAACGGGATCACAGTATGAGGAAAAGTTGCCGTAGGGCGTCATTGAGGGTTCCACCGGCAGTCCGTTTTCTTTCATGACCTCCAGATAGACTTCCAGACGCTCTGAGGAATCGCGGTTGTTGTGCTTTCCGTTCACATAGCAGATCTTATGAAAACCATGTTTGTGTATCAGGTGTTCCAGACAGTCACGAAATCCGGTTTTGTTGTCAATCGTCAGACAGTGATAGTTAGGGATTTCTTCTTCCAGAATGATAATTGTCATGTCGCTGAATTTATTTAAAAAGCTATTTATGTCTGTGTAATCAATAAACGGACCAATGGTACCAAGTGATATAATCAGAATATCAATGTTGGAATGTCTGGCATAATCATATACTGTATTGATCTGATAGTCATATTCTGCAGGTTGAGTGGCATCATGATAGACTGATACATACATACCGGGAAAGAAAATAACATTTGCATCCATATCTTCCGCGGCGTGAATGATACCGTTACACATGTTTACTACATATTCTGTTTCAATATGGCATACGAATACACCTATATCAAGACGGTTCCTGTTTTCTCCCATTATGCGGCCTCCCTAATACTAAAATAATTGACACAAATTGTATACTAACATCATAAACATAAATGTGATAATTTACAAGAAAAAACGATGATATTATTGGAAATCTCATGAAATTGTACGAAATGTGAAATACTTTGAAAATACTTTGAAATTCTTCATAGAGTAGTGTATACTAGCGTATAGAAAATCTTTTGAGAGGAAAGGGAGATATTCAGATGGCATTATTACAGGAGTGGAGAGAAAAGGCATATTCGCCGAACGCTAATAAAGGAGACCTGCAGAGAATGTGGGCTGCTTATTTTGAGAAGGAAAAGGAAATCTATAAGAAGCTTTTGAAAAAACCGAATGATCCTGTGACAGGTACGGTAAAGGCTCTTGCGAAGAAATATAAGGTAGATATGATGACAATGACAGGCTTTCTTGATGGTATCAACGACAGTCTGGTAAAGCCGAATCCAATCGAAGAGATGGACGGCGACACAGAGGTAAGCCTGGAGTTCGACAAAGAACTGCTCTACAAGAACATGGTAGGTGCAAAGGCCGACTGGCTCTATGAACTTGAAGAATGGAACAAGATTTTTGATGAGGACAAGCAGAAGGCATTATACAAGGAACAGAAGTCATCTACAACAATCGTAAAAGGGGACAAGATATTCCCTAATGATCCCTGTCCCTGCGGCAGTGGCAAAAAGTATAAAAAGTGCTGTGGAGCCGCAAGATAAAATTGCGCAGCAATTTTGCTTGCAGCGGAAAACTGTTCCGAAGGAAAGTTTTTCGCATCGCCAAGAATTAATATTTGTATGAAACCAAATTCTTGTTTTAGCTTTATCAGAAAGGAGATTCACATGGAAGAATACACATATCCTGATGTAACTGATATCACCGACAAGCTGGAATCCAACAAACTATGGATTGCAGCTATCATATGCGTCCTTGCGGGAATTGCCATCGGCTTTATCCTGTCTCCTGCAACCAAAGGCGTACACATCGCCCTTGGCAGCAATAACAGCTTGAGGAACAGTGGAGACGGCATTTTACTATCGTCTGCGACCGGACGTGAAAAGAAAAATGAATGTTGTAATGACGGAGGAAAGAAGAAATGAAGATCACATTAAAAGACGGTTCTGCCAAGGAATACGACAGTGCCATGTCTGTACTTGATATCGCAGCAGATATCAGTGAAGGACTTGCAAGAGCGGCATGCGCCGGAGAAATCAATGGAGAGAGAGTAGATCTGCGAACGATCGTGGATCAGGATTGCACCTTAAATATCCTGACATTTAACGATAAGGAGGGCGCAGATGCGTTTCGTCATACAACCTCACATATCATGGCTCAGGCCATTAAGAGATTATATCCGAATGCAAAGCTTGCGATTGGACCGTCTATTGATGATGGATTCTATTATGATATTGATAATGACACACCTTTGACAACAGAAGATCTCGAGAAGATTGAAGCAGAGATGAAGAAGATTGTTAAGGAAGATCATAAGATCAAGCATTATACATTGCCGCGTGCAGAAGCAATCAAATTTATGCAGGAAAAGGACGAGCCTTATAAGGTGGAACTCATTCAGGATCTTCCGGAGGATGCAGTCATCAGCTTTTATGAGCAGGGCGAATTTACGGACTTATGTGCGGGCCCGCATCTGATGTCAACCAAGCCGGTTAAGGCATTTAAGCTGACCAAGATCGCAGGTGCATACTGGCGCGGAAATGAAAAAAATAAAATGTTGACCAGAATTTACGGAACATCGTATACCAAGGCGGCAGATTTGGAAGAATATCTGACAAGAATGGAAGAAGCCAAGAAGCGTGATCACAGAAAGATCGGCAAGGAACTGGGGCTGTTCATGATGGTGGATGAGGGACCGGGATTTCCGTTCTTCCTGCCAAAGGGCATGGTACTCATGAACCTGTTGATGGATTACTGGCGTGAGATCCATATGAGAGAAGGCTATGTGGAGATTTCCACACCGATTATGCTGAACAAGGATCTGTGGCTGACATCAGGTCACTGGGATCATTACAAGGATAATATGTATACGACGATGGTCGATGAAGAGGAGTTCTGTGTAAAACCGATGAACTGCCCGGGCGGAGTGCTTGTCTATAAGGCAACACCTCATTCCTATCGAGATCTTCCGATCCGTATGGGAGAGATCGGACTCGTACACAGACATGAGAAATCAGGTGCGCTTCATGGACTGATGAGAGTGCGTGCTTTTCATCAGGATGATGCACATATCTTTATGACGCCGGAACAGATCACAGATGAGATCAAGGGTGTTGTACGATTGATTGACGAAGTATATTCTCTATTTGGATTTAAGTATCATGTAGAGTTATCTACAAGACCAGAAGACTCCATGGGCAGCGACGAGGACTGGGAGGCAGCGACGGCAGGACTGCAGAAAGCACTTGATGAGGTTGGGCTTTCTTATGTAGTGAATGAAGGCGATGGTGCATTTTATGGTCCTAAGATCGACTTCCATCTGGAGGATTCAATCGGAAGGACATGGCAGTGCGGCACGATACAGCTTGATTTCCAGATGCCGCAGCGTTTTGAGGCAGAGTACATCGGAGCAGATGATGAAAAGCATCGCCCGATTATGATACACAGGGTGGCATTTGGCTCGATCGAGCGCTTCATCGGTATCCTGACAGAGCATTTTGCAGGAAAGTTCCCGACATGGCTCGCACCGGTTCAGGTGAAGGTGCTTCCAATTTCCGAAAAGTTCTTTGATTACGGTAAGAAGGTCATGGAGGAACTTAAGAAAAACGGTGTTCGTGCAGAGATGGATGAGCGTGCTGAAAAGATCGGCTATAAGATCCGTGAGGCAAGACTGGAGAGAGTTCCTTATATGCTCGTAGTCGGAGCAAAGGAAGAGGAAGCAGGGCTTGTGTCTGTCAGAAGCAGATTTGCAGGGGATGAGGGTCAGAAGACACTTGATGACTTTATCAAGGCGATCAAGACAGAGGTTGCTTCCAGAGAAATTCGTGAAGAACAGGTACAGGATGAAGCAGCGGAACAGTCTAAGCAAGCAAAATAGAAAAGATTATATTTTTAATGCGCATTGTCAGGCATAAGAATACGATGTTTTACAGATAATAAAGTCATATGAGCGATGAAATTACAGCTCATATGGCTTTTTATTATAGGAGGTGACGGCAATGGCTAATTTGGAATGTTCGGTGGACAGTTGTATCTACAATCAAAAGGAGCATTGTGCCAGAGGTGCGATCAACGTGCAGGGTCTTGAGGCCAGGACAATGTGTGACACATGCTGTGGAAGTTATGAGAAGAGGACAGGAGATGCAGCGACAGATTCTTATCTGAGCAGCTGCGGATGTAAATCGCCGAAAGATATAGTTGAGATTGGTTGTGAAGCAGCACATTGTATTTACAATGACAGTATGAAGTGTGAAGCAGAGAAAGTTGGTATCTCAGGGTATGGGGCACGTGATTCTGAGTCGACGGAGTGTTCGACATTCCGAACGAGATAACGGAGCGGACAATTGTAAGTGTTATAGCGGGACGGGAATTTTCATTTATGAGAATTCCCGTTTTATGATTTCATCGGCATACTTTGTGGTGTGAGAGGCTTTGTTCGGACCGTGAAAAGTTTACGAAGAGTACTTTTCATCGTTGAATTTTGACACAAACTGAATTATGATAAGAGCATCAATTTTATAGGAGAGATAATGATGGCAAAATTATTTTTCAGGTACGGAGCGATGGGAAGTTCCAAGACAGCAAATGCACTGATGGTAGAATACAATTATTATGAACGTGGGAAAAAAGCGCTTTTGGCAAAGCCGGGAATCGACGGCCGGGATGGAGACCGGGTGATACGCTCTCGTATGGGGTTGGAGCGACCTTGCATATATGTAGAAGAACTGACGGCGATGGAGGATGCCGAGATCAGACAATATGACTGTGTCATTGTGGATGAAGCGCAGTTCGTAAAAAAGGCAGATGTGGAATTCTTTCTGCACATTGTGGATGATCTGAGGATTCCGGTCATCTGTTATGGACTTAGGACCGACTTTCAACGAGAAGTGTTTGAGGGCTCTTTGTGGCTGCTCGCTTGGGCGGACATTCTGGAGGAGATCAAAACGGTATGCTGGTGCGGTCAGGGTGCAACCTGCAATGCCAGATATGATGAACAGGGAAATATCATCAGGAGTGGAGAACAGGTAGTGCTTGGAAGCAATGACCAATACATTGCCCTGTGCAGAAAACACCACAAAGAGGGGAACTTTGGAAATAAGTGACGGATGTCACAATCTGCAAAAATATAATGCAAATTGCAAGAGAATCATGTATACTATTATTATTAAAATTTTATTTGAATGAGGAGGAATTATAATGAATTGTGAAAAATGTGGAGCACCGTTGGAAGAGGGAGTAAAGTTCTGTCCGTCATGCGGAGCGGCAATTGAGGCAGCGACAGAGCCTGTGTTTACAGCAGAACCCTTATATACATCACCGGAACCGGAGCAGCCTGTATTGAATGGAGTTCCGACTACAAACAGCACTACGACATACACTGAAGAAGCACAGCCGACAGGCAAGGGACTTGCGATTGCATCTATGGTATGCGGTATCCTTTCGATTGTTCTTTGCTGCTTTACATATGTTTCTGTGATTCTGTCTGTTGTAGCCATCGTGCTTGGTATCGTCAGCAAGAAGAAGACAACTGAAGGAAGCGGTATGGCACTTGCAGGTATCATCACTGGTGCAGCGGCTCTTTTGATCACAGTTTTCATTTTGATTCTCGGTGCGGCAATGGGAGCAGCATTTGGTGGTATGTCACCGGAAGAGGTCACACAGTATCTTGAGAATATGTAATTGTTTTGATCATGAAAGAAGAGGCAAACAGAGAATTTTATTTTCTCGGTAAGATTGCATTCATAATCGGCATAGCGGGAGCGATTGCATTCTATGTGCTCGGGGAGCAACGTTTAGAGAGGCTGCCGGAGTGTCAGTTACGTGCCCTGACCGGATTGTATTGCCCGGGCTGCGGAGGAACGCATGCAGTTATGCTGTTATTACGAGGACATGTGATTGCCAGTTTCCTGGCACATCCTTTTGTGCCGTATGCGGTGATTGTATATTTGTATTTTATGGTCAATATGTTTGTCAGTAAGCATATGAGCAGAGAAAAAAAGATAAAGGTTATAAATGTATTGCCTTTTGTTTATATCGGAATTGCAATCATCCTAATCCAGTGGATTGTGAAGCTGGTATGCCTGCTGGCGTATGGATATGCATGGGTCTAAGCAGGAAGAGTGCATTTGTGAAAAGGAGGAAATGAATATGTTTTGTGAGAAGTGTGGAGCGCAGCTGGATGACAATGCGCAGTTCTGTACAGCATGTGGTGTACAGATTACGAAAAAAGAGACAACAGAGCAGTTTGAGAATGTAACCGGTTCGGCCGAGGTTGTAAATGAGATACCCAATGCCGGAAATACAGGAAGTACAGGAGATGCAGGCGGGAATAATCAGCAGCAGACTTATCAGCAGAACTATCAGCAGACGCCGCCTCCTTATAATGGCGGAAACGGAGCATACACGCCGAAGTCGAGAATGGCAGCGGGTCTTTTGGGTATTTTCCTGGGTGGACTCGGAATTCATAATTTCTACCTTGGTAATACCAATCGTGCTTTGATCCAGTTATTGGTCGGCCTCTTAGGCGGTGCGGTGACATGCGGAGTGGCATCACTTGCAATCTGGATCTGGGGTCTGGTAGAGGGAATTCAGATTCTGTCAGGTACCATTACAACAGATGCACAGGGACATCCTTTGGTTGATTAGGAACATATTGAAAGAGACACTTTCGTTTGAAGGTGTCTTTTTTTTGTCCTCGGTCGTGTTGCTCGTCAAACGCAAGAGAAAAATGCTGCTTGCAAGCAA
>CAZWXS010000016.1:45172-49308 GCA_964638005.1 uncultured Lachnospiraceae bacterium
CTTGACATTTGACTCTGCATATGCTAACGTATACTACGACAGACGTAGTACGATAGACGTAGGTACGACAGGCGTAGTAAAGTGGGAGGCAGGTGATAGTTTGATTAGCAGCGATGTGATTCGCGGATATAACGATACGATGATCCTGTATTTGTTGCTTGAGACACCTTCGTATGGATATGAAATATCGAAGAGTATCAAGGAACTGTCAGAAGAGAAGTATATTATTAAAGAGACAACGTTATATTCTGCATTCAGCAGGATGGAGGCAAATGGATATGTAGAGTCCTTCAGTGACGAATCTTCAGGAAAACGGCGCACTTATTACAGAATCACGGAAACAGGAAGGCTCTATTATAAGGAAAAATGTGAGGAATGGAATGTAACAAAGGAAGTAGTGAATAAATTCATACAGGAGGAGAATGAGTGATGGAAACGATTATGAACTATTTGAACACAATGTTTGCCACGGTGGCACAAACAGAGCAGATGCAGAAGATTAAGAACGATTTGGCTGCAAATATGGAAGATAAGTATCATGAATTGAAAGCAGAGGGCAAATCTGAGAATGAGGCAGTCGGAACAGTAATCTCGGAATTTGGGAATATTGATGAATTACTGAAGGAGATCGGTATTGCACAGCCGGCACCGCAGGCTGAGACATCAAATGAGAAAGCAGCTGATACAAGGCGTGTGGTTACAAAGGAAGAGACAGACGCATATCTGGATGCAAGAAAGATACAGAACTTTTGGACAGCAATCGGAGTTGTTTTGATTTTATTGGGAGCTTCAGCAATGATGATGCTATATGGCATTTATGATATAAATAATACTGTGTTGTCAGGAATTCCGGAGGATTTACGAGATGTTCTGCCAGTGGTACTGCTGCTGGTTACGGTGATTATTGCGGTTGCTTTGTTTATTACGAGCGGGACGAAATTTGAAAGGTATGCTTACATGGAGGAAGGAGTTGCGCTGCCGGAAGGATTGCGTAAGGAGTTGTCTGAAAAAATGGAGCATGACAGAGAGAAAAATGCAATGGTGGTTGCTATTGGTGTGACGTTGTGTCTGCTGGGTGTTATTGTGCTGTTGGTTCTGGGTGCACTTAGTGGCAGCAACGATATGTTTGGACCGATCGGAGTGGCATCGCTGTTAATATTTGTTGCCGTGGCATGTTTCCTTTTTATCTGTCCGGGCGGAATGAAGGAGGGCTATGAGAAGCTTCTCGGTACAGGAGAGTTTGCACCGGAGAAGGTAAAGGGAAACAAAATCGTC
The DNA here is from genome assembly GCA_964638005.1 of uncultured Lachnospiraceae bacterium. GTDB lineage: Bacteria > Bacillota > Clostridia > Lachnospirales > Lachnospiraceae > JAAYYM01. Next base: position 46,448 of record CAZWXS010000016.1, read on the forward strand.
GGTATAGTAGCATCTGTTGTATGGCCTCTTGCGGTTGCAGTATTTTTGGTATGGGGACTTGCTTTTCAAGGCTGGGCAATCTGCTGGATCGTATTCCCTGTAGTTGGTATCTGCTTCGGAGCCTTTGCGGCAGCCTGCGGCGCGATAGCAGAACAAAGGCAGAAATAATTGCAAGCAATAAAATGCTTGACAGCCATGGGCAAGTATGATAGTCTATCTTAGTGTCAAGAAATCGACACTGTAACAAGCAGAGTATCCACTCTCACCTCGGGACAACCGCTTAGACGACCGTTACCGAGTGTCCATATCGAACTTGTCGGGTGCAGTCATGCACTGTTAAGATAATGAGACCACGAAGCAAGTATTGTTTAGTGGTACGATATGAAGAATCAGCGGATAATCTGTAGAGTATCCACTGATTCTTTTTGTTAGATTGTGTACACTGTCAGGTGTGCCGATGAAGTATTTCAACTTATGGAGGTGTAAAGTTATTAGCGATTTAATGATTAATGAGCAGATCAGAGACAAGGAAGTTCGTCTGGTTGGGGAAGATGGAGAGCAGTTAGGAGTTATGTCTTCTAAGGATGCACAGAAGATGGCAGAGGAAGCCGGGCTGGATCTGGTTAAGATAGCACCGGGAGCTAAGCCGCCTGTATGTAAGATTGTTGATTATGGCAAGTTCAAATATGAGCAGACCAGAAAAGACAAGGAAGCAAAGAAGAAGCAGAAAGTAATCGAAATCAAGGAAATCCGTATGTCGCCGAACATCGACACGAATGATTTGAACACGAAGGTGAATGCAGCCAGAAAGTTCTTGCAAAAGGGCGATAAGGTCAAGGTCACACTCCGTTTCAGAGGCCGTGAGATGGCACATATGCATGCGAGCAAGCATATTCTGGATGAATTCGCAGAGTCACTTGCGGATTGTTCGATCATTGAGAAACCTGCCAAGGTGGAAGGTCGTACCATGGCTATGTTCCTAACCGAAAAACGTAGTTAAGTCCTGCATGCCAATCAAGTTTTTAACGGAAAAGCGTTAAATATAAAGTTATTAAAATAGTATTTAGGAGGATAAAGTACAATGCCAAAAATTAAGACAAACAGATCAGCAGCGAAGCGTTTCAAAGTAACAGGTACAGGAAAGTTAAAGAGAAATAAAGCTTATAAACGCCATATCTTAACTAAGAAGTCTGCTAAGACCAAGAGAAATCTGAGACATGCAACGATTACGGATGCAACAAACGTATCAAACATGAAGAAGATTTTACCGTATTTATAAGAAGAAGCGATAGGAGGAATTAAGAAATGGCAAGAATTAAAGGCGGAGTAAACGCTAAAAAAAGACATAACAGAGTATTAAAATTAGCAAAGGGATACAGAGGAGCACGTTCTAACCAGTACAGAGTTGCAAAGCAGTCTGTCATGAGAGCTCTTACATCATCCTATGCAGGCAGAAAAGAAAGAAAGCGTCAGTTCAGACAGTTATGGATTGCACGTATCAATGCGGCTGCAAGAATGAATGGTTTATCTTACAGCAAGATGATTTACGGTTTAAAGGCTGCCGGCATCGACATCAACAGAAAGATGCTTGCAGAGATGGCAGTTAATGATGCAGCAGGATTCACAACACTTGCTGAACTTGCAAAGTCTAAGATTGCATAAGAAAATCAGACGATTATGAATCACTCAAGACCTTAGGGACTTGGGTGATTTTTCTGTGTCGGTTCAGCTGTTGGGTGTGATATTTCAGAACATGCAGGCTCTCCAGGGTTTGAGTACTTTTGATTGTTTTGTATTAGTTGTTGTACGTGACATTTAGGGACGTGGATGTTAACATATATGAGGAGGGATTTTCACATATGAAATTGTATAGGATGGATATCAATGAGGTTGAATTCGACGATGATCATATTATATGGACACATACGGGCAGATGCGAGCAATTGGACAGATACATTTCTGCAGACAGATTAGAACAGGCTGCGAAGTTCAGACATGAGGCTGACCGAAAGCGTTCATTGTGCGCAGGATATTTGTTGAACCATGCTTTGCTTGAACTTGGTCTGGACTTGAAGACTCCGGTGAATGTTGCATGTGCAGACGCGAATGGGAAACCATATTTGCCAGAATATCCGGAGATTCATTTCAATCTGTCACATTCGGGGGATTTTGCAGTATGTGTATTGAGTGATAGGCCGGTCGGAATTGATATCGAGGAGTGCAAGGAAGTGAAAGAGAAGATCGCGGAACGTTTTTTCGCCGCAGAGGAGTATGAAGATATCTGCATGATTGCGGATGAACAGGAGCGTACAAGACGCTTTTATACTTACTGGGTGTTGAAGGAGAGCTTTATGAAAGCAACGGGTCTCGGCATGCAGCTTGCCATGAATGCATTCAGAGTGCATTTAGGCGAGACGATATCCTATGAACATCAAGTCAATGATCGAACTTATGAAGGACAACTGATCGACATCGGAGAACAATATTGTATGGCGGTGTGTCGAGAGGTGTAGTTGTTTTGAAGCATGGGTTTATTGGCGAAAAACTTTGCAAAAAACTTTCTTCAAAAGAATAAGCGGATTAGAAGTTTCCTTCTAATCCGCTTAAATACTGTATTCTTTTAAATCGGAGTGACTAGATTCGAACTAGCGGCCTCCGCCTCCCTAAGACGGCGCTCTAACCAAACTGAGCCACACCCCGTTACAATATGAGAACGCATTTTCATGCGCCACGAATTGTATTATATAATATTTGCGAATGCTCGTCAATAGCGATTTTGCATGTACAGTATAGACGGGGTGAATTCCAATTTACATTCCTTTAGCATTCAAGACTTTAGCATTCACAATATGATTTATAAC
>CAZWXS010000017.1:0-43753 GCA_964638005.1 uncultured Lachnospiraceae bacterium
GTTAACCGAGGGGTTGTTGGTTCGAGCCCAACTCGGGGAGTCGTTCCGATTTTTGAAAAGCAAAACATCGGAACCGAATAAAAATGAAACATTTTATTCGAATTGCTGAAAGCAATTAATTCTCAGCCACCTACATAAGGCGAGAAAGAACCAAAACGATTAGCCGCTATACATTGGTATCGTCTCACAATCTACGATTGTTCGACTAATCCGATGTTTTGCGAAGCAAAAATCGGATTACGGCTCCATGGTCAAGCGGTTAAGACATCGCCCTTTCACGGCGGTAACGCGGGTTCGATTCCCGCTGGAGTCATTTAGTAACAAATTGTAGTGATTAAATGAGCATACGGTTTCTTCAAGAAATCGCTTTTTTATTATTACATAGTATATGGTGCCATAGCCAAGCGGTAAGGCGTGGGTCTGCAACACCCTGATCACCAGTTCAAATCTGGTTGGCACCTCTTTATGAATTCCCCTAAACTTAGCGTTGGTGCAGGTTTAGGGGTTTTTATATTCAAGAGAAGTGTATGTATGGTGTATGTACTAGCCTAAAACAAAAGAAGATATTATTTACAAAGATTTCTATTAAAGTTTAGGATGGTATATTTTCATATCTTCTATATACTTCTCGTTTACAACCTAGATAGAGAATCAACTCCTTTTAAACAATAGTTTTATCCAATAGAAAATCAATCAGGTTGATATTCAAAATACCATTATCATCATACCATTGTTTTCCTATATCCCTTCTCACTACAATCTTTGGAAAAGAATCCCCCGTGAGAGCAAACGGGCGGAGTTCCGTTTCTATCTTATCATCAGTTGGCATTGCATAAGCTGACTGGATATAGGTTCTCTTTCCGCCGAAATTTATGACAAAATCTATTACTCTTGCAGTACGAACGAAGTTACCATTCTTGTTAATAGTTCTCGCATATACTACTCCAACATCAACTGAAAAAATTCATTGTAAATAATGTTTTCCATTATATGAGTCATTTCCTGTTGACGGAATCCAATACGTGCATTACGCAATCCCAAATCTTCGCTATAGTATTTGTTTGGTGAATCAAAATATGATTTTCCTTTTACATCATATCTTTTGCTCTCTGAAAACAGAAAAGCATCCTTAAGATGTCCAATATAGGTACGAATAGTATTTGCTGAAATGTTTTTGTTCTACAATGTCCTTAATGTATACTTTCGTAAACAGGGATTCTAGATAGTCCATCTTGGCTGCATCACTTGGTCGTGAAAGAATAAGAGGCATTCCACCATAAAAAGCATATTCATCAAATGCTTCATGCTTATTCCCACCAACTGCTGAATAATACTCTGAAAAGTTTAATGGATGGACACGTATTTCATCGCTTCGTCCTCTAAACTCTGTCAGGATGTCACTTGAAAGCATTTTAGAATTACTACCCGTTACATAAACATCTAAGTTTGTCAGACTGCGAAGGCAATAGTTAACCATCTCCAATATAAATAGAGTTACCTTCAAACATATAATATTTCTTCAGTTGTTTTATTTTGGAAATCGGGTTATAATGTAGCGTACAAAATAAAACATATTATAAAGGGGAAAATTATGAAGAAAATGAAGTATGTAACACTGGCAGCGGTAACAATTCTGAGTGCAGCATTATTATGTGCCTGCTCGGGAAAAGGGGAAAGTACTGTGCCGGAAGTTGTAGAAGTAGTGGAAGAAGCAGTACAAGAAGAGGAACCGGTTCAGGAAGAAGCAGTCGTAGAGGAAGCGTCAGCTGCAGAAGAAAGCAGCACAGAGGAAAGTAACAAAGAAGAATCAACAGGTGAGATTCAATTAGATGAAAAGACAGAATCAGCACTTCGGGTTATGGATTCACTGTTGATGTGCATGTGTGAAACGGAATATACATATGAGCCGGAAAATCCGGAATTCTTTTGGTCGGCACTATTCTATACCATTGGAAATTATGGATATTTGAGAGAAGGTCCCGGACTGATCGAGAGTGACGGAGTGATAGGAGTCGCTACGGCTTATTATCGTGTAGTACAAGAGTATGCGACAGGACTTTTTGAAGATTACAACGATCTGTTGGAGATACCGGCAGATATGTCTATGGTATATGTCAATCCGGAGGATGGCGATCAATATTGCTTCTTAATGGGAGACAGAGGAGCAAGTGCTCCGAGGCTGACTTCATGGACAGATAATGGTGACGGAACATATCATGCGACAGCAGAGATTTATGGATTAGATGATAAAAGCATCATTGTAAAGGGAGAATTTACATTGATAGACAATCCATACCTGGATGCATTTTCAGATCCAATCTTCTATTATACGGTGCGAGATGCAAAGATAGTAGAATAATGTCATTAACAGCGTAATCTCTTAACATCTTTTTAACCCCTAAAACAGTAAAATAGTATTATGATTTTGCTATAATACAATGGGTTAATGAAAAGAAGAAAGAGGAGGTTACAAGGATTATGGCGTTATTCTATAATCAGTCTGTTACAGACACGACGCACGAACTGGATGTGAATGTCTTTTCAGGTCTGTCAAGCGAGGAAGCAAAAAAAAGAAGTGACCAATATGGCCAGAATCGTCTGGAAGGCGGTAAGGAAAAAAGCATACTGCAGATGATGCTGGAACAGCTCAAAGATTTTTTGGTGATCATATTGATGATCGCGGCGGTCGTTTCAATTGTATTGGGAGAGGCACTGGAAGGTATAATCATTCTGGCGATTGTCGTTCTCAATACAATTTTAGGTGTTTACCAGGAAAATAAAGCAAGCAATGCGCTGAAAGCGCTCAAGGAGATGGCAAGTCCACATGCCAAGGTTTTGCGCGACGGACAGATTGTAGAGGTTGCATCTTCTGATGTAGTACCCGGAGACATAGCGATATTGGAAGCCGGTGATTATATTCCGGCAGATCTGCGTCTGATAGAGACGGTCAATCTGAAGATAGATGAAGCGGCGCTTACCGGTGAGTCTGTTCCGGTTGAAAAGGATGCAAATGCTGTATTGGACAGTGATGCAAGCCTGGGTGACCGCATTAACAGCGCCTATATGGGTACGGTCATTACATATGGACGCGGAAAGGGTGTCATTACCGATATCGGTATGCAGACGCAGATGGGTAACATCGCCGATATGCTGAACGAGACACCGGATGAGTCCACACCGCTGCAGAAGAAGCTGGACAGTCTGGGCAAGTTATTGGGTATCGTGTGTCTTGCCATATGCGGAATCATTTTCCTGCTTGGGCTGTGGCATGGTATGGAGCTGTTTGATATCTTTATGACATCTGTTTCCTTGGCAGTTGCAGCGATTCCGGAAGGATTGACGGTTGTTGTAACAGTTGTTCTTGCAATGGGAATGCAGAAGATGGTCAAGTGCAATGCCATCATCAAGAGGCTGAGTGCAGTTGAAACACTTGGAAGTACAACAGTCATCTGCTCTGATAAGACAGGTACATTAACACAGAACAAGATGACAATACAGAAGCTTTATGATGCAGAGAAGGTTTACTCTGTCAGCGGAAGCGGATATAGTCCGAATGGAGAAATTAAGGATGCATCCGGAAAAGTCGCCGGTGATGCGGTGCAGAAGCTGATTGAGGGCGGATTGCTCTGTAATGATTCCATATATAATCCGGACAAGGAAAGCATCATAGGTGATCCGACAGAGGGCGCTATGGTTGTTCTGGCTTATAAATGCAAGATGGATAAGCTGGAGTGGGAGAAGAAGTATCCACGTATTCAGGAAATACCGTTTGACTCCGACAGAAAACTGATGTCTACCTTCCATAGTATCAACGGTGAAACTGTCATGTATACGAAGGGAGCACCGGATGAACTGCTTCGCAGATGTATTGAGGTAGAGATTGCAGGCAAGAGAGAGAAGCTCACGGATCAGAAGAGAGAAGAAATCCTTGCTAAGAATAAGGAATTTGCAGAGTCGGCATTACGAGTGATTGGTGTTGCTTATCGTGTTGTTGCTGCGGTAGACACATCTTTGGAAGCAGAGAACGATCTTGTCTTTGTAGGGCTCCTGGGTATGATTGATCCTCCGCGCGAGGAGGCCAAGGAAGCCATTGATATCTGTAAGACAGCCGGTATTCAGGTAAAAATGATCACCGGTGATCATAAGATTACGGCAAGTGCAATCGGAGATCAGCTTGGTATCGTTACGAACGGAACGGTTGAAGGCCGGGAAATCTCTGAGATGACGGAAGAGCAGTTGAGAGAATGCGTTAAGAATACAAATGTATTTGCACGTGTGTCTCCGGAACATAAGGTACGTCTTGTCGATGCCGTAAGAGCAAACGGAAATATAGCCGCAATGACAGGTGACGGTGTCAATGATGCTCCGTCGCTGAAGCATGCAGACATTGGTGTGGCTATGGGTATCACAGGCACAGATGTGTCTAAGGAAGCAGCAGATATGATCCTGACGGATGATAATTTTGCAAGTATTGTCAGGGCAGTTGCAGAGGGACGTACGATTTACAGCAACATCCGTAAGGTAGTCGGCTTCTTGCTTTCCTGCAACATAGGCGAGATTTTGGTTATTCTTTTTGCCATGCTTTCAAACCTGCCGGTTCCGTTGGTTGCAATTCAGCTGTTGTCCATCAATCTGATTACGGATGCATTTCCTGCATTTGCGCTTGGTATGGAAAAGGAAGAGCCGGGCGTCATGACGAAGCACCCGAGAGATCCGGCTGAGCCGATTGTCGATAAGAAGATGGCTGTAGCGGTAATCATCCAGAGTGTTGCGCTTGCACTTGGAACGCTTGGTTCCTTTATCTATGGCTATTACGTGCATGATTCATTGGATGTTGCAAGAAGTGCATGCTTCTTTACACTTGTATTAGGCGAACTCCTGCGTGCATATTCAGCACGTTCGGAATCTACATCCGTATTCCGCATGCGCGTTCTGGAAAACAGTTATTTGAATAAATGTGTACTTGTATCGGTTCTGTTTATGATTGCCAGCATCTATGTGCCGGTACTCAATCCGGTATTCAGTACCGTACCGCTCAACTTTGACGAAATGGCAATGGCACTGGTATTTGCATTCTTGCCTATGTTAGGTGGAGAAGCAGCGAAGTTGATACAGAAGAAGATGAAATAAGATTGTCCTTTCAGTTTCTATAAAATAGGAGAAAAAACACCACAGTCCTGTATATACATGGGATGTGGTGTTTTTTTAACCGGAGCTTTAGGTTTGCTTAGATCATATTCGTGATTTCTTCCAATTCTTCATCAGATAAGCGGCGGTAAGAGCCAAGATCAAGCGAGGGATCCAGAGACAGAGAACCCATAGATAAGCGTTTCAGATAGGTGACTTTCTTGCCGACGGCCTCAAACATCCGCTTGATCTGATGATACTTACCTTCATAAATGGTGACTTCTATTTCTGAAGTACCGGCAGACGGATCTGTATGCAGCAGAACCAATTCGGCGGGCAGAGTCGTAAAATCCGTATCCAGAGAAATGCCTTTTTGAAACAGGGCAATATCTTCGTCAGTGACAAGACCGTCAATCACCGCATAGTAGGTTTTGCCGACATGCTTGTGAGGAGACAAGAGGCGGTGTGCCAGATCTCCGTCATTGGTAATTAAAAGCAAGCCCTCCGTATCCTTATCAAGACGACCGACGGGAAACAGATCCTTTACTTGGGCATCTGTAATCAAGTCGATCACAGTCTTTTGTTTGTGATCTTCGGTGGCAGAGAGCACACCGGCAGGCTTGTTGAGCATGAAATATTCATAAGCGGTATAATGCAATTCTTTGTGGTGATAGCAGACAACATCCTTTCCGAGGACAATCTTTAATCCCGGATCACGCACAGACTTCTGATTGACAGTGACGAGTCCCTTTTTCAGATAGGACTTTACCTCACTACGGGTTCCGATGCCCATGTCTGCCAGATATTTATCTAATCGAATGCTTGTATTTGTCATATAGAATTCCTGCCTCTGTTCAGTATTGCATTATTTATCGTAACATGTATCAGATAAAATCTCAATCGAGTATTCTATTCGCCGAGGGTTTGTGATAAACTAAACCATAACAACGAAAATAGATTTATGAGCTATCTTATGATGGAGACAGACTATGGCAAAGAAGAAGCAGGAATTGGAGTTTCGATACTATGAAATTCCGCAGAATGAACCTTTACTTGCGCTCATGGGTGAGAAGTGGATACAGTGTTACGGAAAGGGCATTAAGAAATTGCATTTTCATAACCTGATGGAAATAGGCTTCTGTCATTTTGGAAATGGAGAACTGATCATCGATACAGATGAATGGCGCTTCGAGGGAGACATGTTTTCCATTATTCCGAAGAATCTGGCACATACAACAAACAGTGATGATAATGTATATGGCTTTTGGGAGTACCTGTTTTTGGATGCGGACAGTTTTATTCAGAAATGCTATCATGATGATCCGCTCTTTACCAAGAATTTCATCGATCAGGTGAATCAAAAGGGATTCTTCATGCATGCAAGTGAAAATCCGGAGATCACGAAGACGATACTGGCAATCTTCAGGGAGATGGAAGACAAGCAGGAATTCTATGTTGATAGTGTCGAGGGTCTGCTGAAGACTTTGATGATACAGATTTTTCGAATGAATTCCTCACAGGTGCACGGCGTCAAGACGGTCTCTTCCAAGGGAAGCATGATTGCGCATGCACTTGATTATATCAGCAAGCACTATATGGAAGAGATGAAAGTAGGAGATCTGGCGGATGTCTGTCATATCAGTGAGACACATTTCCGAAGGATTTTTAAGGAAAGCATGAATATGTCCGTGGTAGAATATATCAATCTGGTACGGATACAGGCAGCATGTGAGCTGTTAAAGAAGACCAACGGGTCGATGGAGGATATCGCCCAGACAGTCGGCTTTGAGACAACATCGACCTTCAACCGTAACTTCAAGAGGATATTGGGTATATCTCCTTACCAATGGAAGATACATCCGGATAACTATGAAGGCAAATTGTTAAATTATAAAATATCTGCCCTCAAGGGTTGGTAAAATGATATGAACCACAGGTAGACAAATGTGGTAAATTGGTAAAAATTACTCAATCGTATAAGCAAACGTGCGAATTCAATCAATGGTCGAATTTGCACGTTTTTTAATTGAATATGAAAACACATGTCAGATAAGCATGTTATAATATGGTTAATCAAAGCAGTAAATTGTTTTGATGTTGTACCGGATCAGGTAGGAGAAGTGTGCACAGTTCGGAAACGACCTTGTGGCCACGAGGTTGTTTTTGCGTCAAAATCATGTACACCGCAGGTGTGCTGATTAAATTAAAAGCGTGACGCACAAAGATTAGGATTTGACACATATCAACTGAATCAGGAGGGTTAGGAAGAATGAAAAAGAAAGTAATGGTATTATTATTGACAGCAGCTATGGTTGTATCAGCCATCGGTTGTGGCAGTAAAGAAGCAGCAGCACCGGCAGCAGAAGCAGCTCCGGCAGAGGCAGCTGCAGCAGAAGAAGCACCGGCAGCAGAAGCGGCGGACACAACCGCAGCAGCAGACGGAAATACATTGACAGTATGGTGCTGGGATCCTGCATTTAACATTTATGCTATGCAGGAAGCAGAAAAAGAATATCAGAAGACCAATCCGGACTTCAAACTGAATGTCATCGAGACACCTTGGGAAGATGTACAGACCAAGCTGACAACAGCAGCTTCATCAGGAGATCTGGGTACATTACCGGACATTATGTTGATGCAGGACAATGCATTCCAGAAAAATGTAATCTCATTCCCGGATGCATTTACAGATCTGACAAACTCAGGAATTGACTATACGCAGTTTGGTTCTTCAAAGGTTGCTTATTCCGTAGTAGACGGCAAGAACTATGGTGTTCCGTTTGATAACGGCGCAGTTATTGCATGCTACAGAACAGATGTATTGGAAGAAGCAGGCTATACAGCAGCAGATTTTACAGATATCACATGGTCAGAGTACATTGAAAAGGGTAAAGATATCCTCGCAAAGACAGGCAAGCCGTTGCTTTCATGCCAAGCAGGCGAGTCAGATGTCATCATGATGATGTTACAGTCAGCAGGTTCTTCTCTTTTTGATGCAGAAGGAAATCCAAGCATGGTTGACAATGATGTATTAGTAGAGGTTATGAAGACATATGCAGAGCTCGTTTCAACAGGCGTATTGGTTGAAGTAAATGATTGGGATCAGTATGTAGGGTCCATCACAAACTCTACAGTAGCAGGCACGATCAACGGATGCTGGATCATGGCTTCTATCCAGACAGCAGCAGATCAGTCAGGCAAGTGGGCAATTACAAATATGCCGAAGCTGGATGGTGTTGCAAGTGCTACAAATTATTCAAATAACGGCGGTTCCAGCTGGGCAGTTACATCTAACTGCAAGAATCTGGATCTGGCATATGATTTCTTTGCTAAGACATTTGCAGGCAGCACAGTATTCTATGAGACGATTCTTCCGAGCTCAGGTGCACTTGCTACTTACTTACCGGCAGCAGACAGTGATGTATATGCAGCTCCTCAGGAATTCTTTGGTGGAGAACCGGTATTTGCACTGATCACAGACTTTGCAGGTAAGATTCCGAGCAACAATACAGGCGTATATTATTACGAAGCAAGAGATGCGGTTGCGGTTGCCATCACGAACGTAGTTGCAGGAGCTGATATCGCTGCAGAACTTAAGACGGCAGAAGATACAGTGAACTTTGCAATGGGCAAATAATTAACTATCATCTATACGGAATGGTTTGATAGAGGGGGACTTCTTGGAGACAGGACGTTCCCCGCTATTATATAAGGATTTAGAAGGAGGTATTTTCGTGAGTCAGCCCAAGAATAAGCTTACATTGAACAAGAAGCATAATATAGTGGGATGGATATTCCTGACACCGGCTACCCTGTTGATCGCGGCAATGAGTTTTTTCCCAATGTTCAAGGCACTGCTGCTTTCATTTAAGACGGGTATCGGTACGAACATGCAATGGGCGGGGGTCTATAATTATGTTCGTATGTTTCAGGATGCAGTATTCGTTCAGGCATTAAAGAACAACTTTTTATATTTGATCATACAGGTGCCGATTATGCTGATTTTGGCATTGATTTTGGCCTCTATACTGAATGATCGCAATTTGAAGTTCAAAGGACTGTTTCGTACAGCCATCTTTTTGCCCTGTGCGACTTCCTTGGTTTCCTACTCCATCATATTCCGTTCTCTTTTCGCGGTGGACGGCTTTGTAAATGCAGTGCTGATCAAATTGGGAATTTTGAACACAGGCTATAATTTCCTTGCACAGCCGAATAGTGCCAGAGCCATTATCATCATTGCTTTGATCTGGAGATGGACAGGATACAATATGGTATTTTATCTTTCGGGCCTGCAGAACATAGAGTACTCCGTGTATGAAGCAGCTAAGATTGACGGAGCATCACCCTTTCAGGCTTTCCGCAAGATTACGGTTCCGTTGTTGAAACCGACGATCCTGCTGACGGCAATCATGTCTACGAACGGAACATTACAGCTCTTCGATGAGTCCATGAATCTGACAAACGGAGGCCCTGCAAATGCAACGGTTACGATGTCACATTACATATACAATATGTCATTTAAGTATGTTCCGAACTTTGGATATGCGGCGGCGATGTCATACCTCATTTTGATCCTTGTGGCAATTCTGGCATTTGCACAGATGAAAGTAGGTGATAAGCGTGACTAAACTCAGAACGATCGGGAAATATATATTTTTAATCATTGCTTCATTCATATCTGTATTTCCGCTGGTATGGATGGCAATTTCGGCGACTAATACCAGTGTGGATGTCGTTGCCGGAAGACTGATTCCGGGAACTCATCTGGTGCAGAACTTTCAGAATCTGATGGCTAATCAGGATGTTGCAGGTGCGATGTTCAACTCCTTCAAGTATTCTATTGCTCTGACTTTAATATCATTGCTGATCTGCTCACTGGCGGGTTATGGATTTGAGATATTTCATGATAAGGCAAAGGATACGGTTATGTCTGTTCTGCTGCTTGCGATGATGGTTCCTTTTGCGGCGACGATGATACCGTTGTTCCAGATGTTTTCAAAGGCACAAATGCTCAATACGACAATGGGATTTATCCTGCCGACGATATCAACCCCTTTTTTGATTATGCTGTTTCGTCAGAGTGCGCGGTCATTTCCGCATGATATCATTGAAGCGTCCAGAATAGATGGATTAAGTGAGGTTGGTATCTTCTTTAAGATGTTCTTTCCGACCATGCGCTCGACCTATGCGGCTGCAATGACCATTACATTCATGAATGCATGGAATTCATATTTGTGGCCAAAGGTTATCATGCAGGACAATGCAAGCATTACGATGCCGATGTTAGTTGCAAACCTAAAGGAAGGTTATGTCACGGATTACGGCATGCTGATGTTAGCAGTATTGATGTGTACAGTACCGACCATCATCATTTTCTTCATATTACAGAAAAGCTTTGCAGAAGGTATTACAGGTGCTGTGAAGTAGAGAGGATATTATATGCATACATTTGACTACAATAAAGTGAAAAATCCGGAGTATTATTCCGATGGATGTCTTCCTGCCCATTCGGATCATGCATATTATTACTCCATGCAGGAATTAAAGACCGGGCAGATGAAGTTGAAGGAAGATCTGAACGGGAAATGGAAATTTGCCTATGCCGAAAATTATGAGCAGGCAGTCAAGGGTTTTGAGTGTTTGGATTATGATTGCAGGGAATGGAAAGAAATCAATGTGCCTGCACATATACAAATGGAGGGATACAGCATTCCTGCATACGTAAATACACAGTATCCATGGGATGGACATGAGGGCATCATGCCGGGTGAAATACCGGTAGAGTTCAATCCCACGGCTTCCTATGTGAAATATTTTGAAGTACCGGAGCACATGAAGGGAAAGCCTGTCTATATTTCGTTTCAGGGTGTGGAAAGTGCGATTGCGTTATGGTGTAACGGTGAATTCATAGGCTATAGCGAGGATTCATTTACGCCGGCAGAGTTCGAATTGACACAAGCATTGCGCGACGGAGAGAACAAGCTTGCAGCACAGGTGTTCCAGTGGTCTGCGGGAAGCTGGATGGAGGATCAGGATTTTTACCGATTCTCGGGCATTTTCAGAGATGTATATCTGTATACGGTTCCGAAGCTGCATGTATATGACCTGAAAGTAGTACCGACATTAAATGATGCATTTGATCAGGGTACGATCAAGACATATATGAAGATGCATACACAGGCTGCAGGGAAAGCGATCTTGACACTTAATTATGAAGGTCAGGAAATCACAAAGACAGAGGCAGTTTTGGCTGCACAGGATGCAGAGACAGTATTGTCGGTACAAGATCCTAAGCTGTGGAGTGCGGAATATCCGGCACTGTATCAGCTGTTGATACAGCTTTACGATGAAAACGATGAATTGTGTGAAGTGATTGAACAGAATATTGGTTTCAGACGATTTGAATTAAAGGATGGCTTGATGTGTATCAATGGAAAGAGAATTGTATTCCATGGAACAAATCGTCATGAATTTTCCTGTGATACCGGCAGAGTGTTGTCACGTGAATTGATGGAACAGGATATTGTGATCATGAAGCAGAATAACATCAATGCTTTGCGAACCAGCCATTATCCCAATCAGACGTATCTGTATGAGCTGTGTGACAGGTATGGCATCTATATGATAGATGAGACCAATATTGAAACACACGGTATGTGGGATGCTTATATCAGCGGAAGAATCGGGCTGGAGGACGTAATACCTGGAAATAAGCCGGAGTGGCTGGATGCAGTCTTCGCAAGAGGAAGAGCCATGTATGAGCGTGACAAGAATCATCCGTCTATATTGATGTGGTCTTGCGGAAATGAATCATTGGGCGGAAAGAATTTCTATGAGCTGTCTGATTTCTTCCGCAATCAGGATTCCACGAGACTGGTGCATTACGAAGGAATCAGGACAGACAGAAGATATAACGGCACGAGTGATATTGAAAGTCAGATGTATACGCCGGTTGTCGAGATAGAGAAGTTTTTGGAGGAAAATAAAGAGAAGCCCATGATCTGCTGTGAATATATGCACTCTATGGGCAATGCAAACGGAGCGGTTCATAAGTATATAGACCTGACAGAGCGCGAACCTCGTTTTCAGGGAGGCTTCATATGGGATTTTGTAGATCAGACCATACGCAGGAAGGATCGTTACGGCAACGATGAATTCGCATACGGTGGTGACTATGATGAGCATCCCTGCGATTATAATTTTTGCGGAAACGGAATCGTATTCGGAGACCGGAGTGTGACTCCGAAGATGCAGGAGATTAAATATGTCTACCAGAACTTTGTGATTCGGGTCGAGAAAGAGCAGATTACCATTCAAAATAAGAATCTGTTTACTCCGTCATCCGTATATTACTGTATGGTATCTCTGCATAAGGATGGAAAACTTGTAAAAAGCGAGAAGATGGAAACAGCGGTTGCTCCGCTGACAACAGAGACATATCCGCTACCGTTCGCAGCGGAAACAGAGACAGGAGAATATGTGATTACGGTTTCTTTCCTGTTGAAGGATGATACCAAATGGGCTAAGAAGGGCTATGAGATTGCATTTGGTCAGGGCATATATAAAGTAAACGGAGTGAAACCGATCAGACAGGAAGCTGTTGAAGTGGTTGACGGAATCTGCAATATCGGTGTTAAAGGCAAGGATTTTGAAGCATTGTTTGATAAGAGAAAGTATGGAATGGTGTCATATCGTTTCAAGGGACGCGAAATGCTTAAATCCGTTCCGCAGCCTAATTTTTGGAGAGCACCGGTAGATGATGATATCGGAAACTTGATGCCGCTTCGATATGCACAGTGGAAGATTGCATCTATCTACGCCAGCTGTTTTACGCCGGAAAAGGGAAGAGAGCCGGATAATCCGACACTTGAGCGACAGGAAAATTGTGCAGTAATCCGATATATTTATTACTTACCGACAAGTCCGAAGAGTTTGTGTAACCTGACCTATACGGTATACGGAGACGGAACAGTGACAACAAAGCTCTCCTATCAGCCGGTACCGGAACTGGGGGATATGCCGGAATTCGGAGTGATGTTCAAGATGTCAGCTGATTTTGACAATCTGGAGTGGTACGGCAACGGTCCGGAGGAAACCTATTGTGATAGGGAAAAGGGTGCGAAGCTCGGTATTTACAGCAATAAGGTCAAGGACAATATGACAGCTTATCTGATGCCGCAGGAATGCGGTAACAAAACGGAAGTCAGATATGCCAAAGTAACAGATGATACCGGTTTCGGATTGCTCTTTGAGGGAGACCGCATGAATTTTTCGGCACTTCCTTATACACCACATGAGCTCGAGAATGCAATGCATCCGAATGAACTGCCGCAGGTGCATTATACAGTTATCAGGGCATCCCTGAAACAGATGGGAGTTGCAGGAGATGATGCATGGGGTGCAAGGACACATGAGGAGTATCTGTTGGATGCCGGCAATCTGATGGAATTTGAATTCAGCTTCCGGGGAATAGGCGAATAGACAGTATTTCATAGAGAAAAAGCTGTTTGGTACAAATCAAACCGACATATCAAATTGGTATGTCGGTTTTTTGACCTTTATCGCCTTTTATCGTATAATTAGGAAAGAATGGAGTTGATTGAATTGAGCAAAGAATTCACACACTTTGATGCGGCAGGAAATGCAATCATGGTGGATGTATCCGATAAAAAGGTGACAGACAGAATAGCTGTTGCAGAAGGTGAGATCATCGTATGCAGAGAGATCATTGAAGCAATCAAAGGCGGTACTGTGGTCAAGGGAGATGTGCTGGGAGTAGCGCGGACAGCCGGTATCATGGCAGTGAAGCAGACCTCCGGTCTGATTCCGATGTGTCATCCGCTGATGATTGACAATTGCAGCGTGGATTTTGAGATGGATGAAAATGCATATCGGATCAAAGCCATCTGTACGGTCAAAATATCAGGCAGGACAGGTGTAGAGATGGAGGCGTTGACAGGTGTATCAGTGGCGTTGTTGACGATTTATGACATGTGTAAAGCGATAGACAAACGTATGGTCATGACAGACATCCGTCTGGTTAGGAAGACAGGTGGAAAGAGCGGGGATTTTTATGCTTGATGCATTGGGAAGAAATATAGATTACGTACGGATATCGGTTACGGATCGCTGCAATCTGCGTTGCATATATTGTATGCCGGAGAATGGCATGCAGATGTCGAGACATGAAGATCTGCTGACGTATGATGAGATTGCAAGGGTCTGCAGAATATTTGCATCAATGGGCATCCGTTATATCAGGATTACAGGTGGTGAGCCATTGGTCAGACGCGATATTACGGAACTCATTCATGATATCAAATCAGTTGACGGGATTGAAAAGGTAACACTGACGACAAACGGTATATTGCTGGAACAGATGCTGCCGGAACTGAAAAGAAGCGGACTGGATGGTGTGAATGTCAGTCTGGATTCTGTGGATCGTGGTACCTATGCAGAGATGACGAGATGTGACATGCTGCCAAAGGTTTTGAGCGGTATTGATGCAGCACTGGCATATGATGTTCCTCTAAAGATCAATTGTGTTTCCATGCGCAGGCCGAAGGGCAGTGAGGGGCAGGATGCGGTCGAAAGGCTTCTGCAGGTAGCAGAGCTTGCCAGAGAGCGGATGATAGATGTGCGCTTTATCGAATTGATGCCGATCGGATACGGAAAGGAACTGGACTATTTCGGGGAAGAGGAAATCAAGCAGTTCCTAGAGGAACGGTTCGGAACTCTGCGTGTTGATGAAAAAGTCCGAGGCAACGGCCCGGGGCATTACTATACCATAGATGATTTTTTGGGAAAGATTGGGTTTATCAGTGCCATGAGCCACAAGTTCTGTGATTCGTGCAACAGGGTGCGTCTGACCTCGCAGGGATATTTAAAATCTTGCCTGCAATATCATATCGGTACGGATCTGCGGGAATTACTGAGGAATGGAAGCGGTGACGATGAAATTGCCGAGGCAGCCAGACAGGCGATTTTGAACAAGCCGGCAGGACATCGGTTCAGACAAGCGCTGGTAGAAAAAGAGGAGCGCAGCTGTATGTCACAGATCGGTGGTTGATTGAGGCGGATTTGGATTAGGCGACTGAGAAGCAGATAAAAAGGGTGAATAAAAAATGAAAAGAGCAGTAATTATCACGGCAAGTGACAGCGGATATGCAGGGACGCGTGAGGATGTCAGCGGACAGACGGTGAAAGAGATACTGGAGCAGGGAGGATACGAAGTAGTATCACAGATGCTTCTTCCGGATGACAGGAATCAATTGAGTGAAGCTATGAGAAAGATTGCGGATGAACATCATGCAGATTTAATTATTACAACCGGCGGAACAGGATTTTCAAAACGTGACTGTACACCGGAGGCAACGATGGATATCACAGAGAGGGCTGTTCCGGGTATACCGGAGGCAATACGCGCATACAGTATGCAGATTACAAAGAGAGCGATGCTTTCAAGAGGAACAGCAGGCATTCGCAAGGAAACATTGATCATCAACTTGCCCGGCAGTCCGAAGGCGGTTCGGGAAAGCCTGGAATATATTCTGCCGGAATTGAAGCACGGACTGGAGATATTAGCGGGAGAGACCGGGAATTGTGCAAGAACGTAAATACCTTTCCCAACAGACAGATCTACAAAGCCAAGAAAACAGAGAAGAGGTAGAGCATGGGAACCATCAGAGCAGTATGTACAAGTCCGGCAAAAGGGACACAGAAGAAAAATATCGGATCATGTGAAATCATAGAAAATCACGGCCTCAAAGGAGATGCACATGCAGGAAACTGGCACAGACAGGTCAGTTTGCTTGCCTATGAGAAGATTGAAGCATTCAAACAGCGGGGAGCCGAAGTGGAGGACGGAGCATTTGGAGAGAATCTGGTTGTTGATGGATTTGACCTGCGGACACTGCCGATTGGCACACGCTTTATATGCAATGATGTCATTCTCGAGTTGACCCAGATTGGCAAGGAATGTCACAGCGGATGTGAGATTTATAAACGTATGGGTGACTGCATCATGCCGCGGGAGGGAGTATTTACCAAGGTGATCCACGGAGGAACCATCAGTGTCGGAGATACCATCACACTTTTGTAAAATGTGCTGTGACACATACATAAAGTGCGATTTCTGACACAATGTATTGAAAGATGCAGGAAATGAAGTTATACTTAGAAAAGTTTCATGATTAAGAGAATCAAAAGGAGTCCTATGAGAGAGAAATTCCGGATCAAGCAATCCAATATCATACCTGGAGTGATATTCCTCATTACAATGTTCATAGCGTGCAGCCCACTCTTCACCGAGAATTGCATTAACGGACATGATGTAGCGTATCATTTGCTTCGGATTGAGAGCCTGAAGGAAGGCATCCTGATGGGAAAGCCGTTTCTGAAGGTCAATGTGCTGTTTTTGGGTGGTGCAGGATATGCAAGTTCAATGTTCTATCCTGATTTTCTGCTTTATGTTCCTGCAATCCTCAGAGTGATGGGCGTTAGTATCAATGCATCCTATCACCTGTTTGTGGCGCTCTGCTTTGTACTTTGCTACGGAGTGACCTATTACAGTACGAAATATATCACGAAGAGCTCTTATGCTGCAGCAATTGCTGCAGTGGTGCTGACTTTGTGCGAGTATCATATAGACGATGTGTATACAAGAAGTGCTGTCGGAGAATATACGGCATTTATCTTTGTACCTCTTGTGATCTGCGGAATCTATGATGTGATTTATCGGAACATGAAGAACCCTTGGATATTAGGTGTGGGATTTGCGGGTGTATTGCTGTGTCATACGAATACGCTTGTGATGTGCATCGGACTCGGAGTTCTCTTTTTCCTGATTAAGATCAAGACTTTTATTCGAAATCCCAAACTGATTTTGAAACTGATTATTACGGCAGCTGCGACTATGCTGGCAACGATGTTCTATTGGCTGCCGATGTTAGAGCAGATGTCATCAACGGTATTTCATGTCAGCACGGCATGGATTATGCCGGATGAGGCGATGAGAGAGGTTTCGTCTGTATTCTACGGAACATTTCCGGCAGTCGGGATATGTCTGTTCCTAATAAATCTTCCGCGGCTGATGCTGGGAAAGAAAATGACTGCTGCAAACGAGCAGAGTATAGATACAGAATCAGATATCGAAAAGAAAGAATGCTTACAGTATGCAACGATGCTGTTAATCGTAGGCATCGGACTTGCACTTGCCGCCACGAGAATCTTTCCGTGGGAGCGTATCGGCAAATATATCAGTTTTATTCAATTTCCGTGGAGGCTCTATTTGATGGCCTCGGTATGTCTGGCAATCAGCGGTGCGATGATCCTGCATCTGTATTTTACAGAGGATAAGACAAAAGAGTATACTCTGCTTGCCGTTATTGGTATTATGGCAGTCAGTGCATTTGCCAATCTGGAAAGGACAGAAGAAGGATATTATTCTTATTCAAATGATTATTTTGCACATGAGCCGTTTACGTTCAACATTGTCGGCGGCGAGTGGCTGCCGGAGGCAGTAGAGGAAGTCAAGCTGATTGAAGAGTCTAATGATGCGGCTCTGACGGACGACGGGACAGAGGTAGAGTTTGTCCGTGATAAGAATTCGGTTATTCTAACATATCCGCAGCATGCATGTGATTATGTGGATGTTCCGCTTGTTTATTATAAGGGATACGGTGCATATTATGTGACTGCAGAGGGCGTGAGGGAATGGCTGATGGTTACGGGCGACGGAACAAATGGATATTGCAGGGTTAAGATGCCGCAGGATGCGACAGCAGACCGAATTATCATATGCTACAGAGGCACCACGCTGCAGACGGCTTCCTATGTGGTTTCTGCTATGGCATTGATTTGCCTGCTGGCTTTGATGTCAAAAAGCCTATGGCAGATCAGACGGAAGAAAAGAGAAGTGTAGGAGGACGGATTTTGAAAGTCTATAAGATAATTCCGATTGTCGGAGCGGCAATGATGCTTGCAGGCTGTGCGGGTATATGGCCGACAGCACAGGAAGCGTCTGTGATACAGACGGAGACAGAACCGGAAGAGATTGTTGAAGAGGAAGAAGCACTCATCAATGAAGGAAATGTGCTGACAAACAGCATCGGTTATGAGACAGGTGCTCAAAAGCTGGTTATTTTCAGAGGAGATTGCAAGACGGAACTGTTTGAGGTTATTAACGGAGAGACAGAGGAAGTCATATATCGCGGAACCATCCTTGAGAAGGAGTACAATTCCAAATCAGAAGAGTATGCTGCATATGGGGATTTTTCCAAGGTAACAGAAGCCGGTGAGTATTATGTCAGAGCCGGGGAATATGGGATATCGGATACGTTTCGGATATCACCGACGCTGTACGGTGAATTGTTGAAGGAACAAATTGCTTACTTTAAGCAGCAGACGGATGAACATGAAGAAGCAGATGCAGCAATCAAGGCAGCAGACATTTTGCTTTCTTATACATATTTTGAATCTTTATATGCAGAACCTGATTCCGAGGAACTGCCGGAGATTTTGGAAGAAGCAAAAAAGGAATTGGATATCCTGCTTCAATCAAAGAAAAAGAGTGGGCTTGCGGTTGCCGCGCTTGCGATGTCGGTAGATGTATTTGCTCCGTTTGATCAGGAGTACAGTACGGAATGTCTTACAAGGGCAGAGACGGATTTTGCAGATTTGAAGGAAGAGAAGACAGTGGATGAAATGTACTGGGCCGCTGCAGAATTATATAAGCTCACGGGTAAGAAGGAGTATGCGGCAGTTATAGACTATTATCTGGAGCGCAAGGATCCGCAGGGATTCGGCAAGACAGCAGTAGGTTATTATGGCACGCTGGCATATCTGACTACGACTCATAAGACGGATGTAGATACATGTACACGACTGATGGAGGCTCTGTTTAACGATGCCATTGCCATTGTCGAACAGTCGAGTGCAGACGGATACAAGATTTCCGTGAGCGACAATTATAAGGAAGAGGACTCGGAGAGTTTGCTGCAAAATGCAAGATTGTTGACTCTCATGAATATTATTAGTAAGAGTAAGGATTATGTATTAGGTGTAGATAACCATTTGGATTACCTGTGCGGCAGGAATCCGTTCGAAACATGCTATCTGAACCGGGAAAATGAGATGTATGGGAAGGAGTCCTTCATCTTTATATTGAGCGGGCTTGTAGATGCATATGAAAGCGAGGAGACAGAGCAATGAAGATTGTAGTATTGGCAGGCGGATTGAGTACGGAGAGGGATGTGTCCTTTAGTTCCGGAATGCAGGTATATAAGGCGCTGAAACGTAAGGGACATGATGCGATTCTGATTGATGTGTTTTTAGGTTATGACCAAGAGGTTACAGAGGATATTTTTACGAAGAACTATGATTGGGCGGCGGATATCGGAGCAGTATCAGAAAATGCGCCTGATATTGCAAAGGTCAAGGCAATGAGAAAAGATCAGTCAGATAACTTTTTCGGTCCCAATGTCATTGATCTCTGTCAAAAGGCGGATATCGTATTTCTGGCATTGCATGGAGAAAACGGAGAAGACGGTAAGATACAGGCAGCCTTTGACCTGTTAGGTATACGCTATACAGGTACCGGGTATAAGAGTTCGGCACTTGCAATTGACAAAGCGATTACAAAACAACTCTTTGTACGTTACAATATCCCTACACCGAAGGATCTGTTAGAGAGTACGGACGGAGACGCCTCGACGATGGAATATCCCTGCGTGGTCAAGGTATGCTGTGGCGGTTCGAGTGTCGGCGTATATATTGTGAAAAATGAAACAGAATATAACAAGGCAATGGAACAGGCAAGAAAATATGAGGGCAGAGTCCTCGTAGAGCGGTATATCAAGGGAAGAGAGTTCTCGGTAGGTGTCGTAGACGGCAAGGCATTGCCGATTATCGAAATCGCGCCGATAGAAGGATTCTATGATTATAAGAACAAATACCAGGCAGGTTCTGCGGTAGAGACTTGCCCCGCTAATCTGGACGCAACGACAGCCAAGGTTATGGGTCAAGTGGCAGAGAGAGTTGTCGAAGCACTTGGAATAGAGACATATGCGAGAATGGATTTCATGATGGATGACCGGAATGCGTTTTACTGTCTGGAGGCAAATACTTTGCCGGGCATGACACCGACCAGCCTGTTGCCTCAGGAGGCAGCCGCAATCGGAGTGTCATTTGATGATCTGTGTGAATGGATCATAGAAATATCGCTTAAGAAATATCAAAAGTAGTTATATATGTTATAGAAATCATATTGAAGATCAATCGGAGCCGGAAAATGATGAAAATGATGTCGCTCGAAAAAATAGCAAATGCCTGTAACGGTGTATTATATGCAAGTGAAGATAAAAAGAATGCAGTCGCTGTTTCGGTGACGCTGGACAGCAGACAGGTGATAAAAGGTTCCTTATTCATTGCAACGCGAGGAGAACGTGTTGACGGACATGATTTTATCGAGGCTGTCTATGAAAAGGGAGCTCTGTGTGTTGTATCTGAGAGAGAATTGAAAGAACCAAAGGGTGCTTATATCCTTGTAAAGGACAGTTTCCAAGCACTTAAAGATATTGCGGCATATTACAGAAGTGTACTAAATGTCAAAGTAGTTGGCATCACCGGCAGTGTGGGGAAGACCAGTACCAAGGAGATGATTGCATCCGTATTGGAGCAGAAATATAAGGTATTAAAGACAGCAGGGAACTTCAATAATGAAGTAGGTCTGCCGCTTACGATATTGAATATCCGCGAGGAACATGAGATTGCGGTTGTGGAAATGGGAATCAGTGATTTTGGAGAGATGCATCGTTTAAGCGCAATTGCCAGACCTGACATCTGTGTCATAACAAACATCGGACAGTGCCATCTTGAGAATCTGAAATCTCGAGAGGGGATATTGAAGGCAAAATCAGAAATATTTGATTTCCTGCAAAGTGACGGAGCCATCTGCCTGAACGGAGATGACGATCTGCTCTCGACAGTGAAAGAGATAAAGGGCATACAGCCGTTGTTCTTCGGACTGGATCAGAAAAATGCAATCTACGCAACTGATATTGTCAGCCGCGGGCTGGAAGGAACCTCATGCAGGCTTCATCGGCAAGGAGAAATCATAGAGACATTGATACCGATTCCCGGAGGTCATATGGTATTAAATGCATTGGCAGCGACAGCGGTTGCAACGATTCTGGGGCTGTCCGCAGAGATGATCAGGCAGGGAATCATGGAGACACAGTCTCTGAGCGGAAGAAGTCATCTGATTAAAACAGAAAAGAATCTGGTCATTGATGACTGCTATAATGCCAATCCGATGTCGATGCGTGCGGCGATTGAGCTTTTATCCTATGCAAATACCAGACGTGTGGCGATTTTGGGAGATATGTTCGAGCTTGGGGATAATTCCGACAGGCTGCATTATGAAACAGGAACCTATGCTATCGCATCGGAAATAGAAGTTTTGGTTTTGGTCGGGGAAAATGCAAGGCAGATGAGTGATGCGGCAGATGCATATTTAGGGTCGCATCCGGAGAGAGTTTGTGAGAAGCATTACTTTACTGATAGGGAAGAAGCAATGCGGAATCTGCCGTCAATCTTGAGAGAACAGGATACGATTCTTATAAAGGCATCCCATGGAATGGGATTTCAGAAAATAGTAGATATGATAACAAAAGAACCCTAACTCGGGTTCTTTTGCTTTTCCAGCATATCTGCGATGATACGCTGTGTATATGCACCTGCAAACTTCTGGTCTTCCTTTGACAGGTCTTTGATATAAAAAGGTTTGCCATATTCCAGCACGACATTTGCTTTTTTGATCTTTGGTACATGATTTTCGAAGATCTCTGCGGAATTTGTAATAGCCATGGGAATGATCGGACAACCCGACTTCTCTGCAATCTTCAAACTGCCTTCCTTGAAGGGCATCATCTCGTCTACCTTGTTGCGCGTTCCTTCCGGAAAGATACAGACGGAAATGCCGCGTTTGATCAAATCAATGGCTTCGATAATGGTTTTCAGGCCTTCCTTTATATTTTCCCTGTCAAGGAACAGACAGTGAAGATATTTCATCCAGATGGACAGCAAAGGAACCTTCAGCATTTCTTTTTTTGCGATATAACCGGTCGGCCGCGGAACTCTCGTGTATGTAAGCAGGATGTCAAAGTAGCTGCGATGGTTTGCAACATACAGAACCGGCTGATCCTGCGGTACATTTTCCTCACCGATGACCGTCAGACGGACACCGGAAATGAATAAGACGACACGAAATGCCCAATTCACTATGGCAAGAGAACTCTTGTCTTTAAGAGGCATATTGAATTTGCCGATGATCCATTCAATCAGAAACAACGGAATACTGAAAATCAAAAAGAGTACTACAAATAAAGCAGCGAATATAAATCGTATCATGGAATCACGTCCGTTCATCATAAGTTTGGTAATAATCCACGTTTATTATACTTCGGAACCTCTGTTTTCACAACCGGAAAATCTGATTGCATTTCTTAAAATGCATGAGAAAGTCATAAATGGCATATATTTTAGCAAGATGAGATATAAACAGGTGAACTGATTGAATCGAAAGGTATATTGCATCGTACTTTTATGTGCCTGTACAATGTTGGGTACTGCCTGTACAAAGGAACACACCAGTATGGAGAGATTACGGGATCTGGAGTATACGGTACTTGGAAATGAAGAGGTACCGGAGGAATTGACAAAGATTATTGATGAACGAAAGGAACAGGAATTCAAGCTTACATACAGCGACGGAGAGTATCTCTATATTGTCGTGGGATATGGAGAACAGAGTACGGGAGGCTACAGTATCAGGGTCAATGATGCATATCTGACAAGCAATGCCCTGTATTGTGATACCTCTCTGATCGGACCGAATAAAGAGGCAGAAGTACAGAAAGCAGTCTCCTATCCGTACATCGTAATCAAGACAGAATATATCGATATGCGAGTTGTATTTGAATAAAGGTGTGTGGTACAATCGAATGAGAAAAGAGGACGATACCATATGATTTTGAAGAACGGACGTGTCATAGATCCGGCAAGCGGTCTGGATCAGGTTACAGATATACAGATAAAAGGAAAAACAATCGTATCTGTCGGTACAGTCACAGAGGCTGCCGCTGATGAGAAAATCATAGATGCAGCAGGCCTGGTGATTGCACCGGGCTTGATTGACGTACATGTACATTTCAGAGATCCCGGATTTCTGTATAAGGAAGACATAGAGACAGGAGCAGAGGCGGCAAAAAGAGGCGGATATACAACGGTCATATGTATGGCAAATACAAAACCCGCAATTGATAATACAGGCACATTGCAGTATGTTCTTAAGAAGGGAAAAGAAACAGGGATTCATGTGTTGGCAACGGCAACAGTTACGGAAGGGCTCGGCGGCAAGAGGCTGACAGATATGGAGCAGCTGGCAGCAGCAGGGGCAGCAGGATATACAGATGACGGCATTCCCATTATGGATGAAGGACTCTTATATGAGGCTATGGAACGGGCAGGAAAACTACATCTGCCAATCAGCCTGCACGAGGAGGATCCATCGCTGATTACCAATAACGGAATCAATCGAGGCAAGGTATCAGAGGCTTTGGGAATCGGTGGTTCACCGTCAGAGGCGGAGAGTACGCTTGTGGAACGGGATCTGAAGATTGCCTGTGAGACAGGAGCTATTTTAAATATCCAGCACATCAGTACCAAAGAGGCGGTTGCGGAAGTTCGAAGGGCAAAGCAGATCAGCGGAAATATTCATGCAGAAGCAACACCTCATCATTTTTCACTGACAGAGGATGCTGTTCTGAAATATGGAACCCTTGCGAAGATGAATCCGCCGCTTCGGACAGAGGCAGACAGACAGGCAATCATTGAGGGATTGAAGGACGGCACGATTGATCTGATTGCAACGGATCATGCACCTCACAGTACAGAAGAAAAGAACAGACCGATTGCAGAGGCACCAAGCGGTATTATCGGACTGGAAACAGCACTGGCACTGGGCATTACGAATCTGGTACGACCGGGCTATCTGACACTTTCAGAACTACTCGAGAAAATGACGATACAGCCGGCAAGACTGTATCGGCTGGAGACGGGAGCCATCAGGGAAGGCATGACGGCAGATCTGGTCGTGATTGCGGAGAATGAACAGTGGACGGTGGAAGGCTATGCATCCAAATCAGAAAATTCACCGTTTACGGGAATGCAGTTATACGGAAAAGTTAAATATACAATCTGTGAAGGAAAGTGTGTCTATACAGACAGATGACAGAAAAGGGGAAGATAGAATGTCGGAACAGAAGAGAGAGAAAACCAAAGTTATATTTCAGGAGGAGATTGCCACAGATATATACAGCATGTGGATGGAAGCGTCTTTTGCCAAGGCTGCAAAGCCGGGGCAGTTCATTTCCGTCTATACACATGATGCAGGCAAGCTCCTGCCAAGACCCATCAGTATCTGTGAAATCCGAGAGGACAGGCTGCACATTGTCTATCGCGTAGCAGGTGCCGGTACCGAAGAATTTTCCACATACAAAGCCGGTGATGAGATTACGATATTAGGACCTCTCGGCAATGGCTTTCCGATGGAGGACAAGAAGGCATTTCTAATCGGTGGAGGTATCGGTGTTCCGCCGATGCTGGAGCTTGCAAAGCAGTTAAAATGTGAGAAACAGATTGTGGTTGGCTATAGAGATGAGCTCTTTTTAAACGAAGAACTTGCAAAGCAGGGAAAGCTTTATATCGCGACAGAGGATGGCAGTACAGGAACGCAGGGTAATGTCATGGATGCAATTCGCGAGAATTGTTTGGATGCGGAGGTAATCTATGCGTGCGGACCAAAGCCCATGCTGCGCGCAGTCAAACAATATGCCGCAGAACACGGAATCCGTGCATGGATTTCCATGGAGGAGAGGATGGCATGCGGCGTAGGTGCATGTCTTGGCTGTGTATGCAAGACAAAGGATGTGGACGAGCATTCGCAGGTGCATAACAAGAGAATCTGCAAGGACGGTCCCGTATTTGATGCAGAGGAGGTTGAGTTATGATGAATACAAAGGTAACAATCGCAGGTGTCGAGTTCAAGAATCCTGTCATGACTGCATCAGGCACCTTTGGCTCAGGTATGGAATACGGAGAATTCGTTGACTTGAACAAACTGGGAGCAGTCGTGACCAAGGGTGTGGCAAACGTGCCGTGGCCCGGCAATCCGACTCCTCGTGTGGCAGAAACATACGGCGGGATGCTTAATGCAATCGGACTGCAGAATCCGGGCATTGATGTATTTATGAAGAGGGACATCCCATTTCTAAAACAATATGACACAAAGATCATTGTCAATGTCTGCGGAAAGAGCGTTGAGGACTATCTGGAGGTGGTTGAGAAACTGTCTGATACAGAGGTCGATATGTTGGAGATCAACGTTTCGTGTCCGAATGTGAAGGAGGGTGCCATTGCATTCGGTCAGAAGGCAGATGCCCTGTATGCAATCACAAAGGCGGTCAAGGAAAAGGCAAAGCAGCCTGTCATCATGAAATTAAGCCCGAATGTAACCGACATCACAGAGATGGCACGTGCGGCAGAGGCAGCGGGTGCAGATGCTCTATCTCTGATCAATACATTAACTTCCATGAAGATCGACATTCACAAAAGAATCTTTGCTCTTGCGAATCAGACCGGCGGTTTATCTGGTCCGGCGGTGAAACCGGTGGCGGTCAGAATGGTCTATCAGGCAGCAGGTGCAGTGAAGATTCCGATTATCGGCATGGGCGGTATCATGAATGCAGAGGATGCCATCGAATTCATCCTGGCAGGAGCTACGGCAGTTGCGGTAGGAGCGGCAAATTTCCACGATCCCTACACGACAGAGAAGGTCATAGAGGGTATAGAGGCATATATGAGGCGATATTCCGTGGATGACATCAAGGATCTTATCCACGCAGTCAGGTAAAGAACACATCATTCAATCAAGCATAAGTCCCTTCCCGTCTGCATACAATTAAGAAAATGAATGCAGACAGGAGGGGCTTTTTTGGAACTGATTAAGCGAAACGTACATATGGACATACAGAAGAGCCGTGTCAATACACAACTCACGCTGGATGATGATTACAATATCCCCGAGACAATGGGAGACGTATTCAGACTGTTGATTGATAAGGGCCGGCTTCAGACAGAGGATGTCAAGGTGTCCGAGGATCATGTTACGATCAAAGGCCGGCTACATTTTTCAGCCTTGTATCTGAGTAAAAATAATCCAAAGAATATACAGAATATCAACGGGAGCATTCCGTTTGAAGAATTCATACATATGGAAGGGATTGAAAGCGGTGACAGTGTCAAGGTGACAGGAGAAATAGAAAATCTGTCCCTGTCATTGATCAATTCCCGCAAACTGAGCATCAAAGCAATCATCTCTCTGACGGCGGTAACGGAGGAAATCAGAGATGAAGAAACGACAGTGGAGATCAAATGTGAGGAACCGATCGAATATCAGAAAAAGATACTGGACATTGCGGAAATAGCGGTGGATAAAAGGGATATTTATCGTATCCGAGAAACCTTTGACCTGCCGTCCGGACTGCCGAATGTAGCAGATGTCCTGTGGGAGGACTATCAGATCGGAGATTTTGAATTCAAGGCGCAGGAGCAGAAGATTACCCTGCATGGAGAGATTAACCTGTTCATACTTTATGAGGCAGAAGGCGAAGAGGCAAATGCACGCTGGTATGAGACGGTGATTCCGTTTGGCGGAGCAATCGACTGCGGAGGCTGTACGGATGAAATGATGCCTGATATCCAGTATGAAATAGGACATCAGGAAATAGAAGTGCGTCCCGATTCGGATGGAGAGGAGCGCTCATTCGCCATTGACATGGTGCTTGACTTGAGTATCAAACTGTATCGTGAAGAGCAGCTGGAAATCCTTGCGGATGCCTATGGAGTGACACAGGAGCTGGATACTGCTGTCAGAGAAGGAAATTACAGAAGCCTTCTTGTCAGAAACAACGGAAAGTGCCGCACGGAAGGAAGACTGCGGATCAAAAACAGCGAAATCAGAATGCTGCAGATCTGTCACAGTACAGGAACGGTGGTAATCGACGAAACTGAGATCGTAGAAAACGGAATTGCAGTCGAAGGAGCCATAGACGTACAGATCCTATATGTGACGACAGATGACAGTGTTCCTTTCTATACGATCAAGGGAAGCATACCGTTTGTTCATACGATAGATGTGCAGGGGATAGATGAGGATTGTATCTATACGATAGATGTAAATATCGAGCAGCTGGCAGCCGATATGATTGACTCGGAGGAATTGGAGATCAGGGCAGTTTGTGATGTGCAGGCATTGGTATTCAGGACGGTCAGAGAAAAGATCATTTCGGAAATCGAATGCAGAGAGGCCGATATGGACAAAATGAGCAATCTGCCCGGGATTGTCGGTTATATCGCCAAGCAGGGAGATACCCTGTGGCAGATCGGAAAGAAATACTATGTTCCGATCAGGCAGATTAAAGAAATGAACGGATTGACCTCGGATGAACTGCATCCGGGAGATAAGCTGCTCATTGTCAAGACCATTGGTTCAACGGCTCATACTTAAAATTGAAAGGCCCGCCGTTTGATTTCTTCAAACGGCGGACCTTATTTCAAATGAACCATGGTAATAATATCTTTTAGATAGTGCCAGCTGTGGTTGATTCTTCAGCCCACTTGTCGAATTTGGACATTACTGCATCGTATGTATCTGATGAGATACTCGGTAGGTCTTTGCCCCACGCTTTTGTTGCTTCCTTGAAGCCCTTTTCAAAAGCACCTCTCATTTCTTCGATCTTGTCAGGATCACCGCCTGTTAAGGCTTTTGCCATATCCAGGATACGGTCTGATGTCTGGTTTACACCCCAGTATCCATCCTCTGCAATGTCTGCCTGTGCTTTTGTTTTAGCAGCTTCAGTCACGGTAAAGTCACCGCTTGCAAGGAACTTCCAGATGTCATTTGCCTCTCCGTAGGTACTGCCCTGCTTTGAGATCAGTTTCTGTACAAGACTTTCCAGTTGTGCCGTTCTTTCAGCGGCATCAGCCTGTAATCTTGCTACCAGATCTGTGTCCGGTGTATAGACCTTTTTTGCACTGTCTGTAGTTTGTGAAGCCGACGGTTCGTAGATAACTCCGCTTTCCTCGGCTGTAGTTGTTGTGTTATCCGTTGTCGTAGTCTTTGCCGGATGTGTATATGCACCATATGCATCGGCTGCTGATGAATAACCCGAAATTCCGTTTACGCTCATAATTAACCCTCCTTGGTTGGTCAGCAATAGTGATTGGTTCTTATCTCTATTATCGGATATCTCTTTTAAAAACTTTAGCATATTTATAAAAGTATTGAAAAAAGTCATTAAAATAGGTAAGATATAGATATATGTATGCGGTATACAAAGTGCATGAGAGGAACAATGGCAAAGTATGGATCAAATCAGACTAAAGGCAATGGCAAAGATCAATCTGGGACTCGACGTAGTCAGACGGCGTGAAGACGGCTATCATGAGGTTCGCATGATTATGCAGAATGTTTACTTATATGATAACATCTTTATGAAAAAGATAGGCGATGATGAGATAAAGGTTTCCACAAATCTGCATTTTCTGCCGACAAATGAGAATAATCTGGTTTATAAGGCAGCAAAGCTGTTGAAAGATGAGTTTGATTTGAAGTCAGGTGTTTTTATAGAACTAAATAAGCATATTCCCGTAGCAGCAGGGATGGCAGGCGGCAGTTCCGATGCGGCGGCGGTATTATATGGGATGAATAAATTATTTTCCCTTCATTTATCCGAACAGGAGCTGATGAAGAGAGGTGTGAAGATCGGTGCCGACGTACCGTATTGCATTATGAGAGGGACAGCATTGTCCGAAGGGATCGGTGAGATCCTGACAGCGCTGCCGCCCATGCCCCGGTGTCCGATTTTGATTGCGAAGCCGGCCATCAGCGTATCAACGAAATATGTATATGAGAATCTGCATGCAAATGAACTGCAGAGACATCCGGATATTGACGGTATTGTTGCAGCGATCAAGGCAGAGGATATCCACGGTGTGGCATCGAGACTTGAGAATGTGCTCGAGACGGTGACAGAGAAGGAATATCCGGTTATCACGCAGCTCAAGGATTTTATGAAAGCTCACGGTGCACTGAATGCAATCATGAGCGGCAGCGGACCGACCGTATTCGGTATTTATGATCAGGAAGAAACCGCACAGGCTGCTTATCGGGAATTGAAGTCAGCAGGTCTTGCAAAACAGGTATTTCTCACGGAAACATTCAACGCAAGGAGGGATTGACGATGGATAAGGAATTTTCAATGAGCATTGAAGAGTATCTGCCGCTTAGGGATGTAGTCTTTAATACACTCAGACAGGGAATCCTGACGGGTGAACTGAAACCGGGCGAGCGATTGATGGAAATCCATCTGGCGAATCGGCTGGGCGTCAGCAGAACACCGATCAGAGAGGCAATCCGCAAGCTGGAGCTGGAGGGTCTTGTGACGATGGTGCCCAGAAGAGGTGCCGAAGTATCGCGCATTTCCAAGAAGGATCTGAAGGATGTTCTTGAGGTCAGAAGGACATTGGATACACTTGCCGTAGGACTTGCATGTGAGAGAATGTCGGATGAGGACAGAGTTCGATTAAAAGAGGCAAAGCAGGAGTTCGAGCGTTCCACGAAGACCAAGGATGCAACGACGATTGCGCAGGCGGATGTGCGTTTCCATGACATCATACTGCATTCGACCGGAAATAAAAGACTGATACAGATCGTCAATAACCTTGCGGAGCAAGTATACAGATACCGGCTGGAATATGTCAAGGACAGTCGGAATCATGAGAGACTGATCAATGAGCATGACCTGATCTGTGATTATATTGTCCAGGGAAATACGGAAAAGGCACAGGAAGTCAGCCAGACACATATTGATAATCAGGAGAAGAATATCATTTCACAGCTTGATTTATAAAAGAAAACGGTATATTTCATCAAAAAGCGGATATAACTCTGATACATGATCTTAGCGTAAGCAGGAGGAAAATATATGTATCAAAGAGTATTGATAACAGTGATGTCTCTGACAATCGGACTGTACGGGAGTATCAGGTTAAGCAATCCCCGAATCAGCGGCATGGCATGCTGGGGACTGATGTATCCGCGATGGAGCTTTGTTGAGGGTACATACAGAGCCATGGAAGAAGGAATGCCGGAGATATCACCGGAGGAATTAGCTGCTGTAGATGCGGAACAAATAGTAATCCGATGGAAACTCCTTGAATTATTATCAGAATGAAGATAGAATGTAACAAGAGGAATTGAGAGAGGTATCTTGTATGAACAGTAAATATGCACCGATAGGTGTATTTGATTCAGGGGTCGGCGGACTCACTGTTGTAAAGGAAATCATGAGGCAGCTTCCGAATGAAAGAGTAGTATATTTCGGCGATACGGCAAGAGTGCCTTACGGGAACAAATCAGAAGATACCATTACAAAGTATACGAGACAGATCATCAAGTTCTTACAGACCTATCATGTAAAGGCACTTGTGGTTGCATGCAATACGATCAGCGCTTGTGCACTTGAGGCAGTGGAAAAGGAACTGGACATTCCGATCATAGGAGTATTGAAGCCGGGTTCCAGAGTTGCGGCGGAGAAGACAGTGAACGGACGTATCGGTGTGATTGCAACAGAGAGTACCATACATAGCGGAATGTACGAGAAATTCATTACGCAGATCAATGAGAGCACCAAGGTGTATTCCAAGGCCTGTCCTTTGTTTGTACCGCTTGTGGAAGAAGGCTTGTGGGCAGATTCTGTGACGCGTGAGATTGCGGGCCGCTATCTGAAGGAATTGATGGATCAGAAGATTGATACCTTGATATTGGGATGTACGCATTATCCGCTGTTGAAAAAGACAATCGGCGAGGTTGTCGGAGAGCAGGTCATGCTGGTCAATCCGGCCTATGAGACTGCACGTGAGTTAAAGCAGCTGCTGGACAACAACGGACTTTTGAATATTGCGGCGACGGAAGATTATGAGGTCAATTACAGATTTTTCGTCAGTGATGTGGCAGACAGGTTTCAGAGTTTTGCCAATGCGATTCTCTCGGATATAGAATTTAAGACGGATACACCGTTTACAACGACACAGGTAGATATCGAAGGATATTAGGAATGGACAGGTAAAATGACAAAGGATGTATTGATTTCGGTAAAGGGGCTTCAGTTCGGCAATGACGTGGATGAAGATATGGTAGAGATCATCACGAGCGGAAGCTATTATAAAAAGAATAATAAGCATTATCTGATGTATGATGAGATTACAGAAGGATTTGAAGGGGCGACCAAGAATGTAGTGAAGTTCGACGGAAGCACATTGGATTTGACAAAGAGCGGTATTACCAACGTACATATGGTATTTGAAGAAAAGAAAAAGAATGTCACCAATTACATTACACCTTATGGAAATATTTTGATCGGAATCGATGCACAGAAGGTTGATGTAGCAGAGACGGAAGAGAATATTCGGATTAATATTGACTATGCATTGGAAGTCAACTATGAGTTTTTGGCAGACTGCAAGATCAAGATGGATATCACATCAAAGGAAAATACGGATTTTACATTGCATTAGAGGAAATGGAGGGAATTACATGAAGGTCAGAAAAGCGATTATACCTGCGGCAGGTCTGGGAACCAGATTCTTACCCGCAACCAAGGCACAGCCCAAGGAAATGTTAGCAATTGTCGATAAGCCGACGATCCAGTACATCATCGAGGAGGCAGTGGCATCCGGAATCCAGGATATTATCATTGTAACCGGACGTAATAAGCGTTCCATCGAGGATCATTTCGATCGCTCCATCGAGTTGGAATTGGAGCTTGAGAAGAACAGTAAGACAGAAATGCTCGATATGGTCCGCTCAATTTCAGAGATGGCAAATATCCACTACATTCGTCAGAAAGAGCCGCGCGGACTGGGACATGCTGTTCTGACAGCCAAACATTTTATCGGAAACGAACCGTTTGCAGTCTTGCTGGGTGATGATGTTGTTGTTGCAAAGCAGCCGTGTTTAAGCCAGATGATAGATGTGTATAATGAATACAGAACCTCTGTAATCGGTGTACAAAAGGTGGCACACGAGGTAGTCAATAAATACGGTATCGTAGACTGTAAGGCAATTGATTCCAGAGTCTATAAGGTAAGAGACCTGGTGGAGAAGCCGAAGATTGAGGATGCACCATCTGACATTGCAATCCTCGGAAGGTATATCCTGACACCGACCATCTTCCAGTATCTTGAGACGCAGGATGAGGGAGCAGGTGGAGAGATCCAGCTGACAGATGCCCTGCGCAGGATGGCGAAAGATGAAGCGATGTATGTGTATGACTTTAAGGGACATCGTTATGATGTCGGAACAAAAGAGGGATTCCTGCAGGCCAATATAGAATTTTCTCTTAGAAATCCTGAAACAAAGGATAAGATGATGGAATACATCAAAGCATTAAATGAAAATATGGACGAGATGCTTTCTTATGAATAAGTAGGAACAGACAGGGAAATGATAAGGTTAAAAATAAGAGACCGGTGATTTGATATCATCGGTCTCTTTGATATTGATTTGATGTTACTTGATTGGCTTAGCGCCTGCTTTTTCCTGAAGTTTTTCGATGCTTCGCTTGAAAAATCCCTTTTTCTTCGGCTCCACCTTGACGGTACCGCGAAGTCCTTTGACTTCCGTAATGTAGATACCGCTGACAACTGCCTTGACTTCCTTCTTAACAGGTACGGATTCGAAGATCTTCTCATCACATACAAGCGTCATCATCTGAGGGCCAACCTTGGCCTTGACGATCGGCATCTTGGAATTACGAAGGAGCTTTGGTGTCTGTTCGATGACAATGGCAGGCAATCCGGATTCCTTTAATTTCATTCGTTTTTTATCGATGATCAGCATGGAAACGGTCTGCTTTGCAGCATCGATCTGTTCCTGCTGCTCAGCCTGTCTCTTTTGAGCCTTTTTACCGAGAAAATAAAGTACGACGGCAACGACAACCAGAAACAGAAGTACGGCAAGTAAAATAATTGTTAAGTTAGACATGAAATACCTCCTATGATCAACCGGCACACGAAAGTACCAGCATTCTTGCATGTAGTATTGTAGCATTCTTTGTGTCAAAGTGCAAGAAAAAGGACTTTTCTTATTTGTCACAATGTGTTATAACTGATATGTTAGCGGTTTTTATCGTTCTATAGTTTGAAATAAGAGAGGATTAGGTTATGAAAAAGAGAATTGTGCAATTGGGAATTATGATTGGAATGATGACAGTGTTAGCCGGATGTTCGTCATCAGTCGATCCCGGTAAATATGTAACACTTGGAGAATACAAAGGACTCGAGGCAACAAAGCAGGCTGTCGAAGTGACAGACGAAGAGGTTGAACAGCAGATACAGGCAACTCTCGAGCAGCAGGCAACTACAGAAGACGTCACAGACAGAAAGATTGTTGAAGACGGTGATATTGTCAATATAGATTATGTCGGAAAGAAAGACGGAGTTGCTTTTGAAGGCGGCACGGCAGATGCATTTGATCTTGAAATCGGTTCGGGAAGATTCATTCCGGGATTTGAGGAGGGCATCATCGGTAAGGAAGTCGGCAAGACATTTGATCTGAATCTGACATTCCCTGAGACATACAGCAACAATCCGGATCTTGCAGGACAGGATGTTATATTTACAGTCACATTAAACGGAATCAAGGAAAAGGTAGTTCCCAAGTTAGATGATGAATTCGTAGCAGCACTCGGAGCAGGAGCAACTACAGTAGCGGATTTCAAGGAACTGGTAAAGCAGAGCATCTTAAGCAATAAGAGCAGTGCAGCAGAACAGCAGGTTGCAACGGATCTTTGGAATCAGGTTATGGAAGCAGCGACCATCAGCGAAGATATTCCGGAAGATCTGATCAAAGAAAAAATCGAACTTATCAACGAAAGATATCATAAGAATGCAGAAAGCTACAACATGGACTTTGAGACATTCCTGATGCAGTCCATGGGCATTACGGAGGAGCAGTTCCAGGAAGAGATTACCACGCTTGCAGAAGAAGTGGTTAAGGAAAATCTAGTAGTTATGGCAATCGCAAAGGCAGAGAACCTCTCTCTGACAGATCAAGAAATAGCAGATTCTCTTTCTGCTGCAGCAACCATGTATGGATACAGCAGCGAAGATGAGTTTAAAGAAAATAATGATATGACACTTTTCAACGAGCAGATGCTCAGAATGAAAGTAGAAGAGTTCTTAAAGGAAAATGCTACAATCAAGGACGCGTCAGGCGCGGCAGTTAAAACAGAAGCGGCTGAAACAGATGCAGCAGAGACGGATGCAGACGAAGAGCCTGCAGCAGAATAAAGAAACAGAAAACGGGGCAAATAAGATGGATTTAGTATCAATCAGGGAATTATACAGAGAAAAAGAGAAGTACATCAACACAGAAGTACAGATCGGCGGCTGGGTCAGAAATATCAGAGACTCCAAGACATTCGGATTTATCGTAGTCAATGACGGTACGTTTTTTGAGCCGCTCCAGGTGGTTTATCATGACGGACTGGAGAACTTTGCGGAGATATCCAAACTGAATGTCGGCGCAGCAATTATCGTGAAAGGAACACTGGTAGCGACACCGGAAGCGAAGCAACCGTTTGAGATACAGGCAGCACAGGTTAGTGTAGAGGGTGCTTCCACACCGGATTATCCGCTGCAGAAGAAGAGACATACCTTTGAATATCTGCGCACGATTTCACATCTGCGTGCGAGAACGAATACATTTCAGGCAGTATTTCGTGTCCGTTCATTGATTGCATATGCAATTCACAAGTTCTTTCAGGAGCGCGAATTTGTCTATGTACACACACCTTTGATCACAGGCAGTGACTGCGAAGGTGCCGGAGAGATGTTCCGTGTGACCACGCTTGACATGGAGAATTTACCGAAGAATGCAGACGGCAGTGTGGATTATACACAGGACTTCTTTAATAAAGAGACAAGCCTGACGGTCAGCGGACAGTTAAACGGTGAGACCTATGCGATGGCATTTAAGAACATCTATACCTTTGGTCCTACATTCAGGGCAGAGAATTCCAATACGACGAGACATGCGGCAGAGTTTTGGATGATCGAGCCGGAGATGGCATTTGCAGATCTGCAGGATGATATGATGTTGGCAGAAAGCATGATCAAGTACATCATCCGTTATGTGATGGAACATGCACCGGAGGAAATGACTTTCTTTAATCAATTTGTGGACAAGGGATTGATTGAACGCTTAAATCATGTAGTGGAGTCTGACTTTGCACATGTGACTTATACGGAAGCAATCGAGATTCTGGAGAAGCATAATGACAAGTTTGATTATAAGGTATCATGGGGCTGTGATCTGCAGACAGAGCATGAGAGATATCTGACAGAAGAGGAATTCAAGAGACCGGTATTCGTTACAGATTATCCGAAGGAGATCAAGGCCTTCTATATGAAGTTAAATGAAGACGGCAAGACCGTTGCGGCAATGGATTGCCTCGTACCGGGCATCGGTGAGATCATCGGCGGTTCTCAGAGAGAAGATGACTATGACAAGTTGGTAGGCAGGATGAACGAACTGGGACTGAAGCAGGAAGATTATGATTTCTATCTGGATCTTCGCAAGTATGGTTCCACCAGACATGCAGGGTTTGGCCTTGGGTTTGAAAGATGCGTGATGTATCTGACCGGTATGGCAAATATTCGCGATGTCATCCCGTTCCCGAGAACAGTCAATAACTGCGAATTATAATTTAGCTATTAAGAGACAGGAAAAACAGACCTGTCTCTTTTTTTTGTTATAGGATAAATTTCCTATAAAATAGGGCAGATATTTTAATGATGGTGTATTGAAGTTTCGGGAAAATTCATGTATAATAAATTTGGGTTTACATAAATTTGTAATTGCTGAGGAAGAGGGTCCTCAAAAAGGGTGAGTACGGATGAATAAAAGGGTGTTGTGCGCAATTCTTTCGTTTATATTATGCATAACAGCAGTGGTTCCCGCATGGGCAGCCACTGCTTCTGAACTGAAAAAACAAAAAGAAGAAGCTGAAAAGGAACTGAATTCCCTGCAGGAAAATATATCAAGCATCGAAGAAAATAAGGATGCGGTCGCAGGCGAACTGGAAGAGCTGGATATGCAGCTCGTAGATCTGCTCTCGACAGTGGAGATTCTGGAGCATGATATTGACAGCAAGGAAGTAGAGATTGCAGATGCGACGGCTGCTTATGATGCGGCAAAGGCTGATGAAGAGGCACAGTATGCGGCCATGAAGAAGCGAATCAAGTTCATGTATGAGAAAGGCGACATCGGATATCTGCAGCTGTTAGTGGAGTCACAGAGTATATCCGATCTGGTCAACAAAGCAGATTACATAGAAAAGTTATATGAATATGACAGGACACTTCTCGTTCGCTATCAGGAAACCAAAGAAGAAGTGTTTGCATTAAAGGAAGAACTGGAAACAGAAAAGGCAGAAATGGTTGAGTTGGAGGCGGATCTGGTCATACAGCAGGAAGAGCTGCAGACCATGATCGATGATAAGCAGGCGACTGTCGAGAACTTCAATGCGCAGCTGTCTACGGCCAGGACACAGGCAAATGCTTATTCTGCAACCATCAAGGCGCAGACAGCAGAGATCAAGAGACTGGAAGCAGAAGAAGCGGCAAAGAAGAAGGCGGCAGAGGAAGCAGCCAGGAAGAAAGCGGCGGAAGAGGCCAAGAAGTCATCGCAATCCTCCGGCAATTCCTCAAGTTCGAGCAGTTCAAGCTCGTCCTCTGCATCTGCCAGCGAGAAGATCAGCAGTTCGGCAGGCAGTGAGAAGGGCAAGGAAATTGCCAGCTATGCATGCCAGTTTGTCGGAAATCCGTATGTACCGGGAGGGACAAGCCTGACAAGCGGAGCCGACTGTTCCGGATTTACCTGGGCGGTATTTAAAAATTTTGGAATCAATCTTCCGAGAAGTTCCTATGCACAGGCTTCGGGTGGCTCCGAAGTCAGCTATTCCGACATGCAGCCGGGTGATATCATCTACTATGGTGGTCATGTGGGCATCTATATCGGCGGCGGCACGATCGTGCATGCAAGCACACAGTCGACCGGTATCAAGTACTCCTCCGCAACCTATCGTTCCATCATATCGGTGAGAAGGTATTACTAAAATAAACATTTACTTATCAAAGTGTATTAATCCGGATTCCGGCAGCCATACACGCATTTGGTTCAGACCACGGTTGCACCAGGTGTAGTAAGGGATTAAGTGGATACTATAGGGTGTTTTCTCAGGGCGTGATTGTGAGTATAGGGTATCGGCAGATTTCATTTGGCAGCCACCGACTTCCATAGGTACAATGCCACATAACTTTGACGCATCGTAGGGAAGAACTTTGATGGATGCTTCCGAATCTGCGGATAGGGAGAATACGTCACTGTCATTGTCTATGCCTTCAGCACAGTAGACAAGAGGACCTCTGGCAAATGCGACCCTGCCACTGTCTGCACTGACTGCAGTATTTGCATAAATGCGGTAAGGAGCCATATCCATGGACAATTCAA
This sequence comes from uncultured Lachnospiraceae bacterium, assembly GCA_964638005.1. Classification (GTDB taxonomy): domain Bacteria; phylum Bacillota; class Clostridia; order Lachnospirales; family Lachnospiraceae; genus JAAYYM01. Next base: position 37,823 of record CAZWXS010000017.1, read on the forward strand.
TCACATCGCCTTTTATGAAAGTGCGGTGGATGTAAAGGTAGCCTTTGTTGTATTCTACTGTATATGCAGAGTTGACGGAATCAGCAGAGCATACAGAATCAGCAGAACCTGTGGAATTAGCAGAAGCAGAAGAGGCGTCCGGACTGCCTGCATTACAGAGACAATTGTCTTTGAATATGGAGATTCCGTTCAGTGTGATATCGGTATGTCTGCTCCAGTCGGGAATCCTGATTGCAAGCGTAAACTCCGCAGAATCAGTCAGCGGTTCAACCTGATATTTTACTTTTCCCTCATAAGGATACTCTGATGTGACATGAATCAGGGTGTTTTTTTGTTCCAGTTTTAGATCCCCTGCTAGGTAGAGGTGGGAATAGAGTGTATCGGCTGTTTCACTCCACGCATATTCAGCAATCGAGGGCAGCAGGCGTGCGATATTCGGAGGGCAGCAGGCACAGCCAAACCACTGCGGACGTTCCGGGAGTGTATGCTTGTGTGTCGGTGCAACACCGGATACGCCGGGCTCTGCTTCCAGAGGATTTACATAGAAGAAACGAGTTCCGTTTAACTGCATACCGGCAAGGACGCAGTTATATAAGGCACGTTCCATGACGTTTGCATACTGACTGTCCGGATCAAGCGCAAGCATTTTACGTGCGAAGAAGATCAAGCCAATCGAAGCACAGGTCTCTGCATAAGCTGTGTCATTCGGAAGGTGGTAGGCAGTTGTGAATGCTTCTCCAAGGCAAGTTGAACCGATGCCGCCCGTGACATACATTTGTTTTTCTGTAATGCTGTTCCACAATCTCTTACATGCATTCAGCAAGGAAGCATCTTTTGTTTCCTGAGCAAGTGCTGCCATTCCGGTATAGAGGTAGACGGCGCGCACAGAATGTCCGGTTGCACGATCCTGTTCTCTGACAGGTGCATAATTCTGCTCATATTCATAGTTGGTCGGGTCATTGTTCCATACCGTCCAGTCGATCTTAGCCCGCTCCTTTTCATAGAAGTGAGGATCTACTCCTCTAACATTGATAAAATGCTCAGCAAGTTTCAGACATTTCTGATCTCCGGTTGCATGATACATCCGCATCAGAGCAAGTTCCACCTCAGGATGTCCCGGATAACCCTCTGCCTGATCTACGATAAAGTGCCGGTAGATGCAGTCGGTCATACGAAGCATAATGTCTAATAAAGACCGCTTTCCGGTGCTTTCAAAGTAGGCAACAGCAGCTTCCATCATATGACCGGCACAGTAGAGTTCATGCGCTTCGTGAAGATTGGAAAAGTGTGCTTTGTCATCATTTAAGGTAAAGTAAGTATTCAAGTAGCCATCCTTCTGCTGGGCACTGCCGATCAGAGAGATGATCTCATCTGCACGCGCTTCCAGTTCTGCATCAGGAAAGAGAATGAGTGTATATGCAACTGCTTCCAGCCATTTTGCCACATCACTGTCCTGAAAGACCATTCCGTAAAAATCGGTCGGCTTCACACCGGTCTTCAGATAATCGGTAGCAGCTTGGAAATTGGCAATGGCATGGCTCTTATCCGCATCCGGGATTTCATCCCGCAGAGCCTTCTCCTGATAGGGGATAACGGTTTCCTTGATTAAATGTTCGTAGCGGGTCCAGAATGGATCATTTAGTTGAAAATTCTTAATTAGATGTTGCATGGCAGCCTCCTTGTTATAGGGTTCGTTGTAATATCAATGCAAATTGGTTGGTTGGAAGGTATGAGCTTCTGTATATTGATTTACAAATCTTAATATATGTATTATAATCGTATTGAAAATGAATATGAATGAGTAAAATTCTCATAAACATATAATATATTCGCATTCAAAAAGATGTCCACGAGATAACAGAATATTTATGAGGTAAGAGAATGCTTATGAGTGAAGCGCAGATATATCTAAAACTAAATCAAATGCCTCTGGTACAGGTGGCAGATCAGATGTTTGCGGAGAAGCCCTTTCTGCATGCCGACAGACAAACGGATTTTCATGTATTGATTTATGTCATACAAGGATCGATCTCGGTCGTGGAGTCGGGAACGGAATATGAAATCGGTGCAGGCGACATTTTCTTTTTAAAAGCCAGACTGCATCATTACGGAGTGACTCCAAGCGCACCGGATACAAGATGGATCTATGTACACTTTCTGCTGGAGCAGTCAGACGCAGCACAAGAGCCGACAGAGTTCAATTTATATGCATCTCATTTGCAGGGGCAGGAATTTACACGGGAGGATTATGAGTATACATTGTACATTCCCAAACTGCTCCACCTGAAAAAGGGAGGTGCGGTTGAGAGCAAGCTATATCATCTGGTGGAATGGTTCCATTCGTCGAATCCGCTGCGGGTCGGTTATATGAATCCTTTGCTGCAGGAGATCCTAGTAGACTGTTATATGGAAGTGGAAAGAGAAAGCGTCTATCCGAATACGGAAATTATATATGAGATCATACAAGACCTTGAAAACCACACACGCGACAATTTTGATTCAGGACATTTGGAGGAGACCTTTCACCTAAGTTACAAGCATCTCTGTCGTATCTTCAAGCAGGCGACAGGGCGGACGTTGACGCAGTACCACACAGAACTGCGTATCAATGAAGCTTCCAGACTCCTGCGTGAGACTACCAACCGGATTTCCGATATCAGCAGCTATATGGGCTTTGCAGATCCGCTTTACTTTAGTAATGTATTTAAGAAAGTATCAGGACTTTCTCCGCGCGGCTATCGTCAGCAGTATATGACGGACCAGACGACTGAGCGTCCTGAGGAGCATATGGAAGCACATACAGAAGTGCCTGCGCCGAAGCAAGAAAAGAGAAGCCGCGAACTGGAGAGCTGGCTCTTATAAAATACACATATCCCCCCTAAACTCCGCATAGATTGTAAAAACACATTGGTGCGGGGGGTTCTGTATGAAGAGATATATAGAAGAACGTGCAGTGGAAGTGGCCAATTACATAATCGAATCAAATGCTACAGTGAGACAGACTGCGAAGAAATTTGGGATATCCAAGTCCACGGTTCATAAGGATGTGACGGAGAGATTGACGCAGATCAATCCATCTCTTGCCAGCGAGGCACGCAAAGTTCTTGATCTGAATAAATCCGAGCGTCATATACGCGGAGGACTTGCTACAAGAGAAAAATATCTGAGTCAGCATATAAATTAGGAAAACAGGATAGAATAGGCTCTTGCATGTCCTCTATACACGGGTGTATGATAGGGATACAGTTATTTTGGATACATGAGGAGAGTGACAAGATGCTTAAGACAAACACACAAAAAATAACCAATGCCGGTATGCTGATCGCAGTCGGCCTGATACTTCCATATGTAACATCGCATATGTTCGGATTGCCGGGGACGGTACTGCTTCCAATGCACATTCCGGTATTGTTGATAGGATTTTTATCCGGTCCGCTCTATGGATTCCTGTGCGGTCTGATCATTCCAGCGCTCAGCTCAGCATTGACAGGCATGCCGGCCGCTTATCCGATGTTGCCGATTATGCTCGGAGAACTGACGACGTATGGACTGGTCAGTGGATTTCTGTACAATCGGACAAGCCTCGGGCGCAGGAGATTCGGTGTCTATCCGGTATTGCTGGTTTCCATGGCATGCGGACGGGTGATGTACGGACTGATCTTTTCCTTATTGGTACTGATGGGAGGACAGTTGAAGGCGCTTTCCGTATGGGGAGCCATCGCAACAGGGTTGCCCGGAATCATTATTCAATTGATATTGATTCCAAGTGTGATCACAGCATTAAAACATGGTGCAGGGAGAAGAAAAATGGATATTTTACAATCAGCAATCAATCTAATCAAAGAAGAAACAGCGACATGCGTCGTCATCAAAGACCGTCAAATTGTCAAGACAATATCCGGACAGGGAATCGCTCCGGTCATCGACTTATATGAGCAGGATGCTCTGCGTGGAGCTTTTGTAGCCGACAAGATCATCGGCAAAGCAGCCGCGATGATCATGGTACTCGGCGGTGTCGAAGAAGTCTACGGCAATGTCATGAGCCGTGCCGGCAAAGAGTTCTTGGAAGCCCACAACGTCAAGGTGTCCTATGGACAGGTCATCGATGCGATCAGCAACCGTGCCGGAGACGGCATCTGCCCGATGGAACGAACGGTTATGAACATTGAAGAGCCGGAAGAGGCACTTACGGCACTGAAGGAAACATTGACGAGACTGCGTAAGCAGGCGTAGACAGAGCGAGATTATATAGGCAGAACAATAATTGATTTGACAGATGAGATTACACAGGCACGTTCAGATAGATTATTCTTGTATAATAAGAGGGCTTCATTTATAATCAAAAAAGGGCACTGCCTTGATTTACAGTGCATTTGATAAAGAAACAAGGGAGAACATCATGGAGAGAGAAATGATACTTGTACTGGACTTTGGCGGTCAGTACAATCAATTGATAGCCAGGAGAGTCAGAGAGGCAAATGTATACTGTGAAGTGCATTCTTATACAATGACACTCGATGAAATCAAGAAAATGGCACCCAAAGGAATCATCCTGACCGGCGGCCCAAACAGTGTCTATGCACTCGAGTCCCCATCCTACGAAAAAGGATTATTCGAACTCGGAATCCCAGTACTCGGCATCTGCTACGGATCACAGCTCATGGCACATGTCCTCGGCGGCAAGGTAGAGACAGCTCCTGTCAGCGAATACGGCAAAACAGAAGTCGATCTCGACAACACAGTCACACTTTTCCATCAGGTTTCCGACCGCACAGTTTGCTGGATGAGCCATACCGATTATATCGCAAAAGCTCCCGAAGGCTTCCGCGTAACGGCACATACCCCGGTATGCCCCGTAGCCGGTATGGAAGATACGTCCCGCAACCTATATGCAGTCCAGTTCCATCCCGAAGTCGTGCACACTCCCGAAGGCTTTCAGATGTTACAGAACTTCGTATCAAATATCTGCGCCTGCAAGGGCAACTGGAAAATGGATTCCTTCGTAGAGACAAGCATCCAAGGATTACGCGAGAAGATCGGCAGCGGCAAAGTCCTCTGCGCCCTCTCCGGCGGAGTAGACTCCTCCGTAGCAGCGGTCTTATTATCCAAAGCAATCGGCAAACAACTAACCTGCGTATTTGTAGACCACGGCCTACTCCGCAAAAACGAAGGCGACGAAGTAGAAGAAATCTTCGGACCAAACGGATCTTACGACCTGAACTTCATCCGTGTCAATGCCCAAGAGCGATTCTATCAAAAGCTTGCAGGCGTGACAGAACCGGAACAAAAAAGAAAAATCATCGGAGAAGAATTCATCCGTGTATTTGAAGAAGAAGCCAAAAAGATCGGCGCAGTAGATTACCTCGTCCAAGGAACGATCTACCCAGACGTCATCGAATCCGGCCTCGGCAAGAGCGCAACCATCAAGTCCCATCACAATGTAGGCGGCCTCCCCGACTGCGTAGACTTCAAAGAAATCATCGAGCCCCTCCGCATGCTCTTCAAAGACGAAGTCCGCAAAGCCGGCCTGGAACTCGGCATCCCCGAAAAACTAGTCTTCCGCCAACCCTTCCCCGGCCCCGGCCTTGGCGTCCGCATCGTCGGCGAAGTAACCGCCGAGAAAGTCAAGATGGTACAAGATGCAGACTACATCTATAGAGAAGAGATTGCAAAAGCAGGCATCGCAAGAGAGTTAGGACAGTACTTCGCAGCGCTTACCAATATGAGAAGTGTTGGAGTTATGGGCGATTTCAGAACTTATGATTATGCGGTGGCACTTAGGGCAGTTAATACCACAGACTTTATGACGGCAGATTGTTCGGAGATTCCGTTTGAAGTGCTGCAGAAGGTGATGAATCGGATTATTAATGAAGTTAAGGGCGTGAATCGGGTTATGTATGACTTGACTAGTAAGCCGCCTGGGACTATAGA
>CAZWXS010000018.1:0-41995 GCA_964638005.1 uncultured Lachnospiraceae bacterium
CTTTTTTTATATATAGGTATTGTTTTAGTAAAATTTCCACTTACTTTACTAAAATATACAAAGAAATCATCGGATTATAGATGAAAAACACATCCGGAAATTGTAGAAAATGTGGAAAAAGAATACGTTATATTGACTTAAAGTTCTGCGTTCACTAAGATATCAATATAACGATTTACAAACGCATATGGCGGGAGTGTCAAAGCCTGACTGCATAGAAATGAAACCATATCAACTGTGATTGCATTGCAAACACTGCTACATGAAAGCAACTCGTCAGAGAAAGGAATTCTCGACAACAGATATGATTTCAATGCTGAAAAAGATGGCATCAGCAGGCGTGGCAACGTTGTCTTTGACAGGAGGAGAGCCGCTGACCAGAGGTGATTTGCCGGAGATTCTGCAGGAGATCAGGACACTCTCACTTGGCGTATGTGATATCTATACCAATGGGGTATTACTGGATCAACATTTTCTTTCGCTTTTGGTGTCACTGGATTTCCATCCGACGCTGCGATTCAGTTTGGATGGAGTAGGATATCATGATCGTTTTCGAGGTATGCAGGGTGCGGAACATAAAGTGTTAAGAGTGATTCGGCTTGCAAAGGAAGCGGGATTCGATGTTACGGTAGTAACTGCTGTTGTCCCTGAGAACATTTCATTGATTCATAAGACCTATGACCGGATGAAGGATATGGGCGTCACAGCTTGGGGCATTGCACGGCCGCAGGGGATGGGAAATGCAAAAGACCTGGCTTCGCGGGTGTCGACCGAGCAGATGGCAGAACTCTGCTTACAGCTACTGAAAAGATGGACGGAGGATGGGTATCCATTTATGATTGGTCTGGAAGCATTTTATTCCGGAGCAGGAAAAAATGGAGATGCTTATGTAAAGAAGCCGTTTTCGCTGAATGATTATGCATGTGGAGGATGCCGTCAGTATCCTTATCTGAATGATGCTGGAGTACTTTTACCATGCCCCAGTTATTCAGACACGGATTATGAAGAGAGACTGCTTTCATTGCGTGACCATACATTGGAGGAATTGTTACAGCAGACTTTATTCAGACAGATGTCAGATATTAAAAAGAGAGATATGAAAGAATGCTTAGACTGTGAACATCTGGAGGACTGCAGAACCGGCTGCAGAGCAAGTTCCTATCATATGGGAAATGGATTGTATGGACGGGATGAGCAGTTATGTGAGATTTATGAACACCAGTATCGTGCAAGATTTGAAAACAGGGAGGGCATGCTATGAGTCGATATGCACTTATTAGCAAAGAGTGGATGTTGCGTGGATGGACAGATGTTCCCTATGCAATGGTCAGCAGGTTCAGACCATTGCTGCATCTTTTAAGCGAAGAGGAGTTCTATGTAATTTCCTCATGTGATGGAAATTCGGATTTTGATGGACTGGCATTTACGCCCAAGCATCACAGAATACTGGAACGTATGATACAAGAGAAGTTTGTTATGCAGTGTGAACAGGGCGCTGTACTTGAAGAACTGCAGAAATACCATAGAGCAGCCAATAGAAGAGTGACCAGTATCTTGTGTTCCATTACGGGAAAATGTAATTATAACTGCAGGCATTGCTATATGATTGCCCCATCCGGAAAGATACCACAAATGAGCCACGAGCAGTTGTGGAAGATGATTGATGAACTGGCAGCAGCCAATGTCTGTGAGATTGCTGTAACAGGCGGAGAGCCTTTATTGAGAGAAGATTTTCTTGAAATGCTTTCCTACCTGTATGAGAAAGGAATCTGTCTATCAGCAATATTTACAAATGCTTCAAAGATTGACATTACTTTATTGAAAACGTTGGAAAGGTATCATATGAAACCCGTATTTAGGATCAGTTTTGATGGATATGGAACACATGACTATATGCGGGGCATGGAGGGAGCACAGCAGATGACAATAGATGGAATACGTCTGCTGAAACAACATGGTTATCCGGTGATCATTATCAGCTCCGTCGATCAAGAAGTGTTAAAGACGATGGATGCCACTTTTGATTGCCTGCGGGATATGGAGATTGATCATTGGTGGATCGGAGCACCGATTGAAGTGGGTAACTGGAAAGAGACGACAAGTGCTGTTGATATCAGGGCATTTGCAGATGCTCTGGAACATATCCTGATACGTTGGGAAGCCGAAGGACGTCCATTCGAGATGAAACTGTGGATGTTTGGCAGATATCTAACCCCGGATCAGGGAAGGTTTCGATTGAAGACGGATATGAGTATTACAGGAGAATCCTACAACTGTGAAGCATGTCACTTATTTCCGTGCATTGATCCATATGGACATCTGGTGCCTTGCGCAAGTTACCTAGCAACTGTCGTCGCTGACAGAATGCCGGATATATTCAGCATAGGTCTTGCGGCAGCGCTGGAGGATAGTGAGTTTAGACATCTGTCCGATCTGCGCAAAAGAGAAGTTCTGGAACACAATCCGTCTTGTGCATTTTGCTCTTATTTTCATGAGTGCGGCAGTGGATGCAGAAGTGCCGCCCTGAGCGAAAGTGGGGACTATATGATGCGTAATAAAAGTACATGTATGGCATTTCATGGCGGATATATGAAACGCTTTGATGAGCTGTCTGAAAAACTGGAACAAAAGTGGAGGAAAGAACATGAGTGAATTGTATGCAAGAATCAATCATAACTGGGTACTGAGAGGTTGGAGTGACCGTCCCCGTGTGCTGATGAACAAGAAAGCCTCCTATTCTATAGCTCTGACCGGAGATTATCAGTATGTGGCCGATGCCTGTAATGGGTTATGCGACTTTCATTCCATGGCATTTCTGCCGGTTCACAGAGAAATCCTCAGACAGTGGATGGAATGGGGCGTTGTGGATCCATGTATAAAAGGCCAAGGGGATCTGACAGAATGGCAGCAGTACAGATATGTTGATATCCCGCATATTATAGAGGTTCATTGGGCCATTACCGGGAAATGTAATATGAAATGTGGTCATTGTTTTATGGAGGCACCCTCCGGGAAGTATGGAGAGATGCCTTATGAAGACATAGATCACTTTTCGGATCAGTTCCTGGCAGCAAATGTAGTGCGGATTTCACTGACGGGAGGAGAACCTCTGCATCACCCGGAATTTCCGAGGATTCTCCGTATGCTTTCTCAAAAGGGTTTTTGTATCAACCAGATTGTAACCAATGCGTCGCTGATCACAGAGGATCTGCTGGATTTACTGGATGAGTGCGGACAGAAGCCGGATTTTCAGATCAGTTATGACGGGGTAGGAACACATGACCAGATGCGTGGAACAAAAAATATGGAATCGGTTGTCTTAGACGCACTTCGTTTATTGTGCACCAAAGGCTATACGGTGGCTGTATGTACGATATTCAGTAAACAGAATATCCATACGGCGATAGAAACCTATCGTCTGACGTGCGAACTGGGCGTTTCTGTATGGTTGATCAGCCGGGCACAAAAGATGGGCAGCTGGAAAGGCGGAAGTCAGGAATTATCCATCAAGGAAATGGGTGAACTTTGTTTGAAAATTTTTGAACAATGGTTAATAGACGGCAGACCGATTCCTATGGGATTGGAAAAATTTTATAATGCCCAGCCTCAAATACCGGTTGAGGGTGCGAGAAAGAAAGTAAAGGGATTTACGAAGGACAGCAAAGAATGTGAGACCCCACTTTGGCGGGCGTTTGTTCTGCCGAACGGAACCTTATTGCCATGTACCGGATACACAGGCAGTATCATAGAAGAGAAAATGCCGAACCTGTATCAGATGAATTTTCATGACATTTGGACGCAATCAGAACTTCGCCGTTTTAATGAAGAGACAAAGCAGAAGCGAATAGAAGCAAATGAGCAATGCTGCAATTGTAAATACTTAGGTGAATGTGGTGCGGGTTGCAGATCATATGCCTATACGGAAAATGCGGACATTATGAAAAATGATCCAATTGCCTGTGAAGTCTGTCGAGGAAGGTGGGAACAACGGTTTATGGATGCAGAACGCACTTTTTTGGAGGAACATCATGATCAATAAGCCTGAACGTATCAAACACTACAAATCCGTAGATCCAATGGTCTCTATTCAGAAGGTCAGAGAAATACTGACGCGTAACCATATTTTCCTGATTGAGGATCATATTCATCACCAGGAATCAGATGTGGCCTGCTGCAGAATACGACTTGGAGACCCGGAATTCATGAAATTGGATATTGGCACGAACGGAAAGGGAATCACTCCACGTTTTGCTTTGGCAAGTGCTTATGGAGAGTTTATGGAACGCTTACAGAACGGTGTGCTCTTTCCACTCAGACAGATGAAGTTTGCAACCTCTGCATACCGTTTTATGAGGGCAGATGATGACGCAATACCGGAGTTGTCCTTTTGGTATGCGCCGGATGAAGAATATCATGATATCGGCTTTCTGACAGAAAAATGTGGAGAAGTGCTGGCGTCTGCATTCGGTACGACTGAGGAAGAGACTATAGCATTATTGCAAGATGCTTATTCAGAACAGAAGATTGGGTGTGTTCCGTTTTATGATTGTGAGAGTGGCAAGTCTATTCTGTTACCGGAAAAAATCATATGGAATATGTGCGGCACCAATGGGATGAGTGCAGGAAATACTCCTTTGGAGGCATTGCTACAGGGGATCTCGGAAATTTTTGAACGATATGCGATTCGAAGGATTTATATAGACCGTCTGACACCGCCGGTGATCCCACTGGAACTGTTTGATGATACTGAGGTTGGCATCCGACTCAGGAAACTACAGGCGCAGGGAATGAAGGTGGAAATCAGGGATTGTTCGCTTGGTCTCAGCCTTCCGGTCATTGGTCTGATTCTTGGAAAGAAAGATGGAAGAACTGCTTTTCATCTTGGTGCAGATCCCTCACCAATTACGGCATTGGAACGCTGCCTGACGGAGCTGTACCAGGGAGACCATGCTTCAAATGAACAGCGATACTTCCGTCTTGAAACATCCGACCGTAAAGAGTCTGTTTTTTGGCTGCATCAGATGGCGTTGCAGATCGAATCAGGCTTTGCATGCTGGCCTGATTCGGTATGGAGTACAAAATCATCCTATACATTTGACGGTTTTGCCCATCCGGTATCTATCAGTGATCAAGAGGATTTTTACTATTTTATGCACCTGATCAGGCGAAATCATTTTCATATCTATATACGTGATGTGGGATATCTGGGATTTCCGGCTTATCAAGTGTATATTCCGGGCATGTCTGAAACAGACTTTTTCTATGACGAGGGCAGAGAGTTCGTATGCTGGATGCACCTTGTGCGGGAACAGACGACTTTATTGAGACTGCCAGAGGCAAGACCGGAGGAACTATCTGCTCTTGCACGGGCACTCATAGAAGTTGAGAAGGCGCATATGGCGATTCCGCTCAATCTGAAGCGGTGGTTTCCGTCTAATATTGACCATAAACTACAGCAGATCGATGAAGACAAGTTTTGTGCATTGCTTTATGGATGTACCGGCTTTTATGCCGAAGCAGTGCAATGCATGCAGCGGTACATAGAAAAAGAAAGTGCGCAGAGTGAACCGCTTCGATTCTTGAAAGCATTAGTGGCATACTGGGATCTGTGCAAAGAGGGTGAGAATAAACTGGGTAATCTCTATCATGAATATGGTGAAAGCCTGATGGAGCGTGTGCTGAGTTATCGAGATCCTCATATAGTATTTAGCCCCGAGGAGTGGCCTGTATGTTTTCATTGTGAGGAGTGTATGGCAGCAAATGATTGCCGTTATTGTGATATTCTGAAACTTGTTCAGAATTTACAGGAGCAATACAGAGAGAACCTTCCGAACCAAGAGAATGTCAAGATATTACTGGAGGGCTGTTATGACTAGAACTTTGTTTGTAGGCTGCGGTGATGGTACAGAGGTCGAGATTTATCATCAGTCACACAAGGAAGAATTGTTTGGAATCGAACCTGCAGAATCAGAATATGATCGGGCCGTGCAAAGGTGTAAGGACTATGAGAATATTCATATTTTTCATACAACTTTGCAGAATTATGCCGGTCATAAATCAGCATCGGAACGTTTTCATAAGATCATATTTGTGTTTCCGTCCCCCTTTTTTCTTTGCACACAAATGGGGTCCGTGGAGATGGCACTTCAAGGGCTGTTGCATAAGGACGGGCAGATACGGATCTATACGGAGATTGATTTTCAGACATGTGATCAGGTGGATCTGAATGGAATATTGCTTCATTTTTTTATGGATTGCTTAGAACGTAAAGGGTGGAAGAACAGGTGCATACAGCAGGATTATGAAGAAGCAGAGGATTTTGTAAAACAGTCTGGGTGTGGTTTGCGGTTATCCGTGAGTGAGAGCAGAAAGCTGACTTGCATTGATATCACAAAATGTGAAGTTGATGCCAATCAATAGAACATAGAAAAGAACATGGATGAGATAATGTTAAATTTAAGGTTCAGAAATGATACATACACACCGATATACATATCACATGGATGAATGTGAGCAGCTACGGATAGCGAACTTTTTGGAAAATAAGAGTTTGTTGTCCGTTTTTTAGTATCATGATATTGGAGGGAATGAATTAGTTTTATGATTATATGGGTGGTGCAGATGATAAAGAGGATTATTCCAAGATATTAGAACTGCTTGCGGAAAAATAAAAGAGAAGATTCCTAACAGGTTTCTCTATTCTTTTGCGAAAAGGTATAGTAAAATAAAGAGGACAAGTTTGAAAGAAGGGTCAAAGGCTTAAGAAAAAGGAGGAACAGTCATGGAAAAGATATTTTTGGGAAAGGATCATCGACTGCGCGGAGGTTGGCAGATTGCAATATGTTTTCTTGCATATTACGTATCGATTTTTCTGATTCAAACCGTATTTGCGGTTATCATCCAGGGTCTGGGCATAGAGGTGACTGAAATCGTAAGCATTGTTTTTCAGGTTGTCCTTTATTTTCTGCTTATAGGGATGCTGGTCTTATTGTTTACCAAGCTCAACGGTTCCTCGATACGTGTACTGGGTTATGATTCTGTCAAAAACAGTCGGCACGAGTTTCTTGTCGGTTCGGCGGCAGCTATCATCAGTATGACAATATTAGCGGTCCTTAGTTATATCACCGGAGATTATCATATCGTATCAGTGAAATTCTCGCCTATGATCATAGCTTATCTTGTTTTTTTTACGGGAGTTGGCTTTTTTTGAGGAGACTTTGAGCCGAGGCTTTTTGCAGCAGACGATATTGATTCGATGGGGTATGGTGGCGGCACTTCTGCTTCCGTCGCTGTTATTTGCTTTCCTGCATTTGGGAAACGCAAATGTTTCTATTCTTGCGATAATCAATACGGCTCTGGCGGGAATCATTTTTGGTTTGTTTGCAATCCGCTATGATAATATTGCGGCTTCAATCGGGTATCATATTTTCTGGAATTTTTTCCAGGGAAACATTTTTGGGGTGTCAGTCAGCGGAACTGCAGGAACCGCATCGCTGATCCAGGTTGTGAGAGACAGGGATACAGTGTGGACCGGAGGGACATATGGCTTAGAGGGCGGACTGATATGCAGCATAGTACAGGTGATCATTATCGTATTGCAGATTCGGTTCATAAAACAACGTCCTGTAAATGCAGAATTTGCTGAGTTAACAAAAAAGGCAGAGCCAAGATTTCCCTTTGATCCGCAAGGGACGGAATAAGGCGGAATCTGATTTTGGGATTATATTATTTGAAAGAAGGCATCATGTATGTGGATTGCATTTGCATTCGGCTCTGCATTATTTGCGGGACTGACAGCGATTCTGGCAAAGTGTGGTATTAAAAATACGGATTCTAATGTTGCAACAGCACTGCGGACAATCGTGGTGCTGGTATTTTCGTGGATCATGGTATTTGTGGTTGGGGCGCAGAACGGTCTTGCATCGGTTGGCGGCAGGGTGCTGGTGTTTCTTGTCCTATCGGGAATTGCAACAGGTGCTTCCTGGCTGTGTTACTTTAAGGCATTACAGATCGGGGATGTCAATAAGGTGACACCAATTGATAAGTCCAGTACGATCCTGACGATGCTGCTTGCTTTTATCTTCCTTGGAGAAGCAATTACAGTGGTTAAATTCATAGCGATGATTCTAATGGCAGTTGGCACTTATATGATGATTCAAAAGAAGAAAACTGTAGTAGAAGCGACAACAGAGAAGTCAGTGGAAATAACAGCAGAGAAGCCGACGGAAGTAATAGCAGGGAAGCCGGCAGAAGCAGCAGAAAAAGTGGAACATAAAAGTTGGTTGCTTTATGCGGCAGGTTCTGCGGTATTTGCAAGCTTGACTTCCATATTGGGCAAGATCGGAATCGAAAATATCAATTCAAATCTCGGAACAGCGATTCGTACTGTGGTTGTTCTGATCATGGCATGGATTGTTGTCTTTGTGACGGGAAAACAGAGTACGATTCGGCAAATTGACCGTAAGAGCTGGTGGTTCTTAGGCGTTTCCGGAATTGCAACGGGTGCTTCATGGCTGTGCTATTATCGTGCATTACAGACAGGACCGGCCAGCGTGGTAGTTCCGATTGACAAACTGAGTATCTTGATCACAATTGCATTTTCCTATGTCGTATTCAAAGAGAAACTGACTCTGAAGTCAGGGATAGGGCTTATACTGATTGTTGGCGGAACTTTGACGCTGTTGCTTTGAGTTTTGGCAGAGAAGGAGCAGAAAAGTATCGGACGGTATGCTGTACTGAGCGGCGGGAAAGGAATCAAAACATGGCAGTCAATGAAAAAAAATCAGAGTTATTTGAATCCGGGCAGAGTGAATTCAATCAGAATGGAGATCAGTTTGCAGGGACAGACATATTGTCGCCGCAGGGAATACAGAAGTATTTGAACCCGGCATGTGCTGGCGTGGAAATAACAGTGATGCCGGTTGTGACTTCAACGCTTTCGTTGGTTCGTGAAAAAGCTGCAGAAGGTATGCCTGAAGGATATGTAGTTATAGCAAATGAACAGACGGCAGGACGTGGCAGACGGGGACGCAGTTTTTCTTCACCTGCGGGGACGGGGATATATATGAGTCTGCTGCTTAGACCGACACGGTTTTCTTCGGAACAGGCAATTCGGATTACGACGATTGCAGCGGTTGCGGTATGTGAAGCAATTGAAACCGTGACGGATGAAAAGGCGGAAATCAAATGGGTTAATGATATTTTTGTCAAAGGGAAAAAGGTCTGCGGTATTCTGACGGAAGCATCTTTTGGAACGGAGACGGGAATATTGGAATATGCGGTGTTGGGAGTCGGAATCAATGTCTATAGACCAAGGGAAGGTTTTGGGGAGGCATTGGAACAGATTGCAGGCGCAGTGTTCGAGGCACCGCGAGAGGATGCAAAGAATCATCTGACAGCGGCATTCCTGAACTCTTTTATGAACTATTATGCAGCACTTGATCGTATGGATTATGCGGATGAGTATAGAAAGAGAAGCCTTGCAATCGGAAGACGGGTCAATGTAATCAGCGGTGAACAGAAAAAGAAGGCATTGGTACTGGGCATAGATGATGCATGTCAGTTGTTGGTGAGATATGAAGATGGCACAGAAGAGACGTTGTCTTCCGGAGAAATCAGCATACGATTGTAGGAGAGACTTTTATTCATTTTAGCAGTCATGATAAATATGATTCGAAATGATAAAAAGTGACAGATGTAAATTGTTTTTGGAGACAGAGTCTGATACACTCATAGTGTCAGAGCGGTATAGGAAACGAAGAGGATTCTGACAGGATGGAGGGTAACATATGATTTGTCCGAAATGCGGAAGTAATCAGGTCGTATCGCAGACGGTTGCGAATACGACAACAGATACGAAAACAAAAGGTTTCGGTTGGTGTAAGGCGTGTCTGGGATATGTATTGTTCAATGTTCCGGGGATACTGTGTGGTCTGTGCGGCATGGGTAAGGGAAAGTCCAGAACGACCACGAAGACACATGTCGTAAATGTGTGTCAGAGCTGTGGCTGCCGGTTTTAAGGAGTCTGTGCTCTATGCGTTGCGTGTGGCGGGGAATCAAAGCGGATGCCATCAGATGCCGGAGCGCAGTTTCTTTTATCATGGAAAACAGTTTCCGGTTTGTGCCAGATGTACGGGAGCTACCATAGGACAACTGATTGCCGTATGCGCTAATATGATATGGATGATTGATTTACATAAGTCCAAAGAAAGACGTAAGATTCCTTGGATTTTGTCTGTAGGAGCTTCTGTTGTCGGAATGGGTGTGATGGGAGCCGATTGGGCCATACAGGAAGTCGGCATACGTGAATCTACGAATACAAGACGTCTGATTACAGGTATATTGGGCGGCTTTGGTGTATTCAATATGTATTTCATCATAGGCAGGACGATATATCGGCGTATCTTTGCAAGATAGCAAGCTTTGAAGAAAAAAGGGCTTTGACAATATGAATCTTTTTGCAGATAAAGGTATATGATAATAGGAATCAACGATATTACAGGAAGGAAAACAGATATGACGGCAGAGGCGTTCAGAGGCATTATTATACCATTTATCGGCACGGCAGGCGGAGCAGCCTGCGTGTTCTTTATGAGAAAATCCATGAATAAGGTATTGGAACGTGCATTGTCCGGTTTTGCGGCAGGAGTTATGGTGGCGGCTTCCATTTGGAGTCTGCTGATTCCTGCAATTGAGCAATCGGAAGGAATGGGAAAGTGGTCATTTGTTCCGGCGGCAGTCGGATTCTGGATCGGAATCCTGTTTCTGCTCCTGTTGGATCATGTGATTCCACATTTACATGTCAACAGTGATCAGGCGGAAGGACCGAAGACGAAGCTGCAGAAAAAGACAATGTTGATTCTTGCTGTGACCTTGCATAACATTCCGGAGGGAATGGCGGTCGGAGTTGTGTATGCCGGCTGGATGTCGGGCAATGAGCAGATTACGATGCTGGGAGCGTTGGCGTTGTCCATCGGTATTGCAATACAAAACTTTCCGGAGGGTGCTATTATTTCCATGCCGCTGCGTGCTGAGGGTGTAAATAAGTTCAGGGCATTTGGCTATGGGGCTTTGTCAGGAATCGTAGAGCCGATAGGAGCATTCTTGACAATACTTGCTGCCAGCTTTGTTGTACCGGCATTGCCATACTTATTAAGCTTTGCGGCGGGAGCCATGATGTATGTAGTGGTTGAAGAATTGGTTCCTGAGATGTCGGAGGGAGAGCACTCCAATATCGGAACAGTGCTCTTTGCGGTTGGATTTACACTTATGATGATGTTAGATGTGGCATTGGGATAATGTCGAACTATTATATCGAAAGAGCCGGTTCACTAATGAATCGGCTCTTTTCCTATTTGACTGATAATGTTGCGGTTGATTTTAAATAAGAAGAAGGTGGATATTGTAAGAGAGGCGAGCTCCGCAATCGGGAATGCCCACCACACATAGTTGACTTCACCGAGTCTCGACAGCAGCCAGGCTGCGGGAAGCAATACCACGAGCTGTCTTGCAATGGATACAATCATAGAGTAGACACCGTTTCCGAGTGCTTGGAATACAGAGCCTATGATGATACAAAAGCCTGCAAGCAGAAAATGGATACTGATGATCCTGAGTGCCGGGATTCCCATGCTCATCATATGTTCCGAAGCATCAAAGAGTCTGAAGAGCGGCTCCGGAAGGAATTGAAACACCAGAAAACCGATGAACATTAAGAACTCTGCATAACAGACACTTAACTTTATAGTCTGTACCAGGCGTTCTTTCTTTTGGGCTCCGTAGTTATAGGCGATGATCGGAACCATACCGTTATTCATGCCGAATACAGGCATGAATATGAAACTCTGCAGCTTGAAGTAAACGCCGAATACGGCGGTTGCTGTTGTGGAAAAGGCAATCAATATGTGGTTCGTGCCGTATGTCATAACAGAACCGATGGACTGCATTATAATAGAAGGAAGTCCCACGATATAGATCTGCCGGATTGTGACAGGATCAGGGCGGAAGCCTTTGAAGTGAAGGCGGACTTCATCATTTTTCTTGAAGTTAATGATAATTGCGGCAATACCTGCAACTATCTGACCGATGACGGTAGCGGTTGCAGCTCCTGCAACTCCCAGCTTCGGAGCACCCAGCAGACCGAAGATCAAGATGGGATCCAGGATCAGATTGATGATCGCCCCCAGTCCCTGTGTGAGCATTGTATAAAAGGTTCGCCCTGTGGACTGCAGAATCCTTTCAAAAATAAACTGTGTATAGATACCGAAGGAACAGCAGCATACGATGCTCAGATATTGGACACCGTAAGCGATGATTTCAGGATCGGATGTTTGACTCAGATAAAAGGGTTTTGTCACGAAGATTCCGATCAACAGGAAGATAATGAAGTTAATCAGGGATAGGAAAATGCCGTTCATGGCGCTTTTATTGACCTTGTCATAGTCCCCTTCTCCGAGGGAGCGTGACAGCAGTGCATTGACACCGACACCCATTCCGGCACCGAGCGCAATCATCAGACTCTGCAGCGGAAAAGCAAGAGACACAGCGGTCAGTGCATCTTCACATATTCTGGACACGAAGATGGAATCGACGACATTGTACAGAGCTTGTACCAGCATGGAAATCATCATCGGCAGAGACATGGAAATCAATAATTTGTTGACCGGCAGTGTTCCCATTTTATTTTCAGTTGTTTTTGTTTCCTGCATGTATTTTAGACCTCGTTTCGATAGGGTGGTTACTTTGCGAACCAAAGAAGTATACCATAGCAGAGGTGTGATTGCAAATGCTTGTAGAAATTGTAAAACAACATTTACAAGGGTTTTTAATTCATGTATAATAGATACAGCAAACTTTTATGAAAGGATGGCACAAATATGACAATTACAAAAGCAAGTGAAGGTGAAAAACTGACATTGACCCTGGAGGGGAGACTTGATACAACAACGACTCCACAGTTAGAAGAGGAATTAAAGACGGCATTGGACGGAATCAAGACTCTGGTATTCGATTTCAGCAAGTTGGAGTACTTATCATCTGCAGGACTTCGTGTGCTTTTGGCAACACAGAAGCAGATGAATCAGCAGGGCAGCATGCTTATCACAAATGTGAATGAGACGATTATGGAAGTATTTGAAGTGACGGGATTTGTTGATATCTTAACGATTCAGTAACAGATATTTTAGGAGATGAGAGGATGAAATTAAGCGAAGGGGTCAGGAGAATTCTGATTTATTTAGGGATTACATTTTTGCTGACGTTTATTTTAGAAATCGGATGGATTAGAAATATCGTCGGGACAGATGATCCCAAGCTGAACGCAGTTGCTCAGTTTTTAACCGCATCTGTTATGTTGATTCCGGCAATCGGTGTTCTGATTACCAGACTGGTAACAAAAGAAGGCTTTGCAAATGCATGGATTGCACCACATTTAAAAGGAAATATGAAGTATTATCTGATGGCATGGTTTGGACCGGCGATTTTGACGGTACTCGGTGCGATCGTATACTTCCTGATCTTTCCGGAAGAATATGATCTCGGAATGAGCAATGCAATCCGGATTTATGCGGAACAGGGCGTGCAGCTCAGTGCGGAGAAGTTACGTGCCACGACCATCAGCCAGTTGGCTGCGGCCGTCATTATTGCTCCGATTTTGAATTTCATCACCTGCTTTGGAGAAGAATGGGGATGGCGTGGCTATCTTGTACCTAAGATGATAGAGAAGATGTCTTTCCTTCCGACGGTGTTGATTTCGGGTGTGATTTGGGGATTATGGCATGCTCCGTTAATCGCAATGGGACATAATTACGGAACCGATTATGCCGGTGCACCTTATCTGGGAATTGCAAGCATGTGTATCTTCTGTATTGTGATGGGAACGATATTTTCGTTTCTGTGTCTGAAGACAGGCAGTTGTATTCCGGGTGTTATCGGACATGGAGCGCTCAACGGATTTGCATCTGCGGCGGTCATTTTCTCTGTGGACGGAGGCAACCCTTTTATCGGACCGACCCCGACGGGGATTATCGGAGGTATCGGATTTGTCATTACTGCAGTTGTCATGATTTTTATAATGCGGAAGAATAATGGTTTTCAGAATTCGTAAGTTGTGATACAATCAATAATAGTATCGAGAAAAGAAGGCGATAGATGATGGACGGGCGTGACAGTACGCGTCCTGCGGTTCGAAACGCCAGGGTACGGCTTATCAAACGGATCATTATCATTGCGGTCATTCTGTTGATTGTATTACCGATGATTCTGTGCATTTTTTTATTTGCCAAGGTTCACACGCTGGACAGACAGGTTCAGGAGCTGTATGAAACAAGAGCAACCGAGACGCTTATGGCAGTGGATTTAACCGATAAGGCGGCACCGATGCAGATGACGGTGGAGGATCATACCGGAGAGACGGAGGATCCACAGGCGGAAACGGAAGCAGTGGCGGAGAAAACAGAAGAGCCGATTGTGGTTGAACAAATCAAGCAGGAAAAATGGCCTCGCAAGGTCTATCTGACCTTTGATGACGGACCGAGTTATTATACGGATGATATATTGGATATTCTCAATCAGTATGGTGTTAAGGCTAATTTTTTTGTGATTGGAACAGAGGATCCTGAACTTAAAAAGATGTATCAGCGTATTGTTGAGGAAGGGCATGTATTAGGTATGCATTCCTATTCTCATGAGTATCAGAAGATTTATGCATCCGTGGATGTATTTGCAGCAGATTTGAGCAGACTTGAGACTTTGCTGTATGATGAGACGGGAATGATTCCGAAGCTGTACCGTTTTCCGGGAGGCAGCAGCAATACCGTATCGCCGGTCAGCATGGGATATTTCATTGACTATCTGGCAGCGAGGGGTATTACCTATTATGATTGGAACATTTCGTCGGGAGATGCTTCGGCTCATTTGCTTCCAAAGGATGATATCGTGAGGAATTCACTTTATCGAATTGATGAAAATGAGGAAACAATGATTTTACTGCATGATATCGGAGACAAATCTACTACGGTAGAGGCACTGCCTGAGATTATCGAGGCTCTGCAGGAACAGGAGATTCCGATTGAGGTGATTGACAATACGACGATGCCGATACAGCACATTTTGGAATAGTGGTTGATACAAAGGAATTACAAATATACATAACATGGAGGAAAGAGAAAATGAGTTTTTTTAAGGATTTCAAAGAGGATCTGTCACAGGCAGTGAATGAATTGATGCCGGAGGATTCCGCAGGAAGTACACAGGAAGATGATATCCAGATGGTGGACACACTGACCGTGGATACTTTGACGGATGATGAAGATGAAAATGAGCCGAGTATCGAAGAAATGCTCAACAACATTGAGAACATCAGTGTTGAGAACTTTCAGGATATTGGGAGCATAGAGCCGACGGAAAGTACTGAACCGACGGAGAGCGATGCGCCGATGAGAAACAGTGAAGTGAGCGAGTTGGAAGAAGTCGTTCTGGAAACGGAAGAAGAGGATGTCCAAGAGGTTCACGAGGAAATCATTGAAGAGATAGAAGAAGAGAAAATTACGGAAGAAGAGCCGTTAATCGAGCAGGAGGTTGCACAGGTGATGGAAGAAGAAAAGGCAGTTTTGGAAGATGAGGACAGAGCTTCAGATGAGACAGGTCTGATTACGGCAGGCATGGTCATCAAGGGAGATATCACAACGACAGGTTCTCTTGAAATCGTCGGATCTATCGAAGGCGATGTAAATGTCAAAGGAAAACTTGAGGTAACAGGTTCTATTAAAGGTAATTCCAAGGCGGCTGATGTATTTGCCGATTCTGCAAAGATTGTCGGCGAGATTATTAGTACGGGTCCTGTGAAGATTGGACAGAATTCGGTTGTAAAGGGGAATATTTCAGCGAAGTCAGCTGTATTTGCAGGTGCTGTCAAGGGCGACATCGATGTACAGGGACCGGTAATTTTGGATACAACAGCCATTATCATGGGCAATATCAAGTCAAAGTCTATCCAGATCAATAACGGTGCTGTCGTTGAAGGTATGTGTTCACAGTGCTATGCTGAGGTGAGCCCGACGAATTTCTTCGAAGAGGATACAAAGCCGGCGGCAAAGGCAAAAAAATAGACATAGACGGGAAGACAGTCATATGAAAAGAGTATTACTGAAATTAAGCGGTGAGGCACTTGCGGGAGACAAGAAGACCGGATTTGATGAGCCGACCATACGAGGTGTCGCTTTACAGGTCAAAGAGCTTGTAGAGGACGGAATTCAGATTGGTATCGTCATCGGCGGAGGTAACTTCTGGCGTGGACGTACAAGCGAGAACATCGATCGTACGAAGGCGGATCAGATCGGAATGTTGGCAACCATCATGAATTGTATCTATGTATCTGAGATATTCAGATCGGTTGGAATGATGACTTCTGTATTGACACCGTTTGAGTGTGGTTCTTTTACAAAGTTATTTTCAAAGGATCGTGCAAATAAGTATTTTGCGAAAGGAATGGTGGTTTTCTTTGCCGGAGGAACCGGACATCCCTATTTCTCTACGGATACGGGAGTTGTACTGCGCGCAGTCGAGGTGGACGCAGAGGCTATCCTCTTAGCCAAGGCTGTTGACGGAGTTTATGATTCGGATCCGCGTATGAATCCGGATGCCAAGAAGTATGATGAAGTTACGATCAATGAAGTGATCGACCGCAAATTACAGGTGGTAGATCTGACAGCGTCCATTTTGGCAATGGAAAACAAGATGCCGATGCTGGTATTCGGATTGAATGAGGAAAATAGCATTGTCAATACCATAAAGGGCAAATTCAACGGAACTAAGGTTACGGTGTAGGAGGATGAATTATGAATGAGAGATTACAGGCATATGAATCGAAGATGCAGAAGGCATATGACAATCTGATTTCGGAATTTGCGACCATCAGAGCAGGGCGTGCAAATCCGCATGTATTGGATAAGATTAGGGTGGACTATTACGGAACCCCGACACCGATTCAGCAGGTGAGCAATGTATCTGTTCCGGAGCCGCGTCTGATACAGATTGCACCGTGGGAGAAGAGTCTGCTGAAGGAAATCGAAAGGGCGATTCTGACTTCGGATATCGGTATCAATCCGACGAATGACGGACAGACGATTCGTCTGGTATTTCCGGAGTTGACAGAGGAACGCAGAAAAGAACTGGTTAAGGATGTCAAGAAGAAAGGCGAAGCCAACAAGATTGCAATCAGAAATGCAAGACGCGACGGTAATGAAGCCTTTAAGAAGTTAGGTAAGGAAGATGTATCAGAAGATGAGATTAAGGATCTGGAAGATGCACTTCAGAAGCTGACAGATAAATACATCAAAGACATTGATAAGCTGGTTGAAGAAAAATCAGAAGATATCTTAAAGGTTTGATGAAAACGAAGTGAATATCGGGGGACATGACACTATCCAAGGTCGTGTCCTCCCGTTTTTTAAGGAGTGGAGTCTATGAATGTTCCGAATCATATAGCGATTATCTTGGACGGCAACGGCAGATGGGCCAAGAGCAAAGGGATGCCCAGAAATTACGGTCATGCACAGGGAAGCAAGAATGTTGAAATGATATGTGAAGAGGCATATAAGATGGGCGTGAATTATCTGACCGTATATGCATTTTCGACCGAGAACTGGTCACGTCCGCAGGAAGAGGTGGATGCGCTCATGAAGCTGCTGCGGAATTATATGAAGACCTGTCTGAAAACGGCTGAAAAGAACCGTATGTGTGTCAAAGTGCTGGGAGATAAGAGTGGATTGGACGAGGATATTCAATCACGTATCGCAGAACTTGAGGAGGCAACCAAAGAAAACGACGGACTTCATTTTCAGATTGCGCTGAATTACGGAAGCAAGGACGAAATGATGAGGGCGATGAACCACTTGCTGGAAGATCGGGAATCAGGTAAGATAGAGAAAGCTCCGGTAACGGAAGAATTATTTGAGCGGTATCTGGATACAGCAGGGATACCGGATCCGGATTTACTCATACGAACGAGCGGAGAGCAGAGGATATCGAACTTTTTGCTGTGGCAGCTAGCCTATGCAGAGTTCTATTTTGCCGAGGTTCACTGGCCCGACTTTTCAAAAGAAGAACTAATTAAAGCGATAGAGGTATATAATAGTAGGGACAGAAGATATGGTGCTGTGAAGGAATAACGGACACAGGAGAGGAGTTGCAGGTATGTTTGTAACAAGACTGATCAGTGGTATTGTAATTGTCATATTGGCATTGGGCTTTACAATCGTGGGCGGATATCCGCTGGCGCTGGTATTATGTGTGGTTTCAACCATCGGCCTGTTCGAATTTTACAGGGCGACAGGAGTCTATCAGCCGGAGCATAAGATCAATGCGCTTGAGGTGTTAGGAGTTCTCGGGATGCTGGCGTATTATGTGCTGATGATGTCGCCTGTAGCAGAACAATACCTGTTGCTTACGATGATCACGATATTGATCATGCTGATGTTCGTATATGTGTTCTCATTTCCGAAGCATACTGCGGGAGAGGTAATGGCCGCATTTTTCGGAATCGTATATGTACCGGTGATGCTGTCCTTCATATATCTGACCAGAGCATTGCCTCATGGGAATTATGTTGTATGGCTGATTTTCATCAGTTCATGGATCAATGATACGTGTGCATACTGCACGGGTATGCTGATCGGAAAACATAAGCTGGCACCGAAACTCAGTCCGAAGAAGTCTGTTGAGGGCTCGGTAGGAGGAGTGATCGGAGCGGCAATCGTAGCGGGACTCTTTGCCTATTTTGTGGTTGAGGGGGCTGTGGAGAATCAGGTTGTAACATGGATATTTGTCGTGATTGGTGCAGTCGGTGCAGTCGTGGCACAGATCGGGGATTTGGCAGCATCAGCAATCAAGAGAAATTATGATTTGAAGGATTACGGAAGGATCATACCGGGACACGGTGGTATATTAGACCGTTTTGACAGTGTTATCTTTACTGCACCGATGATTTATTTTTTGGCGGTCATTATGCTCAGTGTGAAGTAATATCAGTATGAAGAAGGAATATACGATGAAGAAGATTGCAATTTTAGGTTCTACCGGTTCCATTGGTACGCAGACCTTGGAAATTGTACGGGAAAATAAGGATATAGAAGTGGTTGCACTTGCAGCAGGCAGAAGTGTTGCGCTTATGGAACAGCAGATCAGAGAATTTTCACCAAAGGTGGCTGCGTTATGGGATGAAGAGGCAGCAGCCCAATTAAGACTCAAGGTAGCCGATCTGCCGGTAAAGATTTATTCAGGCATGGAAGGTATGCTTGCGATTGCGGTTCTTGAGGAAGTGGAGATTTTGGTGACGGCAATTGTCGGTATGATTGGAATTCGTCCTACAATTGCGGCGATAGAAGCGGGAAAAGACATTGCGCTGGCAAACAAGGAGACGCTTGTAACGGCAGGGCATATTATTATGCCGTTGGCAAAGAAGCACAAGGTATCCATACTTCCTGTTGATAGTGAGCATAGTGCCATCTTCCAATCTATGAATGGCGAAGACCGGGCTAAGGCTGAAAAGATATTGCTGACGGCTTCAGGCGGACCATTCAGAGGTAGGACTTATGAGGAACTGAAGTCTATGAAGGTGGAAGATGCGCTTAAACATCCGAACTGGTCCATGGGACAGAAGATTACGATTGATTCGGCAACGCTTGTCAATAAAGGACTTGAGGTTATGGAGGCAAAGTGGCTTTTTGACATGGATCTGGATCAGATTCAGGTCGTAGTGCATCCGCAGAGCATCATTCACTCTATGGTGCAGTATGTCGATGGTGCCATTATGGCACAGCTCGGCATGCCGGATATGAAGCTGCCGATTTTATATGCATTATATTACCCGCATCGGATGCCGTTGGGAGAGAAACGTGTGGATTTCTTCAAGCTGCAGACGATGACCTTTGAGGAGCCGGATACGAAGACTTTCCGTGGTCTGCAATTGGCATATGAAGCGGCAACGGCAGGCGGTTCTATGCCGACAGTATATAATGCGGCAAATGAAAAGGCAGTTGGATTGTTTCTGAAGCGTAAGATAGACTTTTTGACAATACCTGAGATGATAGAAGCAGCCATGGCAGAGCATAAGACAATCAATGATCCTACGGTTGACGAAATACTCGCTGCGGAAGCTGCAACTTATGAAATGATTGAGAGCAGGTGGCAGTTGTGAAAATAGTAGTAGCGATTTTATTATTTTGTGTGATTATTATCGTACATGAACTGGGACATTTCCTGTTGGCTAAGATGAATGGGATAGCAGTCAGGGAATTTTCCATTGGATTTGGTCCTTCACTCCTCAGTTATACTAAGAACGGAACCAAATATGCATTGAATCTGATTCCGTTTGGCGGAGCTTGTATCTTTGACGATGAGGATCCGGAGAATATCTCCGAAAGCAGTTTTTTAAATGCAAGTGTGTGGGCGAGGATTGCTGTGATTGCAGCGGGGCCTGTCTTTAATTTCATTCTTGCATTTATCATGTCTCTTTTTCTGGTGGGGTCGCTTGGTTATGACCCGGCGGTGCTTGTAGAGATACAGAAGGGCTCTCCGGCAGAGGCGGCAGGACTGGAAGCAGGTGATGTCATTCTTAAGATGAATCATGAGAACATCAAATTGTATCGTGAGATTACGATGTACTCATTTCTGAATCAGAACAAACCTGTAGAACTGACTTACGAACGTGATGGGCAGAAGTATCAGACGACGCTCACACAGCAGTATGATGAAGAGACGAAAAGATACTATTATGGTTTTCTCGGAAATACCAGCGGACGGTATACGGATGGTACTCCGTTAGATGTGATCAAGTACAGCGTTTATGAAGTACGATTTTGGATTAAATCAACCATCAAGAGTCTGGGCATGTTGATACAGGGGCAGGTCAGCAAGGATAATGTCATGGGTCCGATCGGTATCACACAGATGGTGGGAGATGTATATGAGGATGCAGCTCCGGCCGGAATCTCTGCGATTGTGCTTTCCATGATGGATATCGCGATTTTGATTTCTGCGAATTTGGGTGTCATGAATCTGCTGCCGATACCGGCACTGGATGGCGGGCGTCTGATGTTCCTGATCATAGAGGCTATCCGACGCAAGCCGATTGACAGAGAAAAGGAAGGCATGGTGCATTTTGTCGGATTTGCGCTACTGATGGTTTTGATGGTATTTATACTGTATAATGATATTATGAGGCTTTTTCAAAGGTAATTGTCCTTCAAACAGACTACTAAATAATGTAAATATGTATTGACACAGAATATGAATTAGTATACTATTATTGGTATCTAATTCATATTTTTTATTATTTTCGATTCGGCGATTCTGCCGAGAATTCTCTTAAAGTGATTGCATTTGGAAAGGAGGAACTGTCAGGAAAATTGTCTGTCATTGGTAAGATACTGGATGGACGTTATCAAATTGTGAGTGAGATAGGACGCGGTGCAAACGGCACTGTATATCTGGCTCTAGAACTGAATATCCATCGCAGATGGGCTGTTAAGGAAGTGAAGAAGCAAAGCCATGTGGAAGCGGAGATCCTGATGAGGATAGAGCATGCCGCATGTGTGAAGATTGCAGACTCGTTTACCGAGGACGGCAGAGATTACATTGTGAGCGAGTATATAGACGGAGAGACGATGGAGCAGATGGTACAGGAATGCCATCGGCAGGTGAATGAGAAGCAGGTACTCTTGTGGGGGATGGAACTTGCGGAGATATTGATCTATCTGCATGGGTTATGTCCGGCTCTGATTCATCGTGATATCAAGCCCGGCAATTTGATGATCGATCGGGATGGACACATACGGCTAATCGATTTTGGAATTGCAATGGAAACAGGTCATGTGTGTGGGGAACAAAGGGCATATGGCTCTGTCGGGTTTGCTGCTCCGGAGCAGTATGGAGATCATTGTGGACGAGTGAAGGAGTCGATTGATGCGAGAGCGGATATCTATGCTTTTGGGAAGACTTTTCGCTATGTTATCAGGAGAGGAAAGGTCAGAGTCAGTGTCGGTATGAAGCTGATTCTTCTTAAGTGTACATATCATAAACGTATAAGACGCTTTCAAAGTGCGAGTCATCTATACGGGGTGTTGAAGCTGTTATATACAGTCAACTATCCGAATCGGACACAAATGAAGAGAAGAATATTATGCGTGACAGGAGTGACATTGCTTTTGTGTATGTCCGGTATATGGAACATAATACGGGTGCGGGAATCCATAGAGATGCGGGCTGCAACACAGATGCGGGAAATGCTCATGACAGAGATTCAGAAGCAGACAGGAGGAGTGAAAGATGTGCAGGCAGGAGCGGGTATGGAACTGCCGCCGCTTGATGCAGAAAGATTCTGGTCTGATTATGATGAATTGCGAGCATATATAGGGAGTACAGAAAAACAGTATCGGGAGGCAGAACCATCAGTACAAAAGTACGAAGGACTTTTGGAGCTGAGTCGGTTATATGCGGCCTTTTGGGAGGAAAGTGACGAAGCGGTCGAAGCGGCTATTGAATTGACGGAGACGGGACTGGAAGAACTGGATGACTGTTCCGGAATGTCGGGTGGCGGGAATTTGAATGCGACGGAATGCAAACGGCTGCAAGGGGAATATTGCAGGCAGCTGTTTATGCAGTACCGTATATCAGGACAACAAAAACTACAGGCACATATACCGGGAGCGTTGGAGGATATGACAGCTGCTGCAGGTTACGGAGAACGTGCATGTGAAATGTGGACAGACAATGAGGCGGAAAAGGCAGCACTGATCTGTGATTTGGGACGTGTCTATACACAGCTTGGATGTATACAGGAGGCATGTACATGTTATAAGCGGGGAATTGCAGAACTGGAGCCGGTGCCGGCAGAGCTTTATATAGCATATCTGGAATTGATGGTGCCGGAAGAGGATTCTGATACGGAACAGTTAAGAAGGCTCTATGAACAAGCAATGGAAAAGAATGATGTGAGAGGAGATGTTCGTTTTGAACGTATCCGACTACAAGTGGAAGATTTGATTAAGGAGGAAATGAATTGAGAGGATATATGAAAGTAACGGCAATGGGAATCATGACGCTGTTCATGACAGTGACAGGAGTACAGGCAGTGGCAGCAGAAGAAGCAGTGACGACAAAAGTGACGACAGAAGAAGTGGTGACGGCAGAGGTGGAAATACCGACTTTGCATATGAAGATATTAAAAGATGGGAATATCCCGGTGGAGGAACAGGGGGAAGTGATGATATACAGCAATCAGCCGCTTTGGTTTGAGCCGGTTGTGACGGAGGAAGCAGCACAGCTGATAAGATATGAATATGCAATTGTACCAAATGGAGAAGATGAAGTCGAAGAATGGGCCGAAATGGAGAGAACCGGTGTGCAAATTGATCTGCCGGAGGGATATTATCAGCTTCGGTTTCGAAGCATGATCGAGGAGGCAGGCATATTGGAAAGCGTACAGTATCGGGTCTGCTTTGACAGGACGCCTCCGGAGCTTGCGCTATCCTCGGAACGGGAACTCGAGGTATGGCAGAAAGAGGATATCGTATGTGAAGTACGTGCAATGGATACCATGAGTGGCATGGCAGATATTTTGTGTCGATTGGGAAAGGCTGTTCTTTTGGAGCAGAGCGGATATGATACAAATGCAGGTGAGCCGATTGTGACTGCCTTTACATTGAGTGAAGAAACTCCTGCGGAAGGAAGTATATTTGAAGTGAGCATTCAGGATCGCGCAGGAAATGGTACGATATATCACGGAACATACTATCTGGATAAGACAGCGCCGCGAATTGTGCTGAGTGGGGTTGCGGACGGACAGCTGCTGGCAGAGGCGGGCAATATGGACATTGCTGTAACAGAAGCAATCTATGAAGGTGCAGAGGTCATCATAGAGACAACGCGTCTGTATGAAGGAACGGCGCAGGTGGTTGAAGGAGCAGCATATCCGCTGACGGCACATGAAACCGGTGTGAACAGACGGTATGACCGAGATGGTATCTATACGGTTTCGACATATGCGAGAGATCAGGCAGGCAATGTCAGCGATACGATGCGGGTGGTATTTCGCGTAGATGTGACGGCTCCGCTGATTTCCCTGCATGGTCCTGAAGCGGACGGACTCTATTGCACGGAAAAGGAACTGCGCATTGAGATTGAAGAAGAGTTTTATCAGAGCAATCAGGTATCAATCAGTGTGCGTCGCGAAGTGCCGGGAGGGAGTGCAGCGTATGTGATGGAACCCTGGTCTAATCATGCGAAGAAAACGAGTCTTACGCATACATTCAGGGAGGATGGAATCTATCATGTCAGAGTGGAAGCAGTCGATGAAGCAGGGCATGCAGCCGAGGCGGGGAACATACGCTTTTTGATAGACAGAAATGCGCCGATTGTGGCGATTTCAGGTATTGCGGACTATGGCATTGCTTCCGGACAGCCTATCTTAAAGTTTCAGGCAAAGGAGTGCTTTTATGATATGGAGGCAGTTACAATTGCAGGTGTGCGGACGGATGCAGATGCAGTCGCAAGTGTTGTACAGCTGCCGCAATTTCAATGTGACAGTGAATTGTCGGAACTAGAGTATGCTGTGCCGCTGGAAGGAAAATATCATATCCGTATGAAGGCAAATGATGCGGTCGGCCATACAGATGAAGCAGAGCTTTTCTTTACCTATGACTGTACACCGCCACAGATTGGGTATCTTGACACAATTGATCAAACTTATCAGGAGCAATTTTTGCTGCCGGAGGATTTCAGGAAGTATATAAAGGATCTTACTGGGGTTACATACAGAATTTATGTAAACCAAGAATTCTTTGATGAAAATCAAACAATTCGAGAGCCGGGGAAATACACGCTATCTGTTGAGGCTGTGGATGAGGCAGGGAACATGGCAGTGAAAACGGCAGAATTTATCATTCAGAGGGAAGAGATCAAGGAGGAACAGAAAACGGTGTCCATTCAGGAACAGAAAATGCCGCTTCATGACGGGACAAGCAAGAAGAACGTGTCACGAGCCTCGTTTGCGGAAGAAGCAGAGAACTCCATGGAACAGGAGAAAAAAATAACGGAAGAAAAAAATAAAAAATGGATTATCAAAACATGCCTAATCTGTGGCGTTTTGGCAACGGCAGCCGCTGGTTTCGGGGCATTGCGCTATGTTGACAGAAAAAAGGGCACATGATAAATTAGTCATAGTATCATGCGCCCACATAGGGAAAGAAAAGAGGAAATCAATATGTATCGAGATCATACAAAGCAGGTTCGCATCGGCAACCGCATCATCGGAGGCGGAAACCCTATCTTGATTCAATCCATGACCAATACGAGAACAGAGGATATAGATGCAACGGTTGCACAGATCAAGCGCCTGGAGGCAGCAGGCTGTGATATCGTGCGTTCGACCGTACCGACGGAAGAGGCGGCACGTGCGATCAAAGAGATCAAGAAGCAGATTGAGATTCCGTTGGTCGCGGATATTCATTTTGATTATAAACTGGCGATAGCAGCTATGGAAAACGGCGCGGATAAGATCCGTATCAATCCCGGCAATATCGGCAGCATGGATCGTGTAGCAGCAGTCGTAGATGTGGCAAAGGAACGGAACATACCGATCCGCGTGGGTGTTAACAGCGGGTCATTGGAGAAGGAATATCTGGAGAAATATCATGGCGTAACGGCAGAGGGCATCGCAGAGAGCGCGCTTGGCAAGGTACATATGATAGAAGAACTGGGATATGACAATCTGGTGGTGTCTATCAAATCATCAGATGTTATGATGTGTGTCAGAGCACATGAACTGCTGGCACCGAAGACAGGGTATCCGCTGCATGTCGGCATCACAGAATCGGGTACCGTGCAGTCGGGCAATATCAAGTCTGCAGTCGGACTGGGCATCATTTTGAATCAGGGGATCGGGGATACGATACGTGTATCCTTGACAGGAGATCCGGTAGAGGAGATTAAATCGGCAAAGCTGATTCTGAGAACGCTAGGACTGCGTAAGGGGGGCATTGAAGTGGTATCCTGTCCTACCTGCGGAAGAACCAGGATCGACTTGATTTCACTGGCCAATGAAGTAGAGAAGATGGTTGCTGATTTCGATCTGGATATCAAGGTTGCAGTCATGGGATGTGTCGTGAACGGGCCGGGCGAAGGCAGAGAAGCGGATATAGGCATTGCAGGGGGCATTGGTGAAGGCCTGTTGATGAAAAAGGGCGAGATCATCAAAAAGGTTCCGGAGGCAGAACTTCTTGCAACTCTGCGGGAGGAATTGCAAAACTGGAAGGACGGTCAATAAATGACAAAACCATTTTTTGATGCATTTGTTACATTAAAATTGAATCGAGAGCTGACCGACCTCTTTATGGGCGTAGAAGTAGAACGTATCGTATCTACGAGCCGCAAGGATATTTTGAAGATCTATCTGAAGAGCGACCATCTGATTTCCAAGCAGAACATTCATGCAGTGGAACATGAAATTAAGAAACAGCTCTTTGCGATGGCGAAGATGCAGGTAAAGATCATAGAGCATTTCATACTCTCAAGTCAGTATACGGCGAAGAATCTGATGGACGCATATGGAGAAAGCATCCGTATGGAGCTGAAGGATTATAATCATTTTGATTATAATCTCTTTTATCACGGAACCATGGAGTATCCGGAGGATCAGGTCATGGTGCTGACAATAGAGGACACGATGATTGCAAAGAAACGGTCGGAGCAGCTGCTGCATATTCTTGAGCAGATCATCAATGAGCGCTGTGGACTGCAGATTGACATCCATATTTCTTATAAGCAGGCGGCACCGAGCAAGGCACGCGAAAATGCGAAGTTCAAGGTACAGGAGCAGGTAGCACAGATTGCAGCAAGAGCAGCGGATGAAGGAAATGAAGAAAACGGTGAAGCAGAGGGGACAAGTGAAGCGGCAGCGGACATAAAGGGCGGTGCATCGGTAGAACGGAAAGGTACTGCGGGGGCAGTCAAGAAAAATACTTATGACAGGAAATCCGGCGGGAATTCCGGTTTTCAGAGAAATGGTGGTAATGGCAGATTCAAGCGTTCCGACAATCCGGATGTGCTTTATGGAAGAGAATTTGACGATGAAGTGATCCCAATCGACCAGATTCTGGAAGAGATCGGCGAGGTGGCGGTGCGTGGTGAGATCATCCGTATGGAGACGAGAGAACTCAAGAATGAGAAGTTTCTGATTACATTTGACATTACCGACTTTACGGATACGATTTCATCGAAGATCTTTGTACAGCCTGATGTGAAGAAAGAGCTGGAAGACAAATTAAAAAAAGGCAGTTTTATCAAGATTAAGGGTGTTGCGAATCTGGATGCCTTTTCTAGGGAACTGATGCTGGGGTACATCACCGGTATCATGACGATACCGGATTTCACGACCAGCCGAGCGGATAACAGTCAGGAGAAACGTGTGGAACTGCACTGCCATACAAAGATGAGTGACATGGATGGAGTCAGTGAGGTTTCTGATCTGATCAAACGTGCCAAGAAGTGGGGACATAAAGCGATTGCTGTGACAGATCATGGTGTTGTACAGGCATTTCCGGATGCATTGCATACACTTGATAAGATCAACAAGGGCGATGAAAATGACATTAAAGTCATCTATGGAATGGAAGGGTATCTGGTCGATGACCTGAAGGATATTGTCATGAATCCGGCTGAACGGACCATGCAGGATACATTTGTGGTATTTGACTTGGAGACAACTGGTTTTTCGCCGTTTAAGAACCGAATTATAGAGATTGGTGCCGTTAAGGTGCAGGGAGACAAGATACTGGATCGATTTTCAGCCTTTGTCAATCCGGAGGTACCGATACCGTTTCGGATTGAAAATCTGACGGGTATCAGTGATGCGATGATCAAGGATGCCGACAGGATAGAAGAGGTGCTGCCGGAGTTTTTGAAATTCGTGGGAGATGCGGTACTGGTGGCACATAATGCGGCATTTGACATGAGCTTTCTGGAGCATAATGCATTTTTGCTTGGAATGGAGCGGACATTCACTTCTGTGGATACGGTCGGGCTTGCAAGGGTGCTGCTGCCGAATATCTCGAAGTATAAGCTGGATAATGTGGCTAAGGAACTTAAGATTTCGTTGGAGAATCATCACAGAGCGGTCGATGATGCGGGTGCTACCGCGGAGATATTTCTGCGGTTTGGGGAAATGCTTGCAAAGCAGGAAATTACCACATTGCAGCAGGTCAATCAGCTTGGTTCCACCTCTGTTCAGACGGTCATGAAGCTGCCAAGCTACCATGTGATCATATTGGTGAAAAATGAAATCGGCCGTGTAAATTTGTACCGGCTGGTATCCATGTCTCATTTGAAGTATTATCATCTGCGTCCGCGCATTCCGAAGAGCGAACTCAGCAAATACCGTGAAGGTCTGATCATTGGGTCTGCCTGTGAACAGGGAGAGCTATATCGTGCTGTTTTGGATGGCAAATCAGATGCAGATATTGCACGCATCGTTAATTTCTATGATTATCTGGAAATACAGCCGTTAGGCAATAACGAGTTCCTGTTGCGGGATGAGAAGTCCTCTATCACCACGATGGAGGAGATAGAGAATATCAATAAGAAGATCGTCAGCCTGGGAGAGCAGTTCAGGAAACCGGTTGTGGCAACCTGTGATGTGCATTTTATGGATCCGGAGGATGAGATCTATCGTCGTATCATCATGGCAGATAGGGGGTTCAAGGATGCGGATCAGCAGGCACCGCTTTACCTGCGGACGACAGAGGAAATGCTGGCGGAGTTTCAGTATCTGGGCAGCGACAAAGCGGAAGAGGTTGTTATTGCGAATACCAATCTGATCGCTGATATGGTCGAGAAGATATCACCGGTGCGTCCGGATAAGTGTCCGCCTGTGATTGAGAATTCAGACAAGACTTTGACGGATATGTGTTATGCAAAAGCACATGCGATATATGGTGAAGAACTGCCGGTACAGGTAACGGAAAGACTGGAAAAAGAACTGCATTCCATTATTACGAATGGATTTGCGGTTATGTATATGATTGCTCAGAAACTGGTACATAAGTCAAATGAAGATGGATATCTGGTAGGTTCCAGAGGCTCTGTCGGTTCTTCTTTCGTGGCAACGATGTCCGGTATTACGGAAGTCAATCCGCTGTCACCGCATTACTATTGTGCGAAGTGCCATTACTCGGATTTTACTTCGGATGAAGTACGTGCTTATGCAGGTAAGGCAGGGTGTGACATGCCGGATAAGCTATGTCCGGAGTGCGGAGAGCCACTGAAGAAGGATGGGTTTGATATTCCTTTTGAGACGTTCCTTGGATTCAAGGGAGATAAGGAACCTGATATCGATTTGAATTTCTCGGGAGATTATCAGGCTAAGGCACATAAGTATACGGAGGTCATCTTTGGCGAGGGTCATACATTTAAGGCCGGAACGATCGGCACGCTTGCGGATAAGACCGCTTATGGATGTGTGCAGAGGTATTATGAGGAACGCGGTATTAAGAAGCGTTCCTGCGAGATTAACAGAATTACAGTCGGATGTACAGGAGTCCGCAGAACAACAGGACAGCATCCGGGCGGAATCATCGTGCTTCCGCACGGGGAGGAGATAGATACCTTTACCCCGGTACAGCATCCGGCGAATGATATGAAGTCGGATATCATAACGACACATTTTGATTATCATTCCATTGATCATAACTTGCTGAAGCTGGACATACTCGGACACGATGATCCGACAATGATCCGTATGCTGCAGGACCTGACGGGAACCAATCCGCAGAAGGTACCGTTGGATGATAAAGGCGTTATGTCTCTTTTTATGAACACAGAGGCACTTGGCATCAGACCGAGCGACATCGGAGGATGCCCGCTGGGGTCTCTCGGCATTCCGGAGTTTGGAACAGAATTTGTCATCCAGATGCTTTTGGATGCGCAGCCTAAATCCTTTTCTGATCTGGTGCGGATTTCGGGACTCGGACATGGTACGGATGTGTGGCTCGGAAATGCACAGACCTTGATACAGGAGGGAAAGGCTACAATTTCCACTGCAATCTGTACACGTGATGATATCATGCTGTATCTGATTCAGATGGGAGTAGAGAGTTCGCTGGCATTTACCATTATGGAGGCAGTCCGCAAGGGAAAGGGACTGGAGTCGGAGTGGGAAGAGGCGATGACGGCAGCAGGTGTTCCGGATTGGTATATTTGGTCCTGTAATAAGATCAAATACATGTTCCCGAAGGCGCATGCAGCGGCTTATGTTATGATGGCATGGCGTATTGCATATTATAAAATCAATTATCCGCTGGCATATTATTCGGCATTTTTCAGTATCAGAGCGAAAGAATTTAATTATGATATCATGTGTCAGGGCAGAGATCGTCTGGAGAATTATATCGAAGATTACAAGAAGCGTGAAGATAAGCTGACTCTGAAGGAGCAGGGGACGATGAAGGATATGAAGATTGTACAGGAGATGTATGCACGTGGATATGAGTTTACGCCGATTGATATATTTACTGCGAGTGCGCGATACTGTCAGATCATCGATGACAAGATCATGCCGCCGCTGACCAGTATTGACGGTATGAGTGAGAATTTAGCGGATGCAGTTGTGGAAGCAGTCAAAGGCGGACCGTTCCTCTCCAAAGAAGATTTCTATCGGAGGACAAAGGTCAGTATGCCAGTTGTGGACTATATGTATGAACTTGGGCTTCTGGGTTCCGTTCCGGAGAAGAATCAGATATCGTTATTTGATTTTGCTTAAAGGAGTTGAGTCGAGCGGAACGGGCTGCGGCTATACCCCGTGTTCATCTGCGACTTTATTTCTTATAGATGATAAAACCGCATAATGTCGGATGATCCAGCAGTATTGCATTCTGCTGATTGTATTTATATAAGAGAAGCTTCAACGCAATCAGAAGATCTCCGCCTGCAGCGAGAGTCATGAAGGCTCCGAAGAGCAGGACCGATATTGAATTCATGAAGACAGCAACGGTCATGGGGAGAATACCAAGCACGATGCCGGGCATAAGACAGCCAATGATATATGCAGGTTTTGTGAGGGGCTCCATGCATGTGCAGTAGGGTGTCAGGTATTCTTTGATAAATCCAAAGTCAATGGATTTCCAGTGATTCTTTGCGGAGATGCTCCAGCAGATACCATGAATCAATTCATGAACGATTACAAAAACCAGAATGAGAAGCAGGAAGATCAGTGGCTGGTACATACCAATGTGAAATGAATATCCGCTGTTATATATAGAAAACCATATCGCAAAGGCAGCACAGATCGGGAGGCAGAGTACGAATGCCATTACATTGGCATAGACCAGGTTGATTGTGACTTCTTCCTTCTGATATCCTTTATCTTCCAGTTCAGCTGTAATTTGTTGAACGGTTTCAATGCGTTTCTTTTCAGCGTTTGTCAGTACTCTTTGTTTTTCTTTTGATTTGGCCATTCAGGTAAGTCCTCCGATTTTCATTTACAACGATTATACTAAAACATATGCTGTAAGACAATCAAAAATATAGGAAAGCAGACGAAAATAAAAAAATGAAAATTAGTACTTGCAAACATGAAACAAATACGATAGAATATGCTAGTACTGTTTTGGTACACAAGTACAATGGCTCGTTGGTCAAGCGGTTAAGACGCCGCCCTCTCACGGCGGAAACAGGGGTTCGATTCCCCTACGGGCTACTGACTGTTATTTAACAGCCCAACCCAATGAAATCTCGAAAAGCCTTGTAAAATGGGCGCTTTGAGATTTTTTATTACATGAAAGCAGATGAATTTTGAACCATAATTTACATCGCGGTATCAAGCGTGGTATCAAAAATGGTTCAGAAGCCACTATTTGAAAGGAGAAATCCTTGATACTAGACAACACAAACGTGTACTCGCATTAACTGCTCGTACAATATATGAAATAAAAGAAGTTATGCACTTATTTGGTTGAAATGTATAATGCACTTAATGTATACTAATATAAACACTTATATTATGATTAAAGTATCAAAATGGAAGGAGATACAGCTATGACAGATAGTGAAATGATTAAATCAATCTATGACGATATGCAAAAAATGAAAAATCAGATTAAGGATTTGCAATTAACACTTGAGAACGAAACAAACAGGAATATAAAATTGATTGCAGAGGGGCATTTAGACATATCAAGAAAACTTGATGAAGCATTAAAGGTTGACAACGAAAAGGAAATGCTCATGATAAGAGTTAACAGCCTTGAGAATGAACTTAGGAAGTTAAAAGAACGAATTGAACAAATAGCGTAATTGATTAAAGCGTGTCCAGAATTCTGGGTACATATCAGATTTCTATTTTATCATAGAAGACCCTGAAAGACGCATTAAACATTTTGTTGGTTAGTGTGTTTTTGCTTCATGGCAACTGGTTATATATATGGGTTCCGGCACATAAATTAAATAATTTCCCGGAACGCTTGCATTTATGGAAAATAAGTGCTATTATGTTAGAGGTTAATAAGTATTACAAAGATAAGAGTGGGCAGCAGTCCACTCTTAATATTTTGTAGAGGAAGAAAACAGTTTTATATCACGAGAGGAGAGAATGCGATTGTCCAAGAAGGAAGATTACGAAGCAAGAACCGAACAGCTGCTGGTGCCGATTTTGGATGCCAACCGATTTGAACTTGTAGACGTAGAGTATGTGAAAGAGGGAACTAATTTTTATCTGCGTTCATACATTGATAAGCCCGGCGGAATCACAATTGATGACTGTGAAAAGGTCAGCCGTGCATTGTCAGAAGCGCTGGATCGGGAGGACTTTATACCGGAAGCCTATATTATGGAGGTGAGCTCTCCGGGACTCGGACGACCGCTGAAAAAGCCAAAGGATTATGAGAGAAGCATCGGTAAGGATGTGGAGGTCAGAACCTATCGGGCGATTAACAATGAGAAGGAATTTGTGGGTGCCTTAAAAGCCTACGATAAAGATACAGTTACAATCATCATAAACGAAGAAGAGACCATATTTGCCAAGTCAGATATTGCATTGATCAGACTTGCATTGGAACTTTAGGAGGGAAAAGGAAAAATGAATAAGGAATTAATGGAAGCACTGGATATTTTGGAAAAGGAAAAAGACATCAGCAAGGAAACTCTGTTTGACGCAATCGAGAATTCCTTGATTACTGCTTGTAAGAACCATTTCGGAAAGTCCGATAATGTCAGAGTGGAAATCAACCGCGACACGTGTGATTTCATGGTATACGCAGACAAGACCGTTGTTAAGGAAGTAGAAGATGATGTATTGGAAATCAGTCTTGCAGATGCCAAGCTGATCGACAAGAAGGTAAAGGCCGGAGATGTGATTCCGATCGAGGTCAAGAGCAAGGAATTCGGACGTATTGCTACCCAGAATGCAAAGAATGTCATCCTGCAGAAGATACGTGAGGAGGAGAGATCCGTACTCTACAATCAGTATTATGGTAAGGAAAAGGATGTCGTGACGGGTATCGTTCAGAGAAATGTCGGCAAGAACATCAGTATCAATCTGGGCAAGGTAGATGCATTGCTTTCGGAAAATGAGCAGGTGAAGACAGAAGTACTCAAGCCGACCGAGAGAATCAAAGTCTATATTCTTGAGGTGAAGGATACCACCAAGGGACCTAAGATTCTCGTCAGCAGAACACATCCTGAGCTGGTCAAGAGATTGTTTGAATCCGAAGTGACCGAGGTCAGAGACGGTACGGTAGAGATCAAGAGCATTGCAAGAGAAGCAGGAAGCAGGACAAAGATTGCAGTTTGGTCCAACAATCCGGAGGTAGATGCAGTCGGAGCATGTGTCGGCATGAACGGTTCACGTGTCAATACAATTGTAGATGAGCTGCGTGGTGAGAAAATCGATATCATCAATTGGGATGAGAATCCCGGAATTTTAATTGAAAATGCACTTTCACCCGCAAAGGTCGTATTTGTTATTGCTGACGGCGATGAGAAGACGGCCAAGGTTGTTGTGCCTGATTATCAGTTATCATTGGCAATCGGTAAGGAAGGACAGAATGCAAGACTTGCGGCTCGATTGACCGGATTTAAGATTGATATCAAGAGCGAGACACAGGCGAAGGATGCACCGGGCTTCAGAATGGAAGATTACTATGATGAAGAAGAGTATGAAGAAGACTATGAAGAAGACTATGAAGGTGAAGAGGCATACGAAGGTGCAGAGGAATCTATAGAAGAAGAGCCGGAAGCAGTAGAAGCAGACGCGGTTCCGGAGGAATAAACATATCATCTGACGAAAGGGGCAATCGGATATGGCTAAGAAAATCCCCCTGAGACAATGCGTGGGTTGCAACAAAATGGGTAATAAGAAGGAAATGATACGCGTGATCAAGACTGCGGAGGACGAAATCGTGTTAGATACGACCGGCAAGAAGAACGGTCGGGGTGCTTATGTATGTGCATCACGTGATTGTCTGGACAGGGCGCTGAAATGTAAGGGCCTGGAGCGCTCCTTGAAAACGAGTATTCCGGATGCAGTTATTGCAAGCCTGATGAAGGAGTTTGATGCCGGTGAAGCAGAATAAGGTACTACAGATGCTGGGACTCGCAAAGCGTGCGGGAGAAGTGGTAAGCGGAGAATTCATGACAGAGAGGACCATCAAGGACGGAAAAGCGAAACTGGTTCTTGTGGCGAAGGATGCATCGGATAATACTAGGAAGATGTTTTGCAACATGTGTGGATTCTACAAGGTAACAATCTATGAATACAGTAACAAAGAGGAACTCGGGCACGCAATCGGAAACGAAATGAGAGCATCTCTTGCAATCACAAATGAAGGATTTGCGCAGGCAATCCTAAAGCATTTGGAAGAAACAAATACGGAGGTAACAGAATGGCAAAAATGAAAGTACATGAGTTAGCAAAAGAAATAGATAAAACAAGTAAGGAAATCACTGCGGTTTTAGCGGAGAAGGGAATCGAAGGAAAGTCACCCCAATCCAATCTGGAAGATGAGCAGATCGAGATTGTTAAAAAAGCATTTGGTGTCAAGAAGTCTGCAAAGAAGGCAGAGGCGGAAGCACCGAAGGCGACGAAGAAGACAGAGACAGCTGTAGAGGGATCAAAGGCAGCAAAGGAAGCAGTCAAGCCTGCAGCCCCGAAGAAAGAGGCATCTGCGGAACAGGATGCCAAGGAGCCGGAGAAAGCTGCAAAGGAAACCGCAACGAAGGATGCAGCTGCAAAGGAAACTGCGGCACCTGTGAAGAAGAAAAAGTCCAATATTATCTTCGTCAGCAATCCGCATAATTCCAGAGTGCCGGGCGGACAGCCCCAGCAGAGACAACAGAATTCCATGGGTCAGGGACGAACGAATAATCAAAACAGACCGGGGATGAATTCCGGCAGACCTTCTGCAAGCGAAAGAATCACTACTTCCGTAAAACCGGAGCATTCTGTAGGCTATGAGAGTTTTGGCGTGATCGATAAGCCTGCAGCCGAGCAAAGAACAGGAGCTGATCAAAATAAACGCATTAACAGTCAAAACGAAGAAACTAGTCAAAACAGCAGGCCGAGTGTACAAGGTAACAACAGTGGTACTAGGTCTTATAGTAATAGCAATAACGGTGCTGGAAGAACTGAAAACCGTCAGGGAAGCCAAGGCGGAGTAAGACAGGGCGGTTATCAGGGAAATAATTATCAAGGAAACAGACCAAGCGGCGGAAGCAATTATCAGGGAAACAGACCGAGTGGCGGAAGCAATTATCAGGGTAACAGACCTGCCGGCGGAGGTAATTATCAAGGAAACAGACCTGCAGGCGGAAGTAATTACCAGGGTAACAGACCGGGCGGCGGTGGAAATTATCAAGGTAACAGACCGGGTGGCGGCGGAAATTACGGCGGCAGACCGAATAACGGTGCATTTGGCAACAGACCCGGACAGGGCGGCGGACGTCCCGCTGCGGGCGGTGGTTTTGATTCTTCTGCAAAGGTTACGGTCAAGGAGCAGGAGAAGCATCGCGATGAGCAGGAAAAGCGCAGACAGAATCAAGATAAGAAGCGCAAAGACCGGGTATATACAGATGCAGACGGTTTCAGAGGTGGCAAGCCGGTCAAGGGTGTAAAGCAGCTTGAGAGACCGCAGGAGAAGCAGTTTGTCAAAGAGGAAGAAAAGATTAAGGTCATTACACTTCCGGAATCATTAACAATCAAAGAATTGGCTGAGAAGATGAAAATGAAGCCGTCGGCAATTGTTAAGAAACTGTTTTTGAAGGGTACGATTGTTACGGTGAATCAGGAGGTAACGTATGAAGTTGCCGAAGAGATTGCCATGGAATTTGAAGTACTCTGCGAGAAGGAAATCGTAATTGATGTTATTGAGGAATTGTTAAAAGAGGATGAAGAAGATACAAGCAAGATGACTCCGAGACCACCGGTTATCTGTGTTATGGGTCACGTTGATCATGGTAAGACTTCACTTTTGGATGCAATCAGAAAGACAAATGTAACGGATCGTGAGGCAGGTGGTATCACACAGCATATCGGAGCATATGTCGTGACCATCAATGGTCAGAAGATCACATTTTTGGATACACCGGGTCATGAAGCATTTACGGCCATGCGTATGCGTGGTGCCAATGCAACGGACATCGCAATTTTGGTCGTTGCTGCAGATGACGGTGTGATGCCTCAGACGATTGAGGCGATCAATCATGCAAAGGCGGCAGGTATTGAGATCATTGTTGCAGTCAACAAGATTGATAAACCGAGTGCCAATATCGACAGAGTGAAGCAGGAACTGGCAGAATACGAACTGATTCCGGAAGATTGGGGCGGCAGCACGGTATTTGCTCCGGTATCCGCAAAATCAGGCGAGGGTATTGAGCAGTTATTAGAGATGATATTACTGACAGCTGATATTCTGGAACTTAAGGCAAATGCCAAGAGACAGGCAAGAGGTCTTGTAATCGAGGCAGAGCTTGATAAGGG
Organism: uncultured Lachnospiraceae bacterium; assembly: GCA_964638005.1. Lineage (GTDB taxonomy): Bacteria > Bacillota > Clostridia > Lachnospirales > Lachnospiraceae > JAAYYM01. Next base: position 37,019 of record CAZWXS010000018.1, read on the forward strand.
AAGAGGCCCGGTTGCAACAGTTCTTGTACAAAAGGGAACCTTGAAGGTTGGTGACTTTATTGCGGCAGGTTCCTGCCATGGTAAGGTCAGAGCCATGATTGATGATAAGGGCAGACGCGTCAAGGAGGCGGGACCATCTACTCCGGTAGAGATATTGGGTCTTGGAGATGCACCTGCTGCGGGGGATATCTTTGTTGCTCCCGAAAATGATAAAGAAGCGAGAAACTTTGCAGCAACCTTTATCTCACAAAATCGTGTAAAGATGCTTGATGATACCAAGGCTAAGATGCTGTCGTTAGACGATCTGTTTACGCAGATCCAGGCAGGTAATCTGAAGGAGCTGAGCATTATCATCAAGGCCGATGTACAGGGCTCTGTAGAAGCGGTGAAGGAAAGCTTGCTGAAACTGACAAATGAAGAAGTTGTGGTTAAGGTCATCCATGGTGGCGTAGGTGCAATCAATGAATCGGATGTTATTCTGGCATCTGCATCCAATGCGATCATCATCGGATTTAATGTCAGACCTGATGCGACCGCCAAGGCAACGGCAGAGACAGAGGGCGTTGATGTCAGACTGTACAACGTCATCTATAAGGCAATTGAAGATGTGGAAGCAGCTATGAAGGGCATGCTGGATCCTGTATTTGAGGAGAAAGTACTTGGTCATGCAGAGGTAAGACAGATATTTAAGGCATCCGGAATTGGTAATATTGCCGGTTCATATGTGCTGGACGGTATCTTCCAGAGAGGCTGCTCCGTCAGAATTACACGAGAAGGTGAGCAGATCTTTGAAGGCTCACTTGCATCCCTTAAGAGATTTAAGGATGATGTTAAGGAAGTCAAGACAGGATTTGAGTGCGGTCTGGTATTTGAAGGCTTCAATGACATTCAGGAGCTTGATATGGTAGAAGCATATACTATGGTGGAAGTGCCGAGGTAAATATAATGAGAAAAAACAGTATCAAAAACACCAGAATCAATGGTGAAGTACAGAAGGTGCTTGCGGATATTATCCGCAGTGAGATCAAGGATCCGCGTGTCGGTCCGGTGACGTCGGTCACGGCAGTCGAAGTGGCAACTGATCTGAAGACCTGCAAGGTCTGGATCAGTGCGCTCGGAGACAGCGATGCGAGACAAGATACGATCGCAGGACTTGAAAATGCAGTGGGTTTTATCAGAAGAGAGCTTGCGAAGACGTTGAATCTGCGCAACACTCCCGAGATCCACTTCATTCTGGATACTTCGCTTGAATATGGTATCAATATGTCAAAGTTAATTGACGAAGTGAATAAAGGTGAATCATAAATGATAAATTTGAAACAAGAATTGGCAGAGGCAGAGACCATCGCTATTTCAGGACATGTGCGCCCTGATGGCGACTGTGTCGGTGCCACGACTGCAATGTACCAGTATGTGAAAAAGCTGATACCCGGTGCACAGGTCGACTTATATCTGGAACAACCCTCAGAAGTATTTTCTTTTCTGAAGGGGTACGAGTATATCAACAGCAAGTATGATAAGGAAATGGTGTATGATGTGTTCATCGCACTGGACTGTGGTGATGAGGACAGGTTGGGAGATGCGGCAAAGTATTATGAGAGCGCAAGAAAGACTATCTGTGTCGATCATCATATCAGTAATACAGGTTTTGCAGATGTGGACTACATTGTACCGACAGCAAGTTCGACATGTGAACTGATCTTTGATCTGATGGAGCGGATCAAACTGGATGTGCATATCGCGGAATCCATTTTTTTGGGTATCGTGCATGATACGGGAGTGTTCCAGTATGAGAGCACTTTACCAAAGACATTCGAAGTGGCCGGTATACTGGCTTCCTTTGATTTTGACAGGAGCGGTATCATTGACAGGACGTTTTATCAGAAGTCTTATATAGCCAATCAGATCCTTGGACGTGCACTTTTGGAAAGTTTTTTGATTATGGACGGAAAGTGTATTGTCAGCATGGTAGATCGTAAGACGATGGAATTCTATGATGCATTACCAAGATCTTTAGAGGGAATCGTGAATCAGCTCCGCATCACAAGAGGTGTGGAATGCGCGATCTTCCTTCATGAAACAGGTATACAGGAATATAAAGTCAGCATGCGTTCCAACCGTATTGTAGATGTTGCAAAGATTGCGGCGGTATTCGGTGGCGGCGGACATATCAGGGCTGCCGGCTGTACGATGAACGGAACCTTCCACGATGTCATCAACAACCTGTCCTATTATATAGAAAAGCAGTTGTGCGGGCAGGAGTAGAGCAACGGAAACGGAGAAGTGATGGACGGAGTTCTGAATATATACAAGGAAAAAGGATATACTTCTCATGATGTCGTGGCAAAGCTGCGCGGCATTCTGCACCAAAAGAAAATCGGGCATACAGGCACGCTTGATCCGGATGCGACGGGAGTCCTTCCGGTATGTCTCGGAAAGGCTACAAAGCTCTGCGATCTGTTGACGGATCACAGCAAAACATACAGAGCGGTGCTGTTGCTCGGAGTAACAACGGATACGCAGGATCTTTCAGGTACAGTTTTAGAAAAAGCATCCAATGAAAAGATGGTTGACATAACTGCGGATACGGTGAAAAATACAATCATGCATTATGTGGGACAGTATCAACAGATTCCGCCCATGTATTCTGCATTGAAAGTCAACGGGAAGAAGCTGTATGAGTTGGCTCGTGCAGGTATTGAAGTGGAGCGGAAAGCCCGTACAGTAGAAATCGAAGAAATCAAGATATTGGATATGCAGCTTCCGGAGATTACAATGGAGGTATCGTGTTCCAAGGGCACGTATATCAGAACATTATGTCACGATATAGGGCAGGATCTCGGAGTCGGCGGTGCGATGAAGGAACTGGTCAGGACGCGGGTGGAGAGATTTGAGATTGAGGAGGCGTTGACGCTGTCAGAGGTCGAAGCTCTGCGGGATGCAGCTGTTCTGGAGCAGCATATCATATCGGTGGAAGACATGTTTGATTCCTATCCGAAGATCATTGTCGGAGCCTCTATGGACAGATTGATTCAGAACGGAAATCGATTCAGCAGAAACGATGAATATACAGAAGGCACGCAGGTGCGTGTTTACGATTCACAGGGGCATTTTGCGGGCATTTATATCAGGCAGCAGTCTGATTACCGGCCGGTAAAGATGTTTTTGGGGAGTTGATGTTATGATACACATTAAAAATACAACCGAATTTGAAATAGAAGCGGATACTGCGGTGACCATCGGAAAGTTTGACGGAATCCACAGGGGACATGCGAAGATATTGCAGGAACTGCTTGCCGGAAGAAATAAGGGGATGCAGTGTGCAGTATTTACATTTGATACCCCTCCGACTTCTGTTTTTTTTAGAGAAAATCAAAAGGTATTGACAACCAATATTGAAAAAAGAGAATTGTTTCGCCGTATGGGTGTGGATATTTTGGTCGAATTCCCATTTTATGAAAAGACAGCGGCGATTTCGGCGGAAGCATTTATTGAGGAGATACTGGTCGGCTCCCTGCATGCCAAGGTGATCGTAGCCGGAACAGACTGTCGATTCGGACATAAGGGCGCCGGAAATCTTGCGTTGCTGGAACAGTATGGTGCCATCTACGGCTATGAAACCGTTGTAGTGGAAAAGGAGTGCTATCAGAACGAAGTCATCAGTTCGTCACGCATCCGTGAAGAGGTGGAACACGGTTCCATGGTGAGAGTAAATGAAATGCTGATGGAGCCCTATACAATTTACGGAGAGGTTGTACATGGACGGAAACTGGGCAGAACGCTTGGCATGCCGACTGTCAACCAGATACCGGAATCGAACAAGCTTCTGCCACAGAATGGAGTCTATTTTTCCAAAGTCAATTGCGGTGGTCAGTGGTATGACGGGATTACCAACATTGGGTGTAAGCCGACTGTGAGCGGAGAAGAGACCAGAGGCGTAGAAACTTATATTTATGATTTCCACGAAGATGTATATGGCAACGCGGTCTGGGTATCTCTTTTAGAGTTTTTGCGACCGGAATACAGATTTGCATCCGTGGAGGATTTGAAGCATCAGATGCAGGATGATATTGTATGCGGAAGGTCGTGGCATGCTAAATATAGACAAAAAGTTTAGAAAAAGAAAAAGTTAAGAAATGCCTTGTAAGTTGTCAAAGCATACGTTAAAATGAAATTTGGGTGTAGGGGATTAATTGGTCACTAAGGAGATAAAATAAGCATGGGTGTTAGTATTGTGTTATCACTGGCAGGTGGATTAGGGCTTTTCCTGTTCGGTATGAAAATGATGAGCGAAGGCATCGAAAAGGCAGCCGGTGCAAAACTTAGAAATGTATTAGAATTTTTTACTAAGAATCGTTTCAGCGGTATGATCGTTGGTATCGTATTTACCGCAGTTGTACAGTCATCTTCGGCATGTACGGTTATGGTAGTCAGTTTTGTGAATTCGGGAATCATGAGTCTGTATCAGGCAGTCGGTGTCATCATGGGTGCGAACATTGGTACTACGGTAACATCGCAGCTGGTTTCCTTTAATCTGTCTGAAGCGGCTCCTATATTTGTATTGGCCGGAGTATTGATGGTCATGTTTTCAAAACGCCTGAATGTGCAGAAGATCGGTGAGGTTCTGCTCGGCTTCGGCGTTCTTTTTATGGGATTATCCATTATGGCAGGTGCGATGGAGGGCATCAAGGAGATGCCCACCATAACGACATTGCTTGCTTCTTTGAAAAATCCGTATCTGGCGGTGTTGGTCGGCTTCATCCTGACAGCAATCATTCAGAGTTCTTCTGTTACTGTCAGCATCGTGTTGCTGATGGCGAATCAAGGTTTGCTCAGTCTGCCGATGTGCTGCTTTATCATTATGGGATGTAATATCGGTTCCTGCGTAACGGCACTTCTTGCTTCACTTGCGGGTAAGAAAGATGCTAAGAGAGCGGCGTTGATTCATTTCTTATTTAATGTGTTCGGTACAATCAT
>CAZWXS010000019.1:0-41729 GCA_964638005.1 uncultured Lachnospiraceae bacterium
TAGGTAGGTAGTCCGCTGCGAATTTTACCTACTGTTATACGATTTTCTCTTCATAAGTAGGTAGTCCTCTGCGAATTTTACCTACTGTTGTACGATTTTCTCTTCATAAGTAGGTAGTCCGCTACAAATTATACCTACCGTGACACGATTTTCTCTTCATAGGTGGGTAAACCAATGCAAATCTTACCTACCGTGACACAATTTTCTTCCTAAGTAAGCTTCTTTGCGTTTTGACTATTATCGTACGATTTTATAAAGTAAATAAGTTATAAATCATATTGTGAATGCTAAAGTCTTGAATGCTAAAGGAATGTAAATTGGAATACACCCCGCCATGCACCTCGATTCCGCTGGCGCTGCATCTCGGTCACGGGCTTCGCCCTATGAATAGAGGCAAAAAAGCATTTGCTTATGTGCGAGCACAACGCAAATGCTTCTTTGTCTCTATTCGCATGGCTCATTGCTAAATGGAAATGTGCACCGACTTCTCGAATGCCATCGACAGTGCTCCCATGCACATGGAGAAACATACAAGAACCATGGTCAAAAAGATTGCCACCTTGTCATAGACAAATACTACCTCTTCTCTGGATTTCAAATTGCTGAGCAGTATTTCGATTCCTAATAATACAAATACCAGAGGCCATGCTCTGATGATCATAATATAAGACAACATAGGAAAGAATAAATGTGCAAGATAGGCAAGGCCCACCGCCACAAGGGTAATCCCCAGCGTCATTGCTCCGACTTTGTGTACTCTGGTTGACATAATGTTCCTCCCGTCTTACTGTGCTTCGTTGGCAGAGTAATCTTCCAACGCATCCAATTCCTTCTTTTTCCCCTTGATCAGCATAACACCGAGCACAATTACAATGGCTCCGATTACAACTCTGGGAATGTAGTTAAAGAACGGACTGATGTATATATCCATGAATTCTCCGGGAATTATATTGTATAAGATGCTTTCGATAGAGTTCCATAATGCAGAGATACCCACAATGATGAGAACCACACCGATCACCGTCTTAGCCTTTGCCGTTTGAAAGAACCCTTTCACGGAATCATCCGTCAAATCAAAGAGATAGTTATCCTCAAGCGCATAAAACTCTTCGTCTGAAAGTGCTGTCATATTGTGTACATGACAGAAGCTATAGAACCATAACACCGGCAGCGCCATCATCAGCACACCCGTCTCAGTAAACATACTGATGGCACATAACAGCATGGAACCACCCAGCAGGCTGATGCCCTGCTTAAAAAATCCTAAATACATCTCGCCGCATCCCGGCCACAGTGAAAATATAAATGTAAAAAATCCTTTTTTCTTTCTGATCATATTATTTCTTGAACCATTCATTTTTAGTTACCTCCGTTAATTGTTTGTAATATGTTGCTCTTGATTTCATCGATTGATTCTCTGAAGTTCGATCGTTTTTCGGAAAAAGTCGTTGTAATTGCCGATGTCTTGGCATCAATCGGCTCTGCTATCGCCTGATATCCATTCAGTATGCCCGATGGGATATTCGTACTCACAAGCAATAAGATCAGAGTGCAAATCATGGCAACCGATACTTTCATCGTATAATAAAACATCTGCATTCTCTTGGATATCTGCTTGGTATGTACTTCGATCTTCATCGGCAGCTGTACCTGTATGCTCTGACTCTTCGCCATGATTTCATCTTTCAGATAATGCGGAGCCGTGATCATATCCTGTTCAGCGATTCTGATCAAATCTTCCATTGACATATCTTCCAACTTCATAGGTTCATCCTGCATGAATTTGCCTCCTTTCCTTCAGCCTGTCTGATAAGTCTTCCTCATCGAGAAGCTTGCGAAGCATTCCTTTCGCTCGATAGATTTGAGTCCTGAGTGTCTTGTCATTCCGATCAAGTGTAAGAGACAATTCTTCTACGGAGCGCTCCTCGTAGAAATATGCCCTTGCAACCTCATCATAAGGCGGCGCCAAACTGTTGCATGCCTCAAGGAGCTGTTCTTTCACCGCCTGTTCCATACAGATTCGTTCCGGAGAATCCGTCTGTGGATTGGCTTCCAACGTCAGGAAAAATGAATCCTCTGTCGGTACGCTCCTTGCTTCTGCCCGTTTTTTGTAATCCAGACACTTGTTCTTGGCAATCTGACACAACCATGCCTTCAGATGTTGCCCATCAAACTTAGAGAGATTTCTGTAGGCGGACAAGAATGTTTCCTGAGTCAGATCTTCTGCATCAAAATAATTGTTGGTAAACTTGTAGCATATCGTAAAGATCAGATTCTGATAAGACTCAATCATATGCTCAAGCTGTTGCTGCTCATTAATTCTCCCCGCCTCCCTTCCAAACAGCAAGGAGAAATCTCCTTGCTGCTTGTTCTCAATCTATATAACGAGGTAACGTTTCATTTTATTTCAACATAATTGATTTTTTTTATTTAGACGTCCTTATATTGAGTACATCCTCTCTCACTTCCACATCCGTAACCTTGCCTCCCTGCATCTGAAACTGTATGATTTGTGTGTAATATTCATCTCCTCTGGTATCACAGATCGTAATGTATTCAAAGTATGTACCGTTTTCCAATGTCCGATCTTCGATCTTACTGCTGGCCCAATATCTGAACTTCTTTCCGTATTCTTTTGTTCCCGCATCAGAGTATATGTCATCCGTTTCATAAATAGGCTGCAGAATATCACCTGCCTTGATATGATTTACATTACGTCCCAGCGTATCTGCCTCTGTCGTTTCAGCCATTGGACAGACCCCGATAATACTCATTTTCTCCTGTTCAAAATCATATGCCAGAATCAAATAAGAATCCTCGCCGTTTAGACAAACGGGTGCACGATATCTGATAAATGAAGCATTGGCATCAATGATTTCGGTTGCAAGAATGTGTCCGTCTATCGCAATCCATTTCCCCTCAAACTCTGTATAGATTGTGTTGCTCTCATCCATACCAACAAATTGATCTTCTCCATAATAAATAACCTTTTCATTCTCTTCGTCATACTTTGCAATATTCAAAGTGTAATCCTGTATCAGACCCGCTGTTTCTGCATCTACCGGCAGGCGAAAATTGCCGGCTGCCAGTAGTTCTACCGGTTTCGCTGTCAGTTCTTCTAAGGCTGCGATATTAAGTACCTTTGCCTTACCGTATCCCTGACTGTCTGCATAAGCCTGCATCTCCTGATTCAAGCACCCTGCAAGCTTATAATAATACAATGCTTGTACAGCCGGATCTTCACAGATCTCATTTACAAACTTCAAATATTGATTCAGCCCGGAGACGTCTTCGATTTCCGCCGGAAAATAAACAGAAAGCCCTTGCGAATCCCTGCCATAGGAAGTCGCCCGATTATAGATTACACTTTCGTCTAAGGCCTGTATCACTTCACCTGCTTCCTCCGGATATAGTCCCATCAGATTATCCATAAAAAGTCCAAGATCCACTGTGTTATATACTTTATAAGATGTTTGTGCATATCGCACGGAACTGCCGGCTGCTGTTCCCAAAGCTGCCATTACCCATGGTTCTTTAATAGAATCCCGCAATGCAACGGAAGCAAGTTTTCCATAGGCCTCATACACCTCATGTGCTTTGCTGATATCCACAATTGAAAATGTACATTCGTTGTCTACGCCCAACCAGTCAAGTTGAATAGACTGGTTTGCATAAAACTCAATATACGAATCGGTAATCGCCTTCGCCAACTGCGCCCCATTCATTTCCGGATGCTCTGCCAATTTTCCAAGCCACGTCGTATAATCCCATCCGGTTCCCGGCTCTAATTCTTCACTCGCCACCAGATATTTTCCGTATCCGTTCAGAGATTCAGCAACCTCCATGGAAGCCATCAGGCATGCATCATATCCGATGATGTCAAAAGGCGGCTCCTCTTCATTCTTCTTATAAACACCCGCAAGTGCCTCTCGTACCTCCTTAAGCGACAGATAATCTGAGCCATAGAGATCGTCCCAACATACACCAAAAACTCCGCCTCCATGATTCCAGAAGGAAAGCATTTTATGGTCTGCTGAATAATCCTCCTTACAAAACTTCAAAAAGTCTTTCAACGTCTCAGCGGATCCCATATTCTGTACCGGGCTCTCTTCTAACAATCTGAATCCCTCAGAATCATAGATGAAGCGCTGGGAACGGTTCGGATTGATTTCATCCTGACTCCACCTCGGAGAACCGCCTGTCTGAATTATGATTTTAATGTTTTCCGGAAGTTCAACGGCAAGCATCTCCTTGATATCTGACGTGGCACTGCCCTCCATCTCTTCCATATCTCCCGACTCTTCACCGCCTGTCTCTTCTTCATGCCGCTCAGGCAAATACATATAATCCGGCAAATCCATACCCTGTTCATTCATATCCGAAACAAATTCCATAATACGATTCCGTGCCGCTTCCGATCCTGCCTCTGTAATTTCCTGTACCTGTGGCTCCAGCAGATAACCGGTAACCGAAGACAGTTCATTCAACCCAAAGCTCTCCAGATTGCTTCCGGACATATAGATATAAATCGCCCAGGTTTCGCCCGGGCTGTTCTGTTTCATTGCATCAATCTTTGCAGCACCATCTTCATCCGGTGCCGCTACCGCCAGAATATCCTCCTGCGGTGCCTGCTGTTCGCACTTATAGTAATAATAGGATTCCATCGCAGTCGGCATCATAAGCGCTGCGGCCCCAAAGACAATAAGCACCGACACGATTACTATGACTGCCCGTTTTAGCCAGAATCTGTATTTCCCTTTGCGGTCAAGACCTGCGTATGCTGCTTTTTTTGCCGCCTTTTTTGCCGCTCTTTTCTCGGACCTCTTCTGCTTTCCGGTCATATTTTCAGTCTGTTCCTGATCTCTTTTGTGTTCTTTCATAATGTTCTCCCTTCGCATTCATTAATGTACCCCCTACAATCATAGTTTACTTTCTTTCTACTATGTTTGCAATTGTTTTTAGGGAAATTATGATATCAAAAAGGAAGAATCCGGAAAATCAATGATTCTTTATTTGTTCTTCTATAAACATGCGGGCAAACACCGCATTATCAGGTGTTGTATTCTCAAGGGTTGCCTGGATATATGGCTTCTGCCGTTCAACAAATGCGAGGATACTACGATAATCCATCTGTCCCTCTCCTGCCGCCACTGCTCTCAATCCCTCCTGCTCAACGACATAATCCTTCAGATGTATGACTGCCACATCCTCTCCCAGTAGTTCCAATGCTTCTTCAAATACCGCATCCTGTTCCCTGTAATTGCTCTCATCCAACAGATTGACCGGATCCAGAATAATCTGCAGATTGGGTGATGCTATCTCATCCAGCACCTGCCTTGCCCGTCTCGCTGAATAAACAATGTGCTTTGCCACCGGTTCAATGGCGATGATGACTCCCATCTGTTCCGCATATGCAACCACCTGGCGCAGATTTTGAATCAGCCGTTCCAACACCTCTTCACTCCGACATGCCGGTTCATACTGATATGCCGCATTCGGCGCACCTGTCTCCGTTCCCACCACGCCACAACCGAGCAGTGCCGCAAATCGAATATGAGCCTTATAGTTTTCAAGTATCTTCTGCAAAGCTGCTTCATCCGGATGTGCAAGATTCTGATAGCACCCAAGTACTGCGATATCCAGTCCTGCATCCTCAAACAGCCGCTTCACATACATCGCAAATCCCGGTGTCAAAGCGCCGCTCCCGCACGGAACATCTCCCATAACTTTAGAAAGTGCCAGGTGCACACAAGAAAAGCCCTGGCATTTTGCATGTTCTGTTTTTTCTTCTAATGTAGCTCCGCTCACATCATGCAAGCGGATTCCCAACTGTATCTTTTCCATACAATCACTCCTATCGTTCGTTCATCGCTTCTATGATTCATTCATCATATCGTTCACTGATCTCATCTACATGTTCTGGATTTCATCTACCTGTTCACTCATGATGACTTCGCCCTCTGCTCCCTCAACCGTCACATCTTCCAGTATAACCTTATGAATATTGCGAAGGATGAATCCCTGCCTGCACATCTCCTGTTCACCACACAGCATCGCAGGCATAAACGGTCTGGCATCTTCTGCATAATCTACAGAAATATGCTTCATCTCAATTTCACCGATCGGCTGCTCCGGCAATCCATAAAAGTAGCCGGCTGCTGCATGTACCTTGTGACATGTAATATGATGAAATACCAGTCTGCGGAGCAATGGTGTTCTTTCATCTACAGGCAGCGGATTCCGATTTTGTACATAATCTGTCCGTCCGTCCGGATCACAGCAATAGAAACTGTTCGCCACAAGAGGCGTCTTCACATGCTCCATCACGATCTGCTCAAAGAACACATCCTCTACGATTGCCAGCATTCCACGGCCTCTTCTGGTCTTGATCCGAAGACCTCTGTCCGTATTGACAAAACGGCATTTCTCCACATGTACGTTATAGATTCCGGCCGCAAGTTCACTGCCCACCGTAATCGCACCATGCCCGTTTTCCATCAGACACTGCCATATATGCACATCTCTGGTCGCTCTCTGATACTTCTTTCCCATGTATATCTTTCCTGATTTGATGGCAATACAGTCATCCCCAAGTGTAAAACGACATCCTGCAATTTCCACATGCTCACAGGATTCCGGATCCACCCCATCTGTGTTCGGCGAGTCCATCGGATTGTCTATATCTACATGATAGAACTTCAGATACTCACTGAAATACGGGTGGATTGTCCATGCCGGACTGTTGCAGAAGGACAGGCCTACCACGGATACGTTCCTGCAATGAGACAGGAACAACATTCTCGGACGAAACGCACCTCTCATCTTCTTCTCATCATACCACCAGTTTTCACGGGAAGCCTGACCATCAATTGATCCCTCTCCATACAGAACCACATCTTCCACATCATATCCCGTGATGATACCTGTAAACATCGGCAACGGATTGCCCTCCCATGTCCCGAGGTTCAATTCTTTCTGCTCATCATAGCTTTCGATGATGCCCGGAAACAAAGGGAACTCATCCCTTGACGTTTCCGCCAACAGATGAGCTTCTTTCTCTATCTCAATATTGATATGACTTTTCAAGAAAAGGCTTGTGACCTTATAGTTTCCCTTTGGAATCAACACTCTGCTGTCCCGTGGACATGCCTGGATTGCTGCCTGGATAAAGAGTGTATCATTGGTTATCCCATCACCTTTTGCTCCGAAATCACGCACATTCAAGGTGACAAATTCATGCTTTGTATAAACAGAAATCCGGTCTATACATTCATCTGCCTGATTCAGCAGTTCGAGTTTATATTCCGTATCCGGCTTCAAACGGTAAAATGTCACAACCATTCTGTCCACTTCTCTGACAGATGTTCCGTTCAGACGAAATCTCAAGGGAGTCTCCGGCTGATAAATATCATTCCCATCCAGCCCTACCGTAATACTTCTTGCCGTCTCAAGCAGCTGTATGATCTTCATCTCATAATCCTTTCAAATGCAAACTGATTAACCCTTGACACTACCTGCTGCGATTCCATCAATAAAAGAATCCTGTGCGAAGAAAAATACCACCAGGGACGGAACGATTGAAATCAAAGATACCGCTAAGACACGATTCCATTCAAACCCTGTATCTGCGTCCATGGACAATTTTACAAAAATCGCTGCCGGATATTTCGCCGGAGTCTTGACATACAATAACGGTCCCATAAAGTCATTGCTTGACCACATGAACTGGAACAATGCACAGGATACGATGGCCGGCTTTAACATCGGACAGATGATCTTGAACAGCACCTGAAACACATTGCAGCCATCGATCTTAGCCGCTTCCTCCAATTCTTTCGGAACATTCCGCAGGAACTGAATCAACATAAATACAAAGAACGTATCGATCGCAAATAATGTCGGAACTACCAAAGGCAGAAAAAGAGGTGAATCCACCCATCCCAGATTATTGTACAAAATAAACTGCGGAACGTTTAAAACAACCTGTGGTAAGAACAAAGTTCCCATCAATACCGCAAACAGGAATTTCTTCCCCACGAAATCAAAACGGCCGAAGCCATAAGCTGTAATCGTTGTTGATATGATCGTAAAAAATACCTTCGGAATCACATAAGAATATGTATTCAACATCGCACGCCAGATATTGATGTTTCCACCATAATCGTTAAATGCATTGATGTATCCGTTCAATGAAAATGTCCGTGGTATCAGACCCATATTCGTAAAAATCTCACTATTATCCTTAAAAGTCGCGCTGACCATCCACAAAAGCGGATATACCATCAGAAAACCAACCAGGATCAAAACAATATATCGAAGCACACTTGCTACTGTTTTCTTTTTTCCGAGCGTCATCAGCGTTTACCCTCCTCTTCATCAGCATAATAAACCCAGTATTTCTGACTCATGAATGCAATCAGGGACAATACCATGACAATAATGAACAATACCCATGCCATTGCACTTGCAAGACCCATATCATGGTTCTTAAATGCACTGTTGTAAATCAGCAATGAAATCAAAGTTGTAGAATTTCTCGGTCCGCCCTGTGTAATGATATACGGTCCGTTGAACTCCTGAAATGCCTGACACAACTGTGTAACCAGGTTATAAAATACAACCGGTGTGATCATCGGCAATGTAACCGAGAAAAACTGTCTCGTCTTGCCTGCACCGTCTATAGAGGCTGCTTCATACAGATCCGTCGGTACACCTTTCAGCGCTGCCAGAAAGACAACCATCGCCGAACCAAACTGCCATACCCTGAGCAGTGAAATAACGAATAGCGCATAGGTAGGATCAGATAACCAGTGAAGGCCTTCGATACCGAATATTGCCAATGCTCCGTTAATCAGTCCGTCATCCCTGAACAATGCCTTCCAAAGTACAGAAATCGCAACTGAGCCACCCAGAATGGAAGGAATATAATATGCTGTTCTGAAAAAATTAACACCCTTGATCTTAAAATTCAGAATGTAGGCAATAAACAATGCAAATGCCAGTTTGAGCGGTACAGTCAAAAATGCATACTTAAATGTAACTCCAAGTGCCTTTGTAATCTTTGTGCTTGTGAATATCTCTTTGTAATTCATCAGACCCGCCTCGGAAATTCCCTTGAACAGGTTAAAGTCTGTAAAGCTGTATATCAATGAAATTGCAAACGGATATAAACGGAACACCAAAAACCCGATCAGCCACGGAAGAACAAATAGCAATCCGACATTCCTTTTCCAAAACTTACTTTTTTTCATCAATTCCTGCCTCCATTCCATGTTCCCGAGTGAATAACAATGACTGCGCATACGCCATCATAAACGGGCCTACGCCCTTGGAGTCATCTGACACCCTTGGTTCTGATAAATAGTATTCAACACTTCCGTCTCTGGCCTCACCGGGCCCCAAACCTGCCACCTGGCAGATATCCGTCAGATGTACTTCGTGATTGGTCATCAATAATTTGTGGCAGATCAGCGCCTGTAATACTTCCTCTCCGATCGGTGCATATTTTTCTGCCGAAAGAACATGCATCCTGCAGCCTTTCAAGATTGCATAAGCAATCATGGCACTTCCCGAAGTTTCTGTATAGTTTGCCTTCACATCGGCACGATCAATGACCTGATAAAACAGTTTGGTGTCCGGATCCTGATATTTCAAAATTCCTGCAACTGCTTCTTTTAACAAATCCTCATATTTTCGATACTGCTCATATATTTCCTGCGACATTGCTTCCATGATGTCCACAAGAGCCATCAGATACCAACCCATGGAACGCAGCCAGAAGTTTGGGGAACACCCCGTCACCTGATCAGCCCAAGGCTGTACACGTGCCTCATCATAAGCATGATAATATAAAGTCTTTTCTTCATCATATAAGAATTTTCTGACATTTTCAACCTGATTCAAAATATCGTTATAATGCTCTTTCCCATCGTACTTTGTCTCATATTCCATGTAGAACGGCAATGCCATATAGACACCGTCTAACCAGATCTGTTTGGGATACATTTGTTTGTGGTAAAAGTTTCCGGACTCGGTACGCGGATGCTCTCTGAGCTGATTCATGATAAATTCTATTGCTGACCTGTATTTCTCTTCCTTCGTTATCTCATAGGCAGTAAAAAGAACCTTACCGGAATTAATACTATCAATGTTGTATTTTCCCAATTCATAGTTATTGATATTTCCGTCAGGTTCTATTACTTGCTCTAGATATTGCAGGATAAAGTCTAAATATACTTTATCCTGCGTAGCTTCAAATAACTGCTTGCAGCCCATCAGAACACATCCGTCCTCGTAATTCCAGTATGTCTGATAATGCTGATAAGAAGAAAGGAAATTTTCAATATATCCTAATATAGACATATGATCTCCTATTCAATTCCTCTTATTTTGCCAAAACATCTCCGATACCATTCATCAGCACTTCTGCTGCCTGACTTGCATCATAATCGCCATAACTGAAGCCTGCCTGTGCATCATAATATACACCGTCTGAACTCTTCAGTTCTGCATCCTCAAATTTCGGATCCAAGTTGAAGTCAACCCAATCAAGTACCTTGCCGTTTGCTTCTACTACCATAGGATTCAAAAGATCATTATCCTGACATACCTTCAATCCTGCCTGGCTGAGCGGAATACCTCTCTCAGATGCCATCAGTTTGATACCTTCATCTTCATTTAACAAGAAGTTGATCAGCATAGCTGCTTCCTTCTGATGTTCACATGTCTCTGAGATTGCAAATGCAAGTGATACCTTTGCATATCCGCCGTGGAACTCTCCCATATCTTCAAAGTAGTTACCTACGACCATTTCATTGCCTTCTTCAAGTGCATCCTTAAATTTTCCTGCTGAAGAATCCCATTCAAAGATACCTGCGTATTTGCCTTCGATCCACTTAGGGTTCTTGTCAAGTGATGCAGCACCGTCTCCGAGGATTGTCTCGATGGAAGGAATAACATGTGCATCTTCCATCTTCTGCAGGAATTCAAAACCTGTAGCGATTTCTTCCTGCGTATAGTTCAACTGGTTATCAACTACCCAGTCCTTACCATAAACTGATTCCAGATAATAAACCATGAAGATCATTCTGTCATACTCGCCCATAGCGATCGGATAGTAATCGTCACCAAGTGCTGTCTTAAAAGTTTCTCCGGCTGCCATCAATTCTTCAAGAGTCGTCGGAACTGCGATTCCTGCCTTCTCAAATGTTGTCTGGTTCCAGTAGAAGATACGTCCTGTCATAGCAACCGGGATTGCCTGCAGTTCTCCATTGACTGTACAAGCATCAAGTGCTGACTGGCTGAACTGTGTCAGGTCGATTGTATCTGATAATGTATTCAGGTCTACAAATGCGCTTCCGTCTGAACTGAAAGATGTGATCCAGTTCCAGTTGATCTGATTAACATCAGGTGCTGTACCTGCGTAGAATGCTGTAGACATTGTATCTTCCCATCCGTCCCACACACCGAAGTTCGGCTCTACTGTAATTCCGGGATATGTTTCCATAAATTTATCAATTGCTGCCTGTGTAGCTTCATGTCTGCCGTCGCCGCCCCACCATGACATCGTGAGTGTACATTCTTCATAGCCTGCATCTGTTGCTGCTGCTTCCTCTGCTGCAGGTTCTTCTGCCGCCGGTTCTTCCGCTGCTGCTTCTTCTGCCACCGGCTCTGCTGCAGGTTCTGCTGCGGGCTCTGTCTTCGCTCCGCATCCAACCATTGAAAGTATCATTGCTGCTGACAGTATCACTGCCAATAATTTGTTCCTTCTCATAATAACCTCCTGTAATTTCGTAATTGCCCCATGCAATTACGTTGTTGTTTATGAGTGCAATATTACCATTTATTTTTGATGATTTCTACAAATAAACCGACATCTTAACCTCGAATTACAGGTTTTTTGTGATTTTCACATTCCTTTTTGATTGCGATAATCTTTAAAAACGTGTATAGTGTAACTATAGGATTAAGGGTATCTCCCTTAATCATAACATAATAGGAGTGATGTATATGAGTGGTATCCGTATAGACAAGATCAAACGTTCCTCAAGTTTTTCCATGTCAAAGGATCATGTACATGATTATTATGAATTGTATACGATTCTGTCCGGTCAGTGCCGGTTCTTTGTGGAAACAAACATCTTTTCCGTCACGGCGGGCAGCGGTGTCATCATCGCCCCCGGAACCCTGCACCATACAACTGCATATTCCGGTGCTTCCTATGAACGTTTTATCATTTATTTTCATAAGGAAGATATCCAGCCGGAGGTATGGCGCACTGCCACTGCTCTCATGCCGGATTTTTTTGAATCCAGAAAAATCACCGTTCCAAACTTCCATCACAAGGAGCTGTCCGAGCTGATGCAAAAGATACATATAGAAGCAAAATCTCCCGGAGAAGCATCTTCTCTGCTGCTCACCTGCTATACGCATGAGTTTCTTCTGCTCCTGCTCCGCTATCAGGACATCACGACCGTACAAAATGAAATCTCCGATCCTACCGCCGCTGCGATTTCACAGGCTGCAGAATATATTTCCTCTCATCTGATGAACGACATTACACTTGAGGACGCAGCAAATGTCGCAAATTTGAGTTCTACCTATTTTTCAAAAAAATTCAAGGAATTGACCGGCGTCGGCTTCAAGGAATACATGAACCACCAGCGGATCAAACAGGCCTCCACCCTATTGCTTCAAACCAATCACTCCATCACTGAAATATCGGAAGAATGCGGTTTTCACAACAGCAATTATTTCGGTGACCTGTTCAAGCAGATGCGCGGCGTATCTCCAAGCACTTATCGCAAAATGAAGATTTAATTCCTTGTTGTCAGAAATCGGACGATTTGTGTGAAAATTTGCTGACAAATGCATGTAAATAAGTTATAACAGAAACATCATATGAGGCTAAAGGAGGAATTGTTTTTATGAAGAAATACGTTGCAGAATTTATTGGTACTTTTGTTTTGGTTGTGTTCGGCTGCGGAAGTGCCGTTGCCGCCAACACATTACTTTCAAATGCAGGACAGCCGATTCCGCTGGCATTGTCCACACTTTTAATTGCTTTTGCATTCGGTCTTGTCATCGTTGCGATGGCATACTCTATCGGTAATGTGTCAGGCTGTCACATCAATCCCGCTGTTTCTCTTGCTATGCTGATCTTACGTAAGATTGACGTCAAAGACTTTGTTGGCTACATCCTTGCACAGATAATCGGTGCAACCGCAGGCGCCGGAGTTCTTGTATTTATGTTTGGATCCAATGCAAGTCTCGGTACAAACGGTTATGGAGCAAGCAGTGCTCTCGGAATCAATGCAGGACAGGCATTCGTAGTAGAAGTTATCCTGACATTCGTATTCGTAATCGCAATCATCGGTGTTACCTCTACAGTAGAAAACAGTTCCGTAGCAGGCATCGTCATCGGTCTTGCACTGGTACTCGTACATATCCTTGGAATCCCCTTCACAGGAACTTCCGTGAATCCGGCAAGAAGTTTAGGTCCTGCTATCGTAGCAGGCGGTGAAGCCATCACACAGGTCTGGGTATTTCTTCTCGCCCCACTCGTAGGTGGTGCACTTGCAGCATTTGTGTATAATTATATTTCTACCGGAAAAGACAGATAAATATGTGCCGTCAGGTACACTCAATAAAAGCCGCTGACTCAATGGATTAGTCCATCAGTCAGCGGCTCTTTTATGTTGATTCACTCGCCTTTGAACAAAAGACGTGCTGTTCATATATGTCTTCTTTGCATTATCTAGCGTTTTGCAATCTTAATCATGCCTCTCATCTGCATTATCATAGGTCTCACAGAAGCGTGCAGACGGTGACAACGGTTCTCCTGCCTCGTACAGATGTGAGGTATCACCAAATGCATGCACTCGAAAATAAGCAATGCCCTTGCGGCGTTCCTCACTGGCAACCGTAGTGATTGAAGTCGGCGCAGCACACATACCGTGCCACAAAACCATCGGTGTCACACCAAGCAAATGTCCTAACAGAACACACTGCACTCCGAAATGACAAAACAGTACGACAGTATCATTATTTGCCTGTTCCACACGATAATAGTTTTTTTCTCTGATATAACCGTATCCGGCAAGCAATTCATCAAAACTCTGTGTCACCCATTCATACTCTTCCTTGACCTTTGCTTCCTGCATGATGTCCGTTGAGGTCCAACGCTTTGAATCGTAGTAGGCCGGTTCTGTCGTCCATGTGTCCGGCAGCCAGTCCCACACAATTGAAAGACCTTCCTTGTCCGGCCGGTGGATTCGCGGTGCAAATTCCCGCAGCCACTCGCATTCAATTGCCTCGCGGTTCATTGCTTTCAATGTAAAAGAAGCCGTATCCTTGGCACGTCCAAGTGGTGATACATAAAACTCCTTTACGTCCATCTTCTCGATTCTGTGCGACAGAATCTCCGCCTCCCTCCATCCCTTTTCCGTAAGGGAATCAATTTCATAATTTGGATCTCCATGTCTGACAAATAAAATCTTCATTCCATTCTTCCATCCTTAAAGTATAAATTTTTCAATTACCTCAGATATTCCATCATGATGATTATCATTTACAGTCACATAATCAGCTGCTTTCTTTGCAATCTCCGTACCGTTTGCCATAGCAACACCGACTCCCGCTGCTTCAAGCATAGTCGTATCATTTTCCTCATCACCGACAGCGACCGAATTCTCAATCGGTATATCCAGATACTTACACAAGAAACGAATTCCGTTTCCCTTTGTCGAGGCAAGTGAACCATACTCCAACAGCCTCGGACTTGAAAATGTAGAAGAAACTTTGCCCTCAGCCCAAGGCTCCATCGAAGCACGGAATGCTTCCAGACGTTCACGCCCCTCGAGATCCATGACAATAATCTTCATCGGTTCCTCTGTCAGAGTTCCTAAAATATCATCTGTCACTATCACTGGCATCTTAATGTGCTCCTTGTAATGATTCAGTTCCGGTGTATCCCACTGGCTGACGATATGCGTTGCCGAATAGGTATGTACATGACGCCCCGCGTCACGTGCTCGGTCAAATATGTATTTGACATATGCAAGCGGAATTGATGACCGCAGTAACGTCTTCTTCTCATAGCAGTCATAGATCAGCCCGCCGTTATATGCAGACACATAAAAGCCCGGGCCTGCAAATCCAAATTGCTCTGCCACTGCAAGTACGCTGTTGATCGGCCGTCCCGAGGACAGCACAAACTTATGTCCTGCTGCCTGCATATGGTGTATCATGTCAAGTGTATGCGTGCTGATATTCTTATCTCTGTCTAATAGCGTTCCGTCCAGATCCGTAAATAATATTTTTATCGCATTCATCCGTAATCATCTCCTTCAACCATGCAAAATATGCCTCAAAATTTTCACATCGTTATCACAACTCGCGTAAAAAGCCGCATCACTTCCTGCGGCTCTTGTAGTCTTTTAAGATATCCAATAATTCCTCCGGCACAAACAGCTTTCCATAACCAACAGCCAGATCCGTATCCGGCTTGGTTGTCCCATGAAAGTCAGAACCGCCTGTGATGAGCAGATCATACTTCTTGGCAAGGCGTTTGATATCCCGTTCGTCACTCGGGGTATAAGTCGTATAAACAGCCTCGAGTCCTTCTAACCCCTCATCCTTCAGACGAGCGACAAAAGCATCCAGCTTTGTGCTACCCATATGATATAATACAGGATGCGCCAGTATCGCAATTCCTCCTGCTTTGTGAATGAGCTCAATCGCCTGTTCCGGCGTGACCTTTTCGCGGGGAATAAAACATGGGCCTGTATCACTGATATATCGGTCAAAAGCTTCCCTCATGGACTTGATCTGTCCTGTCTCATACATATACTTGGCATAGAGCCCGCGGGTAACCACTGAATCCGGAAATCGTTCCCGTAATTGTTCCATAGAAATATCGATTCCGTGTTCCCTTAACTTCACGCACATTTTCACGTTGCGCAGTTCACGGGATTCCTGAAAGTTCTTTAAATATTCGCAAAAATCTTCATTTTGATAATCAATATACAGTCCAAGGATATGCACATCATGTCCGTCGTTTTCTGTAGACAGTTCTATACCCGGCACAACTTCTACAGACTTATCCGCAGCGTATGAAAGTGCTTCTTCCAATCCGTCTACCGTGTCGTGGTCAGTCAACGCAAATGCACGCAGTCCCTTTTCCAGGGCATAATCCACGAGTTCTGCGGGAGAACAGGAACCATCCGATTTATTTGAATGTACATGCAGATCTACTCTGTTCATATTAGTTGTCATCGTCTTCCTTGTTTGCAGTATAAACAAATCTCTTACGTGCCATCTCATCGCTTTCAAGATACTCGTCATAGGTTGTAATCTTATCAATCAGCGCACCGCCCGGCATTATCTCCATAATACGGTTCGCTGTTGTCTGTACAAATTGGTGGTCATGAGATGCAAAAAGTATAGCTCCCTGGAATTTGATCAGACCATTGTTCAAAGCTGTGATGGATTCCATGTCCAAGTGGTTTGTCGGCTCATCCAAAATCAAGACATTCGATGCCGAAATCATCATCTTCGACAGCAGACAACGTACTTTCTCACCACCGGATAACACTTTGACTTTCTTAACACCGTCTTCTCCCGGGAAGAGCATTCTTCCAAGGAAGCCTCGCACATAGGTCACATCCTTGACCGGAGAATAACCTGTCAGCCAATCCGTGATTGTCAAATCATTATTGAACTCTTCTGTAGAATCCTTCGGAAAATATGCCTGTGATGTCGTCACACCCCATTTATAGGAGCCCTCATCAGGTTCCATTTCGCCCATCAATATTTTAAACAGTACTGTCTTTGCCAGTTCATTTCCTCCGACGAAAGCAACCTTATCTTCACGGCCGAGGATGAATGAGATGTTGTCCAGAATCTTCTCTCCGTCAATGGTCTTTGAGATACCTTCCACAGAAAGCACTTCATTACCGATTTCACGTTCCGGCCTGAAATCTACATAAGGATATTTTCTGGAAGACGGTTTGATGTCATCCAGTTCGATTTTTTCAAGTGCTTTTTTACGAGAGGTTGCCTGCTTTGATTTGGAAGCATTTGCGGAGAATCGAGAGATGAATTCCTGCAATTCCTTAATCTTTTCTTCCTTCTTTTTATTGGCTTCCTTCATCTGCTTTACAAGCAGCTGGCTGGATTCGTACCAGAAGTCATAGTTACCTGCATAAAGTTGAATCTTGCCATAATCAATATCAGCCGTATGCGTACATACTTTATTTAAGAAGTATCTGTCATGTGATACAACAATCACTGTATTTTCAAAATTGATCAGGAATTCCTCAAGCCATGCAATGGCATCCAAGTCCAAATGGTTTGTCGGCTCATCTAAAAGCAGGATATCAGGATTACCAAAGAGTGCCTTTGCAAGCAGCACCTTGACCTTTTCACTGCCGTTTAAGTCTTTCATGATGGAATAATGCAGTTCCGTATCGATTCCCAAACCATTTAAGAGCATGGCAGCATTGGATTCTGCTTCCCAACCGTCCATCTCGGCAAACTCCGCTTCCAGCTCACTGGCACGGATTCCGTCTGCATCCGAAAAATCTTCCTTTGCATAGATGGCATCCTTTTCCTTCATAATCTGATAGAGACGTTCATTACCCATGATGACCGTATCCATAACGGAATATTCGTCATATTTGAAATGATCCTGTTCCAGTACAGAGAGACGCTGTCCCGGCGTAATTGCAATATCTCCCTTGGTCGTCTCCAGATTTCCTGAAAGGATACGTAAGAATGTAGACTTTCCTGCACCATTGGCACCGATCAGACCATAACAGTTTCCCTCAGTGAATTTGATATTAACGTCTTCAAACAACGCTTTTTTTCCTAATCTCAGTGTTACATTATTTGCACTAATCATTTTAAATATAATTCCTTTCCCGATGTTCCTATACTAAATAAATACCGCCAATTCTTTATTTTACATGAAATAAGGAAAAAAGCAAGTATGTTTGCAGATTCAATGCAAAAAAGAACCCGCCGAAACATAGACTGCTATTGTTTCAGTGAATTCTTTTTTATAAATAACACAATTACAATACAATTTTATAGAATTATCCTTCCACGATCAGATATCTGCCGTCCGGAATCTTGAATACTTCAGAAGCATCCTCGATATCCTCGAGCGCCATACCTTCCAGATCTACTCCGTTTTCATCGAAATAGTCCCAGACTTCCTGCAATGAATCTACGACAACTGCCAGGCAATCCTCTAAAAAAGCTTCCGCCTCTTCCAACGTCTCTGCTACATCCTCATCAAAGAGCTTGCTCTGGTTCTTCAAAAATGCTTTCAAAACATCATCATCATATTCATGCATAGCACAACCCTCCTCTTAATCTATTCATTATATCGGTCTATAGTCCTAATTTTTTATATTCTGAGCGAATTTTCGTAATGGGGAATCCGACTACATTATTATACTCGCCATGGATGCTCTTTATGTATACACATCCCTTTCCCTGAATCCCATAGGCCCCGGCCTTATCCATCGGTTCACCTGTGGCAATATAGTCCTTGATCTCACATTCACTCATCGGTGACATCTCTACCTCAGTCATGGCATGGAACGTATGCGTTTTTCTGATTTTGTCCACATCATATACAAAAGTGACTCCCGTATACACCTGATGCACATTTCCCTGCAGCAGACGAAGCATTGCCGCGGCTTCCGCCTCATCTGATGGTTTGCCCAGTATCTCATTGTCTATACTGACAATTGTATCCGCTGCAATAATCAGTAAATCCGTCCGTTCGGATAGATTTGCTGCCACATTCTCAGCCTTCTGCCTTGACAGATCCTCCACCACCTCCTTGGGAATGATCTTGTCTGTCAATTCCTCCGACAACGTCGGTAATACCACTTGAAACTCTATTCCCGCCTGCGTAAGGATCATGCTCCTACGCGGCGAACCGGATGCTAATATAATGCTTCTCATTCTTCTATATGCTCCTCCGGCACGAATATTCTTGCATTGACTGTTTCTTTTACAGTTTTCACAGCCTGCATGGCTTCCTCGCAAAACTGTTCCTGCGCACAAATGACTTCTTTTCCTCTTTTATCTATTCTCTCATAGGTGCCCTGATCTGTCAAAACCCTTGCCTTCAGCGTATCATCGAGCTGTACCTGCAGCAGATGCATGACCTTCTCTTTCAATTCCTCTTCTTCAATCGGAAACATGATCTCTACTCGGCGCTCCAGATTACGAGGCATCCAATCTGCTGACCCTAAGAATATCTTTTCCCTGCCTGCATTTTGAAAATAGAAGATACGGCTGTGCTCCAGAAAATTACCGACAAGGGAACGCACACGGATATGCTCGCTGATTCCCGGAATACCCACTCTCAGACAACAGATGCCTCTGACGATCAGATCAATCTCCACACCTGCATGCGAAGCTTCATACAGTGCTTCTATGATATCACTGTCGCAGAGAGAATTGACCTTCGCAATGATCCTCGCCGGCTTCTTCTGCAGCGCATTTTCCCGTTCTTTATTGATCAGATAGAGGAATTTGTCCTTAAGCCACAGTGGTGCCAGAGACAGCTTGTTCCAGGATACCGGCTCTGAATAGCCTGACAGCATATTGAATACTGCTGTTGCATCCTCGCCGATTGCCTCCGAACAGGTCAAAAGTCCGAGATCTGTATACAGCTTCGCCGTGATGTCGTTATAATTGCCGGTACCCAGATGCACGTATCTTCGGATGCCGTCTTCTTCCCGACGCACAACAAGCGTAATTTTTGAATGTGTCTTCAGACCCACCAGTCCATAAATGACATGGCAGCCTGCCTTCTCCAGTTTTTTCGCCCATACGATGTTATTTTCTTCATCGAACCGTGCTTTCAATTCTACAAGTACCGTAACCTGTTTTCCATTCTCCGCAGCCTGTGCAAGGGCGGCAATGATCGGAGAATTACCGCTGACCCGATAGAGCGTCTGCTTAATGGCAAGTACATCCTGATCGCGTGCTGCCTGCTTGATAAACTCAACCACCGGCTGAAAGGTCTCATAAGGATGATGCAGGAGCTTATCTCCTTCCCTGATCTGCTCAAAAAGATCTCGTTCCGGCTGCAGATTCGGAATCGGCTGTGGTACATACGGTACATTTTTCAAATGATCAAAGCCCTGCAATCCGTACATTTTCATCAGGAATGTTAGGTCAAGCGGCCCACTGATGCGGTATATGTCCTCCTCTTTGATGGAAAGTTCGTTTCTCAGTATCTTAAGCAACCGCTTATCAATGTCATCATCCACTTCCAATCGGATGGCCTCACCCCACTGGCGTTTTTTCAGTTGCTTCTCTATCTCCTTCAGTAAATCAGCTGCCTCATCCTCATCAATTGTCAGATCGGCATTCCTCATAATACGGAACGGATGCGCGCAGATGACATCATAATTCAAAAACAACTGGTCGATATTCTTCTCAATGATCTCCTCCAGAAGGATCAGTGTCGTCTTGTCCTTCTCTCCCGGAATCAGTACGATACGCGGCAGCACTGCCGGAACCTGTACGGTTGCAAATTCAGGCTCTCTCTTTTCACCTTTATCCAGCTTTTCCGTTTTCTTCGTTACAAGTGCACCGATATTCAACGTCTTATTCCGAATCAGCGGAAACGGTCTGGAAGAATCCACTGCCATCGGTGTCAGAACCGGATATACATTTTCATTAAAATACCGATCTACATATTCCGCCTGCTTTTCCGTCAATTCCTCATGCTCCGCAACCACATGCAGTCCGTTCTGCTTAAGCAGCGGCAAGAGCGAACGATTATAGGTCGAATACTGCAGCTGCACCAGTTCATGCGTCGCAAGATTGACCTGCTCCAGCTGTTCGCTTGGTGTCATTCCCGCAATATCGGGCTTGGTATAATTTGCATTGACCATGTCCTTCAATGAAGCAACACGGATCATGAAAAATTCATCCAGATTCGAAGCTGTAATGCTCAAAAACTTCAGCCGCTCAAATAGTGGAAGCGTCTTGTCTCGTGCCTCTTCCAAAATACGATTATTAAATAGAAGCCAGCTCAACTCTCGATTGTAATAATATTCACTTCTCTTCAGATCAAATTTATCTGTCATCGTCTAAGCTCCTTTTCTGTTTGATCACCGGCCTTACACTGAATACCTCTTCAAAAAACTTTGCTTTTCTGCCAAAGAAACCTTTCTCCAGAGAAATATCTTCATCCGAATATATGGTTAAAATCAACTGATCTTCTTTCAAAGATGCCTTCACATCCTGTATCTTCCTTCGCTGGCTCCTGCATACGCCGTCTGCCGTCCTAAAGATTGCAACCAGCTTCGCAATCTTCAAATAAGCTTCTTTATCCAGAATAGAAGCCGTTGCCAGTTCATTGTAATATTGAAAAGCAGCTTTATTATACTTTACAACATTTGCAACAATCTCCCGCTCCAGATGAGACAGCCCGATCATTTCCGTAGCCATAATAATGCTGTAGGAAGATTCGGCAGCCGCTTCAAGTGAAATGTACTTACCGCAATCTCCGAGCAGTGCCGCGATCCTGAGAAGCAGCCGTTCTCGTTTTCCCATACCATGCAGTTTCTTCGTGCTGTCAAATATCGTGACCGCCACCTGCTGCAAAAAAGCATTTCTTGCTTTGTTGACTTTATATCTCTTGCCCATGTTTTCGGCACAGGCAATAATATCATTTTCAAAGTTATGCTGTACCTGTATCAATTTATTCTTCTGTGCATAATCATATGCGATTCCGTCTGCGAGCCCTACTCCGGGTGCCCATAAGAGTTCAGCCTCCGTAATCTCCAGGATACGCTTGAATAGAATGGCTGAAGGAGTCAGCAGCGATGCATTCTCCTCCGGCATCCCGATATAATCTGCCACCTGCTCCGGTGTTTGAATACGCAGGATATCCACAAATGCCATATACTGTTGTCTCGTGATGGTATTGTCCTTCTTTTCCTTGCCAAGCTTCTGCATGATAAAGGAAATGTAATCATCTACAACGATGATGTTTTTGATATCCCGATCCTTCAGATACAAGGATTGAAAAGAAAGCAGCTGGTTATCGACCAATTCCTCAATCAAATGCTCATAATCCTTTGTACGCGGCTCGATATCGCCTAACATTTCTCTCATGCGCAGAATACCGAGACGAATATTCTGCGTTGCTACAAGTGAGTCCTTGTCAAATAGCGATATCTGAATAGAACCGCCGCCAACATCCACGATGGCAGTTCCCTTTTCGATAACCTTGTCGAAGCGTTCTCCCTTAGATGCAACCGATTTGTAATGCAGAAAACGCTGCTCGGAGTTGCTGAGCACATCAACCGTCAGTCCCGTACGCAGCTTGATCTGCTCCAATACGATAATACGGTTTTCCGTCTCACGAATGGCGCTCGTTCCGCAGGCGCGATATGCCGTCACCTTATAACTCTTCATAATATCCGCAAATTCTGACAACACACGGCATAACTCATCTACCCTCTCATGTGATATCTTTCCGGTAGAATAGGTATCCGTTCCAAGTTCAATACTGTGACGGATATGATCAATCTGCTTCATCCCGCCCTTGCCTGAAAACTGATATATCTTCATAACCAGTTCATAAGAACCCACATCGATGGCTGCAAAGGTTTGTATGCTCATCCGTTATCCTCCTTACTCTTTTCCGAGTAAATAATCTATGAACTGCTGCGCCGTTCTGCCCGACAGTCCGCCATGCGAAAGTTCCCATTTGTTCGCCGCCAACAACAGTTCCTCCTCCGGCATTGTCACTCCGTAACGCTCCGCCAGAGTCTTAACGATATTCTCAAATTCTCTCTTATCCGGAGCACAGAAGAAAATTGATACTCCGAACCTTGCGACCAATGACAGCTTTTCCTGTACGGTATCCGAACTGTGCAGATCCTCTCTGCGTTCTTCCTTGTCCGAAAACTTCTCCCTGACCAAATGCCGTCTGTTAGAGGTTGCATAGATCAATACATTCGCAGGCTTCTTCTCAAGCCCGCCCTCGATGACAGCCTTCAGATACTTATACTCTATCTCAAAATCTTCAAATGATAAATCATCCATATAAATAATGAACTTATAATTACGATTCTTGATTTGCGCAATGACATCATTTAAATCCTTGAACTGATGTTTATAGATCTCAATGATGCGAAGTCCCTTGTCATAATATTGATTTAGGATTCCCTTGATGCTGCTGGACTTGCCGGTTCCCGCATCACCGAAAAGCAGACAGTTATTCGCCTTCTTGCCATTGACGAACGCCTCTGTATTCTCTATCAGCTTCTGCTTCGGAATCTCATACCCTACCAAATCCTCCAGATATACGTGCGCAATGTTCGTAATCGGAATAATCTGTGCCCCCTGATCGCCATGCTCCACGCGAAAAGCCTTATGCAGACCAAACTTGCCGACTCCGAAATCCTTATAAAAGTCCTCCATGGTATAGAGAAACTCCTCCGCTGTCCCTGACTGTGCAAGTCTGACACTCAGCTCACAGATCCGATCCCGTATCCTTTTATTAAAAAAGCGGCTCTCATTATTGATATTCTCATAGTCAAAGAGCATCGAAACACAGTCCGTATGCAGTTTCTCTTCGAGAACCGTCAGATCGCAGTCAAACATCTCCTTAAAAATTGCAAAATCATGCAGCGCAACCTTATTGATACTTCCCTGTACCGCACCTTTGATTTCCGATGCCATGCTGAATGCATTTTCATTATTGGCAAGCAGATAGGTCAGGTATGTATGCCACAGATTTCCTTCATATCCATGACTGCCCGCAAGCTCTATCAGCCTGTGTGTCACATCAAAAAGCAGATCACGCTTGTCCTCTTGGTTATAATAATCATCTTGATAATTCACCATAAGCCATGACATATCATTCAGGATGTCCCCATGCTTAAAATGTTTGTATAATATCAATTCCTTTTCCCGCATCATTCCCACTCCGTCTTTCTGTTCTCTATCATTGCAGTCTGCAATGCTCTGCTGTCTTCCATGATCTGCACAAATAAATGCTCTACTGCATCCTTATATCTGTCATCCTTTGTCAGCGCACGTACGGCAGCAAGCTTCTCCTGTTCACGCGCCTGATCGAGCACAGGCTTATGATTCGTGATCTTATACTCGGCCACCTGTTCGCAGACCGCCAAACGCTGTTCCGTAAGCAAAACCAGGTTTCGGTCAATGTCATCCAATTGTTTTCTGAGGTCAGTTAAATCCATGATGTTCTCCCTTTTCCTTACACTGATTCTTCACGTATATCATACCTCAATCACTCTCTTCTGACAAGTCAGATATCAGTTGGTTTTCTTGCCAAAACATGCAAAAACATTTATACTGTAATCAGATCATATACAGTCTGATTTATTATGAAAACGGAGGAATAAACATGAAAGCCAAAACTATCATCATATGGGTCATTATAGTATTGTTGATTGGCGGCTGTGCGGTTCTGTGGACTCTCAACACCCGTATTCCCAAGAATCCTCCCGGCACGGTCGGCAATACCGCCGGCAATCTGAATAACAACGGGCTGTTCTGTGAAAATGACGGTGTCATCTACTTTTCAAACCTGTATGACGACGGACAGCTCTATTCCATGACGCCCAATTGCACAGAGATCAAAGAATTATGGGATGTCCCCGTAAAATATATCAATGCCGGCAATCAATACCTGTACTATTATCAGGATTCCGATTCCAGCAACAATTCCTTTGGATACCTTGGCAGTATGCTGGGTGTTTACCGCATCAGGAAAAACGGCAAGAACAACAAATGTCTTGACAAGACTCCTTCAGGAATCGTCAATCTCATCAACGATACTATTTTTTATCAACATTATGATGATACCGACGGCATGACTCTGTACCAAGTCGATACCGACCAGACAGACAAGAAAATGGCAGTTGAAGCCATGATCAATCCTGCATGTGCCGCAAACGGAGTCATATACTTTGCCAATATGGAGAAGAATTTCTATCTCTCCGCTTACGATACGGAGCTCATGACCATCTCTGATCTCTATGAAGGAAAACTATACAATCCTGTACTGCAGGGTAATTATATGTACTATATGAATGTGGCAGATGATTATGCTCTCTACCGTTATGAAATGACCGAGGGAACGATTGAAAAGCTTACAACAGACCGGGTGGATGCATATAACATATGCAATGATTACATCTATTATCAGAAAAATGATACCGCCGAGCCTGCACTCAAAAGAATGCGTCCCGACGGTTCAGAGGTTGAGATCATTGCCATAGGCAACTACTCCAATATCAATATCACTTCAACATATACTTTCTTTACAGCATTCAATGAAGATGTTCCGATGTATAAAACTCCTACAAACGGAGCAGTTCAGGTAACCAATTTTGATGAAGCCGCCGCTGCTGTATTTGTTAAATAAATATCACTTGCTATTCAATTCTTCCAGCAACTGTGCAACCGTCCGATTCAGAATCGGATGCCTCATATTCGGGGCAATCTGTGCAAGCGGTTCCAGAACAAAATTCCGATTATGCATATCCGCATGCGGAACAGTCAATTCCACCGTATCAATCACCAGATCATCATAAAAGATGATGTCCAGATCCAATGTCCTCGGTCCCCATTTTGTCACACGCTCACGCTTTGCATGTGCTTCTATTTCCTGTATCACTGCCAATAATTCTTCTGGCAGCAATAACGTGCGCAATTCCAGCATGCCGTTCAGAAAACGCTCCTGTTCCTGATATCCATATGGTTCCGTCTCTATAAATCTTGAAATCCGCTCAACGCTGCAATCCTCTCGTTCCTCAAGTGTCTGAACTGCATTTTGCAGATATTCCTCACGTTCTCCCATATTGGAGCCAAGTGCCACATATGCCGTATGCCAACTGCGTTCAATACAGACTGATACAGACTCAAGCGGAAGTCCGATGGGAGCCCATGGCTTCTTAATCTCTATCACAACACGTTCAAGACGCTTGAAATTCAGCAGGAGTTCCTTTGCCAACTGCTCTGCTACTGTTTCAATCAGTTTATAGCAACGCTCCTTCATAAAATCATTGATAAAATGACATACCTCACCATAGTGAAGAGATTCTGACAAAATATCATCACATCCGGCCGCCCTTGTTGAAAAGCACAAATCCGCAGACACCAAAAATTTCTGTCCCAACTTGTTCTCTTCCTCATAAACCCCATGCTTACCGAAGATTTCCAGATTACAGATTCTGATGCAATCCATAGATATGTTCCCCCTTGTTCATGATTGCCCTCGTCATATCAATCACACGCTTATTCTCTGCAATATCATGCACTCGCACAAACCGATAGCCATGCAAGACTGCAAGAACCGTCGTCACATAGGTTCCTTCTCTGCGCAGTTCCACCGGCAATGGCGATTCGCTTGCAGCAGCAATGACAGACTTTTTGGAGGCACCAAGTAATAACGGAAGTTCAAGTACCTGCAGCCAATCCATATGCGCTAAGATCTGTAAGTTCTGATCGACCGTCTTTGCAAATCCAATTCCCGGATCAAGCACTACCTTATCTCTCGGAATTCCCGCATCTGTTGCCATGATAACAGACTCTGCAAGATCCTTGATGACATCAGCAGGAAATGCATGATAAGCAGCCTGCTTGCTATTGTGAGAAATGCAGCACGCCACATTTTTCTCGGCAATAACAGCCGCCATCCTTGTATCATACCGAAGCCCCCAGATATCGTTGACCATATCCGCTCCTGCATCAACAGCAGCACATGCGACCTCGGATTTATATGTATCGACGGATACCGGAACATCAAAATGAGCCTTGATATTTTTTATAACAGGCGTTACCCTTTCAATTTCTTCTTCAACAGAAATCTGTACATATCCGGGTCTTGTAGATTCGCCGCCGATATCTAAAATATCCGCGCCCTCTGCAATCATCTGCTCCGCCCGTTTCAACACATCATCCGGCGTACTGTAACTGCCGCCGTCCGAAAAAGAATCGGGTGTCACATTCAAAATGCCCATAATATATGTTCCGCCTGTTGCATTGAACTCTCTGTTGCCGATGATCATTTCTCACCCTCCTGACTTAATACTGGATATACATATTCTTTTTATCCTCAGCCCAATCACATTCTTCTTCCGCATCACAGGCATAGCATGCTCTTGATAGCTTGTCTGCTCTGTATAAGATGCCGGCCAATGATGCTTGCCTGCGAATCTCAATGTCTCTGTGATGGCCGATTGCATCCAGAATCAGTTCCATTTCGGTTTGCTCAAAACCACATGCCCCTAATATATCGCGTGCTATTGATATACCTGCCGTTTCATGCGGTACACCCTCACGATATTGTACTCCTCTGCCGATGTCATGTAAGAGTGCCGTTGCATAAACTATATCCTTTGGTATTCCCAGTTCCTCTTCGTCATTCAACAGCATCATGATCCGTGCCGTATCCGTGCAGTGAGCCGTTCCATGCTTACAGAACTTCCTGTCCTGCTCCAATTTTCCGATATCTCTTACACAAGTTCTATAGCACTCGTTATTTATAATCAAATTTACACGTTGCATTACTATCTCCCAAGCAAATGATAAAACGTATTCTGCAGCTTCCGATTATGTTCAAACCGTCCTCTGGTCACAACCGTCACCGTAGTGGTTCCCGGCTTCTTGATGCCCCGCATCGTCATACACATATGCTCAGCTTCCACCATGACCATCACTCCCTTGGGCTTCAGATGCTGCATCAATGCATCCGCAACCTGTGCTGTCATCTGCTCCTGTATCTGCAGACGGCGCGCATAGATATCCACTGTCCTCGCCAATTTGCTGATGCCGACCACTTTGCCGTTCGGTATGTATGCAACATGTGCCTTTCCGTAAAAAGGCATCAAATGATGCTCACAGGTAGAATAGAAAGGAATATCTCTCTCCAATACCATCTCATTCTTTTCTGCTGTGAAAGTCTTCTGTAGATGTTCCGCAGGGCTTTCATCCATGCCGCCATAGATTTCTTCATACATTCTGGCAATTCTGTTTGGAGTATCAATCAGTCCCTCCCGCTCAGGATTCTCACCGATTCCCTCCAGCAACAGCCTGACTGCCTGTTCAATCTTCTCTCTGTCTACCATGCGAATCACTCCTTATCTGATTTCTGTCCTTCATCATATGATATATCTCTCCCAGATAAGAAAGGGAACCAAATGCAATCACCACCGGATCCTGATGGTTGTCTGGCATTTCCGCCAACAGCAAAGCAAGCTCTACTGCCTCTTCTATACTGTCTGCAGCTGTCACCCTGTTATGAAACCTGCGCACCGTCTCGGCCAATATCAGTGACGGCAGCGCCCGCGGATTATGCGGAGTCGTAACTGTAATGATGTCAGAAGCATATCCTGCGGTCAGTTCACATATCTTCTCATATTCCTTATCCTTTAATACACCCATTATATAGATAATTCTACGATTTGTAAAATACAATTCTATGGACTCTGCAAGCCTGCGTGCAGCATCTTCATTATGAGCCCCATCCACTATAAATAGCGGTCTGCGGCTCACAATATCAAATCTTCCGGGCCACACTGCCGCTTCCATGCCACTGCGCAGCTGCTCATTGCTGATCCGATAGCCCAGTTTGCGCAGTGATTCCACTGCTTCTATCGCGAGGACAGCATTGTCGATTTGATAAGTACCTTGTAAAGAAATCTTCATTTTCTTATAGTCTTTATAAGAAAACACCTGTTTTGGAAATGTATGTTTAATGTCATACGCCTCCGTCGGTTTTGCAACCACATATATAGCATCTGTTTCCCGACATTTCTCAACCAGCGTTCCCAACACCGGATCATCTGCCAGACTCTTGTCCTCTCCTGTATCCATCATGACAACTCTGCAGCCGGGCTTGATAATACCTGCCTTCTGCTTTGCTATTTCCCGCAGCGTATGCCCCAGATAATCCGCATGATCCATGCTGACAGAAGTCAATACGGCAAGATCTGTAGTCTCCACAAGATTTGTTGCATCACCTGCACCGCCCATCCCTGCTTCCAATACCACAACATCACATTCGCTTCCGGCAAAAAACAAAAGAGCCAATGCCGTCTCAATCTCAAATACCGTCGGGTGTGGTAAACCTTCTGCCGCCATTCCTTCTGCCGCTTCTGCCACAATTTTCATATATTTCGCATAGTTTGCTTCACTGATATTCCTGCCGTTCACACGTGCGAATTCCCGATATGTACAGACCGGCGGAGAGTTATAGCTACCCGTCTTATAACCTGACGCACGTAGTACCGATGTCAGGTATGCTGACACAGAGCCCTTTCCGTTTGTTCCCGCAATATGGATAAAACGCAGTGAATCCTGAGGATCGCCGATACGTGCGGCAAGCATCCTGATTGAATCAAGTCCCGGAATACTGCCGTATTGAATTGCCGAATCCTTATATGCAATTGCTTCCTTATATGTCATCTTCATCACCATGCTTCATTTTATAACAATCTGCATTGGTTTACAATGTTTTATATAACGGAATAAAATCAATTTCAACAGCAGATACTGTAACTATGATGAAAAAATTTATAATGTGCGGCGCCCTCGGCTGGTGCCTTGAAATCCTTTTTACATCAATTGAATCCTTCCGCAGAAGAGAACTGAAGCTCAAAGGCAATACCTCCGTCTGGATGTTTCCCATCTACGGTCTCGGAGTGCTCATTCTGCCGCTGCATTATCTTATGCAAAAACGTAGTCCTGCTTTTCGCGGCTTCTTCTATGCCATTGCCATATTTGTTGTAGAGTTTATTACAGGTACTTATTTAAAAAAACACTCGTTATGTCCTTGGGATTACAGCAAATCAAAATGGAATGTTGACGGAGTCATCCGCCTGGACTATGCACCGATTTGGTTTTGCACGGGATTGATTTTCGAAAAGTTTCTGCTGCATACTAAGAAAAATACATCCGCAAAATAAAAAAACCAAAGTACCTTCATAATCACAAGGTACTTTGGTTTTCAGAAATCAAATCATCTCCATAACTCAATCAATATCGATTGAACCATCTATATCTCCGTCTACACCGATATCAAGCGTATTCAATGTACGGCGCTTTCTTCTGTCCTCTTCTGACTTCTCAAGGATAAAGTTCTTAATCTCTTTAGAATTACGCACATGTTGCAATATGATTTCCTTATCTGTGACATCTCCTGTAAAACAAATAATGGTACCTAATTTAAATATTCTCTCAATCAAACTGGTTTCCAGTTTTACATCCTGAATCTTATACATGTAGCAGTCATTCTCAACCGTCTTCAACAATCCCCGGTTGATCGTCAACATCGTGTCCTCCACCGTGTATTTTGTAAATGTCCAGGGCAAACCAAAAAACAGCCATCTTTTTCTTTCAACGTATCCCATATAGGTTCCTCCTCATGCGAGTATTGTCATTTGTCAATTTTAAGTATAAAACATTTTCTTCTGTATTGCAAAACAATATTTAATCGCTTATAATAAATAGAACTGAAAACCAAAAAGGAGGGTCACATTCTTATGCAAACGTTAGACTGTATCCATGGAAGAAGAAGTATCCGTAAATTTACGGATGAGCCGGTTTCACACGAAGTACTCGAGAAGATTGTAGAAGCAGCATCCTATTCCCCGTCATGGAAGAACACACAGATCGTTCGTTACATTGCCATTGAAAGCAAGGAACTGAAAGACAAGATTGCCGGTGAGTGTACCTCCTGTTTCGTATATAATGGCAATACCATGAATGCAGCACCGATGTTGATTGCTGTTACTGTTCTCAAAAACAGATGTGGATATGAACGTGATGGTTCATTCACCACTTCCCGTAAGGATACTTGGCAGATGTTCGATGCCGGTATCGCAAATCAGACATTCTGTCTGGCGGCTCACGAGTTCGGACTCGGAACCGTCATTATGGGTATTTTCGATGATACATTGGCCGAAGTACTCGAAATCCCGGAGGATCGGGAACTTGTGAATATCATTTGTATCGGACACCCGGCAGAAACACCCGATGTTCCGAAAAGAAAAACAGTAGATGATCTGCTCATCTACAAATAGTGGTTTTAAACAAATCGAAGATAATCTATTTTATCTTCGATTTTGTATGATTAGATAAATTTTAATAACCGAAGGGAGAGATTTAATTATGAGACATCTGATGAGTCCACTGGATATGTCCGTGGAGGAACTCGACAATCTAATGACACTTGCCGATGACATTCGTCTGCATCCTGACAAATATGCACATATATGTGACGGAAAGATTCTGGCAACCTGCTTTTACGAACCAAGTACACGTACAAGGCTCAGTTTTGAGTCAGCTATGATGCAGCTCGGAGGCAAAGTACTGGGATTCGCCTCGGCCGACTCGTCTTCTGCCGCTAAGGGCGAAAGTGTATCAGATACGATTCGCATGATTTCCTGCTATGCCGATATCTGTGCAATGCGGCATCCAAAGGAGGGTGCTCCTATGGTTGCTGCCTCCAAATCGAGAATTCCGGTCATCAATGCCGGAGACGGCGGACATCAGCATCCCACACAGACCCTAACGGATCTGCTGACCATACATTCCCTCAAGGGACGACTTGGAGACATGACCATCGGACTATGCGGTGATTTGAAATTTGGCAGAACGGTTCACTCGCTAATCAATGCATTGATTCGATACCAAAATGTCAAATTTGTCTTTATCTCTCCGCAGGAACTGCGCATTCCGGATTATATCCGTGAAGATGTATTGATGAAAAACAATATCGAATTCAAGGAAGTGGTTCGTCTCGAAGAAGTCATGCCTGAACTGGATCTGCTCTATATGACCAGAGTTCAGCGGGAGCGTTTCTTCAATGAAGAAGATTACGTTCGCCTGAAAGATTTCTATATACTGGACAAGGTTAAGATGGAACTCGCCAAAAAAGATATGCTCGTACTGCATCCGCTCCCGAGGGTCAATGAAATATCCGTAGAAATAGATGATGACCCCCGCGCAAAGTATTTTGAGCAGGTACAATTCGGTGTCTATATCCGAATGGCACTGATTTTGACATTACTGGAACTGGAGGTGGCTTAAATGTTGAATGTAGGTAAAATAGAAGAAGGATTCGTACTCGACCATATCAAAGCCGGCAAGAGCATGTCAATCTACCACAATCTAAAGCTCGACAAATTAGACTGCACGGTTGCCATCATCAAAAACGCCAAAAGCAATAAGATGGGCAAGAAAGATATCCTAAAAGTAGAATGCGACATCGATATGCTGGATCTCGACATCCTGGGATTCATCGATCACAACATCACCGTCAACGTCATCAAAGACGGCGAGATTGTCGCAAAAAAAGATTTGGTACTCCCCAAACAAATAACAAACGTTATTAAATGTAAAAACCCCCGCTGCATCACCTCCATCGAACAAGAACTCGCCCACGTATTCATTTTAACAGACGAAGAAAACGAAATTTACAGATGCAAATATTGCGAAGAACACTATTCGTCCCAATGAGGCATGCATCAGAATAGAAAAACAGCCACTTACATGCTCGCATGTAAGTGGCTGTTGCTCTATTCTGATATAGGGCGAAGCCCGCGATCGAGAAGCAACGCAGCGGATTCGAGATTACATGCCGGAGTCCAATCCCCCCACACACATCTCCCCCATATCTAACCTATCCCTCCGATACTCCTTCGGCGTCACCCCCATAATCCCCTTAAACGTCTTCCCAAAATAACTATTACTAAAGAATCCTGTCTCATACGCAATTTCCGCCACCGACTGCCTTGTCTCCGTCAACAATTCCGCTGCCCGTCTGATCCTATAATTCAGCACATACTGAAACGGCGTCATCCCCAGCGACTTCACAAAGCACCTGCTGCATTCGCGTTCACTGATGCTCGCCGATGCCGCAATGTCCCTCAACTCCACCTTCTCCGCATAATGTCCATGAATATAAGTCAGCATTTGCTTAATCCTGCTCTCATCCATACTCTGTGCAGCCTTACCTGTCTGTATGATTTCTCTGTTCCGTACGGAAATCAGATGAAACACCTCAGACACCGCCCGCCTGACTTCATACTCATATCCATACTCTTCTACATCATAGGCTTTATATGCATCGCAAAACAATGCACGTATTTTTCCATCCGGATCATTTTGATCATTAAAAATAATATACGGAAGCTCCTTGCATTTTGACAAAGGAGTAACATATTTCTGTCCATAAATGCTATCATAACTTCCACTGACCAGCAACGGAGAAAAGACCTGTGACCGAAAGACAGCCTGTTCATCATCTTTTTGCCTAACCGCATGCAGAATATTGGAATTGACAAAAACAGCCTCTCCCGTCTTCAGCGTTACGATTTCATTCTGAATATTCATTTCAACAGTTCCAAGAATCATAGAGGCAAATTCAAACTCCTCATGCCAATGCCACGGAACCTCACCACAAAGATATTGCTTCATATCAGCATAATAAGATGCATATGGAAACAGGGCATCACCATGTTGTGTGGACTCGTGAAAATCAGCATCTACTTCAACCTTCGTTACAATTCTCATAACATCCTCACTCCTTACAGTACTTTCACCATTCATCCAATCTATAAACTATCATTTTATTGCCATAAATAATATTATCTCGCCATTTCATACCTTTATATGTCTATATATTGATACAAATCGGCATTATATTGACTTCCATCGCGCCTATTACTACGATATAATTATACTATCAAAAGAACATAAGCACAATACCGAATAACATGATATATATTTCAAAAAAGGAGGCGTATCTTATGACAATCTATAACATTACAAATACCAAACAATTTTTTGATGTTCTGTCATCCTGTTCCGACCGCATAGACCTGATCGCAGATAATGGGTTATTTGCGGAAATCAAGCCGGCAGGGCTTCCGGTGGCAGCCATGCCCCGACTGCTTCTCTCTTCCCGCATCGATAAGATCAATCTTTCTTTCCGCAATAAAGAAGATGCACAAAAGGTCATGACCTACATCATGGGCATGAAAACACAAAAGGCGAGTTGAGCACTCGCCTTTTGTGTACGATACGATATGATATTTATGCACCGCCAAGTTTAGCTGTAAAGTCTGCCATTGCCTCAGAAATTTTTATATTTTGCGGGCATACCTTTTCACAACTTCTACATCCGATACATGCACCGGGTTGTTTTTCTTCCGGCACTGCCATTAAAGCCATAGGTGCCAAAAATCCGCCGCCGCTAAAGCAATGTTCATTATAAAGTTCCAAGAGATCCGGAATATCCAGATGTTTTGGACAATGACTGACACAGTAATGACATGCCGTACAGGGTAGTGTATTCCGACCCAACATACCCGCTGCAATGCTCTGCAGTGTCTGCACTTCTTTCTCATTTAGCGGTTGATTTGTCTCATAGGTATGTATATTTGCCTTCATCTGCTCAGCATTTGACATGCCGGACAGGGTAACAACCACATTCGGAATGGACTGCAGAAACCTAAATGCCCAAGCAGGTATTTCCTCATCCGGACGTAAAGCCTTAAGAGCAGCTTCATTTTCAGCTGATAAGGATGCTAATTTTCCGCCACGCAGAGGCTCCATAACCCATACAGGAAGATCATATTCCTTTAACAGTTCTATCTTGCCCTCTGCATCCTGAAATGTCCAGTCAAGCCAATTGAGCTGAATCTGGCAAAACTCCATATATGTTCCATACGCTTCCAAGAAACGTTTCATAACATCATAGCTTCCATGTGCCGAAAATCCGAAATGACGAATACGTCCGCTTTCCTTTTGCTTCAACAGATAAGAAACGATTCCATATTTCTCATCCAAATATTCATTGATGTTCATCTCACAGACATTATGGATCAGATAAAAATCAAAATACTCCATGCCCGTCTTTTCAAGTTGCTTTTCGAAGATTTCCTCTACCTTATCCATATTGGACAGATCATAGCCCGGAAACTTCGTTGCAATGTAATAGTTCTCTCTGGGATATTGATTCAAAGCATTTCCCATTACGATTTCCGAATTCCCGTCATGATAACCCCATGCTGTATCATAATAATTGATTCCATGCTCCATAGCATATGCTATCATATCTTCTGTTGCTGCAACATCAATCTCTGCATCATTCCCATTGATAACCGGCAAACGCATCGCACCCATACCGAGAGCTGATAATTCCATGTCCTTAAATTTGTTGTAAATCATGATAATTCCTCCTGATCGTCTCACATTAACTTTTCAATCGCTTCTTTCACCCATTTCAGATTGTCTTCCACTCGGATACCTTCCAAACCGATTTCTGTTCGGATCAATCCCAGACCAGTTTCCCGGTTTCTGCCGCCGTTTCATATCTGCTGATCTTGTAGTCAAGACGTTCCAACATTGTGTCTATCTGCTTTCTCTGTTCAATCAGCGTTTCTCTTTGCTCCTGCAAAAGGTGCAGACGTGCAGTAATTGTTTCATCCCCCTGCTGGTACAGATTCAGGTATTCGATCATGACCTCCACCGGAAGTCCGGCACTGCGCATACACAATGCAAGTTCCACCCAGTTTAGATCCTCTTCACGATAATCTCTGATGCCACCCTCGGTTCTGGTCACCGGCGGAATCATTCCTACGCGTTCATAATACCTGAGCGTATCCGCAGATATTCCGTATTTCTCGCTGACTTCCTTAATTGTCATCCTATACCACTCTGCCTTTCTGACTCCAAAACTGATGTTTCCAAACTGATTGATATAATCATCATATACCTTGAAGTTAACTCAAAGTCAAGAGGTTATTTATTTTTTTTTTACTTTAACTTCATAGTAGCTATTGTGAGTGCCTGATACGCCCGGTCGCTTAACACGTTCTTGAGAAAAACAAAGAACTTGGCATTTTTTCCTACAAGATATCTTGTCTTTGGACGTCTCGCCGTGATTGCCCTGCATATAATCTCTGCAATCTTTTGGGGAGCAGTCAAACCGGATGCCGGATTTCCGTACCGAACCTCATAATACTCTGCTGCTCTGTCCGCCCTGCTTTGATACTCTCCGCTACCGGAATATTTTCGGATATTCTGCGCCGCAATATTTCCCCAATTCGTCTGTATCATACCGGGTTCAATCACAATCACATCGATTCCGAATGGTTTCACTTCCATACAAAGGGCATCACTGATTGATTCAACAGCATATTTTGTGGAATGATACCATCCGCAGTACGGAGATGTAAATCGGCCACCCATAGAAGCAATATTGACGATTCTACCACTTCTCTGTTTTCTCATCTGAGGAAGCACCAGCTGGGTCATCCTTCCAAGGCCGAATACATTGACCTCATATTGTCTCTTAACTTCCTCTATTGGAATTTCTTCAATGCTGCCGCAGGACCCATAGCCTGCATTATTGACCAGCACATCGATTCGCCCCTCTTTCTCAACGACAAGCTTCACACATGCTTCCATAGAGCCCTCATTTGTCACATCCAGTGCGACCGCATGTCCGCCGTGTTCCTCGATCGATTTCATCTGCTCTACTCTTCTTGCTCCTCCATATACCGTAAATCCCAATTTCAACAACCCTATTGCTGTTTCATACCCGATTCCTGATGATGCTCCTGTAATCAATGCTACCTTTTTACTCATATGCTGCACGCTCCTGTTCACTTTCTATTTTTCATTTCAGGTTCAGTTCACTTCATTCAATTTATTTCATGTTGCTCGCCTTTTTAACCGACACTGTGTCAACAATTTGAATATAGCACTTTATCGACGCAGTGTCAACTATATATTTTATTTTATAAACAAGTATGCTATACTATATTTAATGATATGAAACAAATTAAATTGAGGATATTATTATGGATTTTGTAAGAGCAAGAACTCAGGAACAGATTGAACAGCGGCAGGCAGATATCATCAATGCCTGTGATACACTCTTTGAACAGGGTGGATATGACAATGTCAATATCAAGGCAATCTCAGAGATGACTACCATTACGCGCTCTTCTATCTATACCTATTATAAGACAAAGGATGAGATTATCCTTGATTTGCTGTGCAATGAACTGCTCTCATGGCAGAAAGAACTGCTGCAGTGGGTAAAAAAAACAGCCCCTTTGGATAAGGCTGTTTTCTGTAAGGATTTCACATCCATTTTATTAAGAAACGATAAAATGCTACAACACTATTGTC
The DNA here is from genome assembly GCA_964638005.1 of uncultured Lachnospiraceae bacterium. Taxonomy (GTDB): domain Bacteria; phylum Bacillota; class Clostridia; order Lachnospirales; family Lachnospiraceae; genus JAAYYM01. The sequence goes on from CAZWXS010000019.1 coordinate 37,228, forward strand.
TGCTGTACACATTCTTGGAAATAAACTGCCGGATAGAAAAATTGATTGTTTTCAAACAAAGCGTTGTTCCTGTAATGAGCACGCTGGTTCAGGTTCTGACTGCAAATTTCCCTCATTATACTGTGGAACAGGCTTCATTCATCACAGAGGAAATCGTGTCCTATATATTAGGTCTCTATCCCGCAACACATCTGTCACCGAAGCAGAAAGAAGCAGTTGCTCTAAGCAACACAGGATATCATACCGGTGACTTTGCCGCATTATGTGAAAACGGAATTGGTGCGTTTTTAACATAAAACGCAATGTTATCCCTGCAGTCCCTTTGCCTGTCTTTCCATATCCTCAACCACAATATCATAGATTTCACCAATGGTCGCGCAATATTTGAGTACTTCCCATGGCTCATTTGTATGGAAATGAATCTTAATCAATTCCTCATCTCCTACCGCCAGCAGACAGTCTCCCTTGAAGTTGTTCGTAAAGTAATCACTGATTTCATCCTCATCCAGATTCTCTCCCTCGATCAATAACTGTGTATCATACTTAAATTCCAACATTTTTTTGTCTCCTTTCGACTATTTCTATCAATAATCTCATTTCCTCCCGCCACTCGTCTTCGATTTTATTGTTTAAATTTCCCTCTGCATACAAATCGACTCCGGCATATCTGCATACTGCCCATAATTCGGAATCACCTGATACCCTAGTTTTTTATAAATATGGCAAGCCGCCTCTAACGGTTCTCCCGTCTCCAACACACACCATCGATAGCCCTTTATCTTTGCTCTCGCTTCCAGCCGCCTTACAATCTCTTCACCCAATCTCATTCCACGAAATGCAGATTCTATGTAAATTCGCTTTAATTCCATTTTTTCAAGTGCCTGATTTAATTTTTCACAAAGCATAGCAAAATCAGTATCCTCACCATCCGTATATCGAAAGTCCAATTCCGAATGTCTCAGTAACCGCTGCTGCGCTTTCTTTATATACCTAAAAATGCATTCTTCCAATCCCCGAACACCAAAAAGGATATATCCATTGAATCCACCCAAGCTTTATGCTATACTTCTTTTACATGATTTTCTAAATCATATTTTTTTCTGCTTGACATATCTTGTCATCCTATGGATGTCACGGCTTTCGCCACATGATTCAACGCAGACGTTACTATTCACCGGAAAGATTTGAGCTTTTTCATAATTTATCCTCGCTGATGCTCTATGATCTGTGTTCAATCCTTTCATCACTTCATAGGAGGTTTCTTATGGTATATGACACCCTATTACAAAACGCAACCGGACCGATTGCGTACAAGCTTACAAATGATTATCTATTCCGCGCTGTCTTTCAAAAGAACGAGCATGTCCTAAAGGGCCTAGTCGCCAGTCTGCTCGGACTTTCAGAAGATGAAATCCGCGTAATCGAAATTCAAAATCCCATTCACCTAGGTGAAGCTATTCATGAAAAGGATGTGATTCTTGATCTGGAAATCCTGCTTAACAACAGTCAACGCCTAAATATTGAAATGCAGGTGATCGATCAGCAGGACTGGCCGGAACGCTCCTTATATTACTTGTGCCGGGCCTTTTGCTGTCTCAGCAAAGGGGAAGATTATGATCATATCCTACCAACATTACATATTGGTATTCTAGACTTCACACTCTTCCCAGAGGCCCCGGAATTCTATTCCAAGAACCGCATCTTGAATACCAAAACACTGCAAGTTTACAGTAGCAAAATAGGACTTAATGTGCTAGACTTAAGGTGTATCGACTTTGCAACCGATGAGGACAAGGCCTGCAAACTCGACTATTGGGCTAAACTCTTCAAAGCAACCACATGGGAGGAGATTAAAATGTTAGCTGAACAAAACAAAACTGTACACGAAACCGCCGTTACCATGCGTGAACTCACCGCTGACGACAAGATCCGTCTGCAATGCGAAGCCCGTGAACGCTATGAAATGGATCGTCGTTCTCTCTTAAACAACGGAGTCAAAAAAGGAATTCAACAGGGCATTGAACAAGGTATTGAACAGGGCAAACTTCTTGGAGCTCAGGAACAGAAGGCGATTGATGATGCTATCCTTGCCGAAAAGAATGCCGAAATTGCCGCACTTCGCTCACAATTGAACCAAAAATAGACCAATCACTCATGTCCCTTTTACAACTGTGTAGAAGGGACATCCTATTGAAAATATTGCGCCCAAACGGAGGACATACATGAGAATATTAGTAGATGCGGACGCCTGTCCGGTAGTCGCAATTATAGAACGGATTGCAAAAAAACATGACCTTCCGGTGACTCTTTTTTGTGATACGAATCACATCATGCATTCAGAATACAGTGAAGTCAAAACCATTGGTGCAGGTGCTGATGCAGTAGACTTTGCATTGATGAATCAGTGCGTTCGTGGAGATATCGTTGTAACACAGGATTATGGCGTTGCAGTCATGGCTCTTGGGAAAGGTGCCTACGGAATCCATCAAAGCGGCAGATGGTACACCAATGATAATATAGATCAACTTCTCATGGAGCGTGACCTTGCAAAGCGTGCCCGTATGTCCAAGGGAAAGCACCACATAAAAGGACCTTCCAAGAGAACCAAGGAGGACGACCTACGTTTTACCGATTCTCTCGAAAGGCTGATTGCAAGTATCCCTATATGATCTAGGGCATGCACATCGACAGATCAAATTGATAACATCTACCCATCTCTTCAAGGATTGTTGCTGTTTCGGCATCACTGTCGACGGTATCGACTTTGATTCTCAGAAAATATTTGAAGCCTTGATCTTCGACCGCATATAGGATCAAATGCTGCGGACAGACATTTCCTTCAAAGTCTTCTCTTTCACCACTGCAATATTGAAAGTATGTCGTTCCGTCTTCTGATTTGACAATATCTCCTTTTTCAATATGACTGACTGAATTTACTTCTTCCCATGAATCCAGTGCATGCTCTGCCTGTTCATCAAAGATGTCTTCCAGTGTCTTTTCTTCATGGCTCTCATGCTGAAAATCTCCGTAACTCTTCAAATAAACATCCAGTCCATGAGCATTATAAAATAATTGCTCATCGCTTCCGTCATTTTCCTCCGGATCTTCCATCGGCATATAAACCTTGCAGAATGTTCCGGTCATCGGAGCGAAGACTTCTGTCTGATAGACCGCCTCGCATCCCTCTGCAAGTTCTGTGAGGATCTTAAACTCATTTCCCCTTGCATCTCTCTCCGCAAGATGTTCTTCAGCCACGCCTGAGATGCCTTCTGCAAGTGCCGTCGTATCGGCTGTCGGCTCCTCTTTGGAAGCTGCAATCCCCTCTGCTGCCGCAGTATTGGAATAGGTTATTCCGGCAAATATCTCTATGATTTCATTGCGGCACGCCTCTGCCAGTTCATCCTCTTCTTCCATAATATAAACTGTCGCAATTCCAACGATGATCTGATCCGCACTGACACGTTTGGCCTGCAGGATCTTATAGTAAGTCAATGTATAGTCTGTCTTTGCAACATAGGAATAGCAGGCTGTTCCATCGTCAGCACTCAGGTCATTCTGCTGTTCTTCCTCTTGGATATCACCCAATAGTTCGTCCTGCCAAAGCAGATCTTCGTATAAATGTTCCACCTCTTCATTTGTCATATCACAGGCTGCCATGCTCATCTGTCCTACACTGCCGTCCCAGTACAGCAGCTCAACCGCCGTATTTCCTTCTCCGATTTCCTGTGTCCTGGCAGTCCAGTTTGCTGGATCATAGGTTGCTTTCATATGTGCACCGTCAAATTCACCACCGCCTGCGTTATCACTGCTCAATGCGCCTATAATACCACATCCGCATAATAGTATGCTAAGTGCTATTGCAGTTCCCAAAATGCCGATCCATTTTTTTCTCATTTGTCTTTTTCTCTCCCGCAATTCTTTTATATAGATTGCTGACTATATTCGATCTTTTCCCGCAGATTCAATGCCGCCCGGAAATAAGGTCTCATTCCAAGTACTCTGTCCAGGTATGTCTCTGCTTTCTGATACTCATCCTGTGCATACAGAAAGAAAGCTAACAGATAGCCCGTGAGCGCCTGATCAGAATATGTATCGCACTGACTCCATGTCGATTCTAAGATTGCAATACTACGCTCCTTATTTTGCGCATTAAATTCATAAACCGCACTCTTTAAGAGCTTTAAAATCTTTCTGTCCTGTAATGCATCGCCAATGGAATCTTGATTGGCTTTTCTAATATCAAACAATAGTATCTGATTCTTTTTGTTTCGGGAAATGATTCTATAAACCCAGACAGCATAGACAACACTCGTCGTAACAAGTTTCGTTAAAAAATGCTGATCGGAGCCTTTCCCTGTTGCTATAAATAAAATGATACATCCAATATAGAGCACTGTTCCTATCCATAAAAATATTCGCTCTGTCTTTTCATTTCTCATCACATAACCTCCCAAACCATATCATAATATACGCAACCGCACACATACGTCAACTCATAATCA
>CAZWXS010000020.1:0-40454 GCA_964638005.1 uncultured Lachnospiraceae bacterium
ATCACATTCTTACAACATAAAAATACTGGTATTTTACGAATCCCTATGCTATAATGTTAAAATGACTGTAAGCATGGGGTTTTGTAGCGTTTTTGAAAGCATTCCCCTGCATATAAATAAGGAGGATACACGAAATGGGTTTACAGGTAGAGAAATTGGAAAAGAACATGGCGAAGCTTACGATTGAAGCTTCTGCAGAGGAATTGGGAAAGGCAATCGAGAAGGCTTATCAGAAAAACAAGAACAAGATGAGCGTTCCCGGATTCAGAAAAGGCAAAGTACCTCAGCAGATGCTTGAAAAGATGTACGGCGCAGAGATCTTCTATGAGGATGCTGCTAATATATTGATTCCCGATGCATATGAGAAGGCCTTGACAGAAGAGAAAGATCTGGAGGTTGTTTCACAGCCTAAGATCGACGTGGTACAGCTTGAAAAGGGCAAGCCCTTCATCTTTACAGCAGAAGTGGCTTTGAAGCCGGAGGTGACACTCGGAAAATATAAGGGTGTAGCAGTTGAGAAGTTTGATACGGATGTGACTGATGATGAGATTATGGCGGAGATCAATAAAGAAAGAGAAAGCAATGCCAGAACCATCAGCGTAGATGACCGTGCAGTCAAGGACGGCGATATGACAGTCATTGACTTTGAAGGATTTGTTGACGGTGTGGCATTTGACGGCGGCAAGGGTGAGAATTATCCTTTGACCATCGGTTCGAATTCATTTATTCCGGGATTTGAAGCACAGCTTGTCGGTGCTAAGCTGAATGAAGAGACAGAAGTCAATGTGACGTTCCCGGAGGAATACCAGGCAGAGGAGCTTGCAGGCAAGCCGGCACTGTTCAAGGTTACGGTTAAGGAGATCAAGGAAAAGGAACTTCCGGAACTGGATGATGAATTTGCAAGTGAAGTATCTGAATTTGATACTTTAGAAGAATACAAGGCGGATGTCAAGACCAAGATCGGTGAGAGAAAAGAAACAGAAGCCAAGAATAAGAAGGAAGATGCAGTTATTGAAGCAATTATTGCAGACTCCAAGATGGACATTCCGGAACCGATGCTTGAGACACAGACCAGACAGATGGCAGAGGATTATGCACAGAGATTGCAGCAGCAGGGACTTTCACTGGAGCAGTACTTCCAGTTCACAGGCCTGACAGGGGAGAAGTTCCTGGAGCAGATGAAGCCTGCAGCTGAGAAGCGTATCCAGAGCAGACTGGTGTTGGAAGCAATCGTGAAGGCTGAGAACTTCCAAGTAACAGATGAAGAGTATGATGCCGAGTTGGAGAAGATGGCAGGCATGTATCAGATGGAAGTGGATAAGCTCAAGGAGATCGTCGGTGATTACGAGAAAGAGCAGATAACAAAAGACATCGCTATCCAGAAAGCGGTAGAGTTGATATTGGCAGAAGCCAAAGAAGGCAAGGCTGCTGCTAAGAAGGCTGCACCTAAGAAAGAAAGCGCAGCTAAGGAGACGAAGACTAAGGATACAAAGGATAAAGAAACAAAAGAGACAGCTAAGAAGGCTGCACCTAAGAAGACAGCCAAGAAGGAAGACTAATTTAAGATCAGAAAGAAGGAAGCAGTATGAGTTTAGTACCTTACGTCATTGAACAGACCAGTCGCGGAGAACGTTCCTACGATATCTATTCAAGATTATTAAAAGAGAGAATCATCTTCCTCGGAGAAGAAGTCAATGATACAGTGGCAAGTGTTGTGGTTGCACAGTTATTGTTTCTCGAGGCAGAGGATCCGGAAAAGGATATCCATCTTTACATCAACAGCCCGGGCGGTTCAGTCAGCGCAGGGTTTGCAATTTATGATACCATGAATTACATCAAATGCGATGTCTCAACAATGTGCCTCGGTATGGCGGCAAGCTTTGGAGCATTCCTGCTTGCAGGTGGTGCCAAGGGCAAGAGACTGGCACTTCCCAATGCTGAGATCATGATTCATCAGCCTCTCGGCGGCGCTAAGGGTCAGGAGACGGAGATCCAGATTGCGGCAGCACATATGGCAAAGACAAAGGCTCTGTTAAATAGAATACTGGCAGAGAATACAGGCAAATCAGTCGAAGAAATTGCAAAGGCTACAGACAGGGATAACTGGATGTCGGCACAGGAAGCAATGGATTACGGCTTGATTGACAATGTAGTAACAAACAGAGGAGTAGAAAAGTAAAATATGATGTCAGGTAAGGATAATGACGATAAGATAAGATGTTCCTTTTGCAATAAGACACAGGATCAGGTTCGCAAGCTGATTGCGGGTCCGAATGGTGCATATATCTGTGACGAATGTGTTGATATCTGTATGGATATCATTGAAGAGGAATATGAGCAGGACGAGCATCCGGAGAAGGATATTGATATCAATCTCCTCAAGCCGCGTGAGATCAAGGAGTTTTTGGATGACTATGTAATCGGTCAGGAGGAAGCCAAGAAGGTGCTTTCTGTTGCGGTATATAATCATTACAAGAGAGTGACGGCGGATAAGGATCTGGGTGTGGAACTGCAGAAGAGCAATATCATCATGCTGGGACCTACAGGCAGTGGTAAGACGCTGCTTGCGCAGACACTTGCTAAGATCATCAATGTACCGTTTGCCATTGCAGATGCAACGGCACTGACGGAGGCAGGCTATGTAGGAGAAGATGTAGAAAACATCCTTCTCAAGATCATACAGGCAGCAGATTATGATATTGAGCGTGCCCAGTACGGAATCATCTATGTGGATGAGATTGATAAGATTACTCGTAAGGGTGAGAATGTGTCAATTACAAGGGATGTATCAGGCGAAGGTGTTCAGCAGGCTTTGCTCAAGATATTGGAAGGCACGGTTGCCAGTGTTCCGCCTCAGGGAGGCAGAAAGCATCCGCATCAGGAACTGCTTCAGATCGATACCACGAACATTCTGTTTATTTGCGGTGGCGCATTTGAAGGTCTGGATAAGATCATAGAGGCAAGATTGGATAAGAAGTCCATTGGTTTCAATGCGGAGATCAAGGACAAGAAAGAGAAGGAGATCGGAGTGCTCTTACAGCAGGTGATGCCGGAAGACCTTACGAAGTTCGGTTTGATACCGGAGTTTGTGGGACGTGTACCGATTAACGTGTCTCTGGAAGCACTTACCAAGGAAGCATTGGTTCGTATTCTGAAGGAACCGAAGAATGCCATTACAAAGCAGTATAAGAAGATGTTTGAGATGGATGATGTCAAGCTGAGCTTTGAACCGGAAGCAATTGACCTCATCGCCGAAAAGGCACTCAAGAGAAAGACAGGCGCGAGAGGTCTTCGTTCGATTATGGAGAAGCTGATGCTTGACCTGATGTATGAGATTCCGTCGGATGATACCATAGAAAGTTGTGTCATCACCAAGGAAACGGTCGAAGGGACAAGTGGTCCGCTGATTGCACATGAGGAACGGATGAAGGAAGCAAAATAAACTGTATAGAATCACAAGCGCCACCTGCAATGGTGGCGCTATGACTATATATAGGAACCAAGCAGCACTAAAATGGGAGAAATAATCATTATGAGGAGTATGAAAAAGACATTGCCGGCAGTTGCACTTCGCGGTCTGACAATCATGCCGGGTATGATTGTACATTTTGATATCGACAGAGACAAGTCTATTCACGCTGTAGAGAGAGCTATGGTCAAGGATCAGACTCTTTTTCTCGTGAAGCAAAAGCAGGCTGAGGTTGTGGAACCTGTACTCTCAGACTTGCATACAGTCGGCACGATTGCGCAGATCAAACAGGTGCTGAAACTGCCAAATCATGTTGTACGTGTACTTGTGGAGGCACAGGTGAGAGCGGAACTGTTGTCTGTAGAAGAGGAAACGGACTGTCTGGTGACTGTGGTCAGAACCTATGGAAAGTCGAAACAGGAGCCGGACGATGCAGAGAGAACGGCAATGATCGGAACCTTAAAGGATCTGATGGAGCAGTATCTGAAGTTCAATCCTCGTATCGGCAAGACCATTGGGAGACAGTTTGAAGAGACGACGGATATTGGTGAGCTGGTTGACTATATTTCCATCAACCTTCCCATGGAGGTTGATACCAGACAGGCACTGCTGGAAGCCATCGATATCAGGGAGCGCTTTAATGAGCTGATTACGGTTCTGATGAATGACCTTGAAATCATGAACATCAGAAAAGGAATACAGGAGCAGGTCAAGGAACGTGTAGAAAAGAATCAAAAAGAATATCTGCTGCGGGAGCAGTTACAATATATCAGAGAAGAACTCGGAGAAGACAATGCATTGTCTGATGCAGACAATTTTGAGGCGGCACTTAAGAAGCTGCGGGCTCCGACGGAAGTAAAGGAAAAACTGGCTAAGGAGATAGCACGATTCAGACAGATATCTACCAATTCTTCGGAAAGTGCAGTTTCACGCGGCTATATCGAGACATTGCTGGATATGCCATGGAGCAAGACCTCCAAGGACAATAAAGATATCCGCAATGCAGAGAAGATATTGGATGAAGACCATTACGGTCTGGAAAAGGTCAAGGAGAGAATGCTGGAGTTTCTGGCGGTTCGCAACCTGACCCAAAAGGGAGACAGCCCGATCATCTGCCTGGTCGGACCTCCGGGAACCGGTAAAACCTCTATCGCAAAGTCGGTTGCAAGGGCACTGGGCAAGAAATATGTTCGTATTTCCCTGGGCGGTGTGCGTGATGAGGCTGAAATCCGAGGACATCGGAAGACCTATGTCGGAGCGATGCCGGGGCGCATTGCCACTGGTCTCAGACATGCGGGTGTGAAGAATCCGCTGATCCTGCTGGATGAGATTGATAAGATGAGCAAGGATTATAAGGGCGATACAGCATCGGCGCTGTTAGAAGTGCTTGATTCCGAGCAGAATGAAAAATTCCGAGATCACTATATCGAGGTTCCGCTGGATCTGTCAGAGGTACTGTTCATAGCAACGGCAAATTCTGCTGCAGATATTCCGAGACCGTTGTTAGATAGAATGGAACTGATTGAGGTGACCAGTTATACGGAAAATGAGAAAGTGCACATTGCAAAGGAGCATCTGCTTAAGAAGCAGATGGAGCGTCATGGCATCAAATCAGGACAGCTCATGGTGCAGGATAAGGCACTGGAGAAGATTGCACGCAATTATACGAAAGAAGCAGGTGTCAGACAGCTGGAGCGTAAGATCGGTGAGATTTGCCGTAAGACAGCTCGCGAGATCTGGCAGAATAATAAGAAGCAGGTGCGTGTGACAGAGGCCAATTTGGAGAAATTTCTCGGAAAAGAGCGTTATCAGTATGATATGGCAAATGAGACCGATGAAATCGGTATCGTAAGAGGTCTGGCATGGACCAGTGTCGGCGGAGATACTTTACAGATCGAGGTCAACATCATGCCGGGTAAGGGTGAGATCTTATTGACGGGACAGCTTGGGGATGTTATGAAGGAGTCTGCACAGACGGGAATCAGCTATATCCGTTCCATCAGTCCGAACTATAAGATTGCGAGTGATTATTTTAAGAAGCATGATTTCCACATCCACATTCCGCAGGGCTCTGTGCCGAAGGATGGTCCGAGTGCAGGTGTTACGATGGCGACGGCGCTCTTTTCGGCAATTACCGGAAAGCCGGTCAAGGCAAGCGTGGCAATGACGGGTGAGATTACCTTAAGAGGCAGGGTGTTGCCGATTGGAGGCCTGAAGGAAAAGATCCTGGCGGCTAAGAATGCAAACATCAAGACGGTATTGGTGCCCAAGAAGAATGAACGGGATATAGAAGAGATAGCAGATGAAATCAAGCAGGGACTTCGCATCGTATATGTGGAAACGATGGATGAGGTCATTAAGGAAGCAATATGAAGATCAGAAATGTAAATCTGGAGACGGTATGTGGAATCACTTCTACGTTTCCGGACAATGAATATCCGGAAATCGCGTTTGCGGGCAAGAGTAATGTCGGCAAATCCTCACTCATCAATGCGCTGATGAACCGAAAGGCGCTGGCGAGAACTTCTGCACAGCCGGGAAAGACCCAGACGGTCAATTACTATCGGATAGATGCGATTGGGGACAAGCCGGAGGAGTCGGGAGATGCCAAAAAGTATGATATGTATTTCGTGGATTTGCCGGGATACGGATATGCCAAGGCGTCTGCGACGAGTGTAGAGCAATGGGGAAAGATGATCGAAAGGTATCTGCATACTTCTAAGCAGTTAAAGGCAGTCTTTTTGCTGATTGATATACGCCATGATCCGTCGGCGAATGACAGGACAATGTACGACTGGATCCTACACAACGGATATCATCCGATTATCATAGCGACCAAAGCGGATAAGATCAATCGAAGCCAGCTTGCGAAGCACATAAAGATGATCAAGAATACACTGGCGGTAGAAGCGGGAACGATTATCATTCCTTTTTCCGCACCTTCAAAACAAGGGAGAGAAGAGATATATGAAACCATCGACAAAATACTGGAAAATTGCACTTAACATTGTCACGATGCTCCTTGCAATCCTGTTTTGCTTGTTCATTTTACCTAAGATCATTGTATATTTTACACCGTTCGTGGTAGGCGGAATCATTGCCTTGATTGTAAATCCGGTGGTTCGATTCATGGAGAAGCGAATCAAAATCGTCAGACGTGCCGGTTCAGCCGTAGTGATCATACTGACGATTGCGTTGGTTGTATTCCTGGGCTATATCGTGATTTCTATGCTGATTGAGCAGTTGGTCGGCTTTGGGGGCAATCTGCCGGATGTGTGGCAGGGGGTATCAGATACGATGACTGAGATTTCCAAGAGTTTTGACCGGTATGTTGCGAGGATGCCGATTGCGGTCAGAGACTGGGTAACGGACTTTTTTGCAGGTTTTAATGATAATACCACTTCATTCGTACAGGGGTTGGGAACGCCCATGGCAGAAGCGGCAACGACTTTTGCAAAGAATTTCCCGCTTGTACTGATCAGCATCATTATGTCTATTTTGTCGGCATATTTCTTTGTTGCAGAACGAGAGTATCTTGTAAATATGGTAAAGAAACTGACACCGGATACCCTGCTGAACCGCTGGGATGTGGTATATACGGCATTAAAGGATGCGGTTGGAGGATATTTCAGAGCACAGTTCAAAATCATGGGTGTCGTGTTTGTGATCCTATTGGTGGGTATGATGGTATTGGGTATCGATTATGCGATTTTGCTGGCATTGTTGATTGCCCTGCTTGATTTTCTTCCGTTTTTCGGGACGGGAGCGGTTATGTGGCCGTGGGCGATCTATCAGTTTCTGGAGCAGGATTATAAGATGGCGATAGGACTTTTGATCATATGGGGCGTCAGCCAGTTGATCCGACAGCTGATCCAGCCGAAGATGGTAGGAGATTCCATTGGTCTGGAGCCGATTCCGACGTTGATACTGCTTTATGTCGGTTTTCGTGTCGGGGGTGCCTTCGGATTGATCATTGCAGTTCCGCTTGGTATGATCATCCTCAGTCTGTATCGTGCCGGAATGTTCAGCAACTTTGTGAAGAGTGTAAAGATATTATTCTGGGATGCCAGTGCATTCAGAAGAATCAGTGACGAAGAAATGGATGACGCATATAATAAGCATAAAGGTGCAGAGTAGAAGTTAAGAGGTGTAGTCATGGTAGCTTTATTAGCAAAATGGTTCATTGCGGATAGAGAAGATGTCAAACAGCCAAGAGTACGTCAGGCATATGGTATGCTGTGCGGTGCAGTTGGTATCGGATTCAACCTTTTGCTGTTTGTCATTAAGTTTTTTGCAGGCATCATTAGCAGTTCCATCGCGATTACGGCCGATGCCTTTAACAATCTGTCAGATGCAGGATCCTCCATTGTCACGTTGGTCGGCTTTCGGATGGCGGGGCAGGAGGCAGACAGCGATCATCCTTTTGGTCATGGCAGGATTGAGTATATCACAGGATTTATTGTTTCAGTAGTGATTGTAGTCATGGGGTTGGAGTTGATCAAGTCTTCCATAGATAAGATCATTCATCCGGTTGCAATCGAATTTCAACCGCTTACTGTAGTGATCTTGTTGGTTTCCATTTGTGTGAAACTGTATATGAATTACTATAATCGAAAGATTGCCGATCAGTTGAATTCTGCAAGTATCCGTGCAACTGCAACGGACTCGCTGAGTGACAGCATTGCAACGGCGTTTGTACTGTTGGGAGTTTTGCTGTCAAAATATTCGGGTCTTATGCTGGACGGATATTTGGGACTTTTAGTTGCACTTTTTATCATGAAGGCGGGCATCAGTGCGGCTGTCGAAACTTTGAATCCATTGCTGGGTCAGCCACCGGAGAAGGAATATGTGGACAGCATTGAGGATTATGTCATGTCTCACCCTGATATAGTCGGTGTCCACGACCTGGTAGTGCATGATTACGGACCGGGACGCCGAATGGTTTCTCTGCATACAGAGGTGCCTGCATCAGGCGATATTCTGGAGCTGCATGACACGATTGATAATATTGAACGTGAATTGAAAGAAAAGCTGGGTTGTGATGCTGTTATCCATATGGATCCGGTAGAGACGGACGATGTACATGTCATTGAGATGAAGCAGAAGGTAGCGGAATTGATGAAAGAAATCGGAGAAGATGTTACGATACATGATTTCCGAATGGTGACGGGACCGACACATACCAATCTGATTTTTGACATTGTGGTTCCGTTTTCCGATAACAAATCCGAGTCCGAAGTAAAGAGTGAGGTGAACAGATTGATTGCCACTCTGGGAAAGCAGTATTTTGCGGTCGTGGATGTCGATAAGGCGTATGTTGTATAGAGGAAAAAAAGTAATTCTTGAAATATATGATGCAGTTGTGTTATACTACACACGTGGTTGAGACATACATAGAGGTACTCTCGCAAGTTTATTGCGGGAGTTTCCTGTTTTCGGATGTTTTAACCGTACATTCCATTATTTAATAACAGGAGGAGAAAATTATGAAGAAAAAGTTACTCAGCGTATTACTTAGCGTAGCTATGGTAGCTACATTGCTTGCAGGCTGCGGAAGTTCTGCACCGGCAGAGCAGGCAGCACCGGAAGCTGCAGCAGAAGAGGCAGCACCGGCAGAGGATGCAGCGGCAGAAGAAGCACCGGCAGAGGATGCAGCAGCTACAGACGCAGCAGGCGCAGGCGTGTTCCCGGCAGTTGCAAAGGAAGATTTAAAGGTTGGTGTTATCCACATCACTGATCCTGCAGAGGGATCGGGATATACATACACACATGACCTTGGTATCCAGGGCATGCAGAAGACTCTTGGTCTGGAAGACAGCCAGATCATCAGAAAGAACAACACTTCCGATGCTGATCCGACAGCAATCGAGACAGCTATCTTAGAGTGTATTGAAGAAGGATGTCAGATCGTATTCGCAACAAGCTATGGTTATATGGATACATGTGAGAAGATTGCAGCAGAATATCCTGAAGTAATCATTTCCCATGGTACAGGCTATAAGTCAAACGGAACAAACTTCAATAATTATTTCGGAAGAATCTATCAGGCAAGATACCTTGCAGGTATTGCAGCAGGTCTGAAGACAGAGTCTAATAAGATCGGATATGTATCAGCATTCGGTAAGACACTGTCAGAGACAGGCGGCGGTATTGATGCATTTGCAATGGGTGCATATTCTGTAAATCCTGACTGTGAAGTATTCGTTAAGGTTACAAACAGCTGGTATGATCCCGAAGGTGAGACACAGGCAGCACAGGCTCTGATCGCTGACGGATGTGACGTTATCGCTCAGCACTGCGATACTCCGAATCCTCAGACAGCAGCTGAAGAGGCCGGTGTATATGGTGTAGGTTACAACTCAGATATGAGCAAAGATGCTCCGAATGCTGTATTGTGTTCAGTTATGTGGGATTGGTCAGCATACTATACCAAGGCTGTAGAAGATGTGATCAACGGAACTTGGACAGGCGAGAACTACTTCGGTGGTATGGCAGAAGGACTTGTAACACTTTCTGACCTTGCTGATTTCAATGATCCGGAAGCAGCAGCTAAGATTGAAGAGGCTAAGGCTTCTATGTTAGATGGTTCTTTCAACGTATTTGACGGTGTCATCGAAACAAACGAAGGAACAACCGTCGGCGAAGAAGGCAAGACCCTTGATGATGCAACAATTCAGGGTGGCATCGACTGGTATTTTAAGAACGTAACAGAGAAATAACAAAAAATACTAAAAACACAAAGAGGTGGGCTTTTATAGTCCGCCTCTTTTATGCTATAATAAAAAGGATTTATACTAAAATGACGGAGCGGGTGCGATGTATGGGTACACAGAATGAAAACTATGCCATCGAGTGTAAGGGTATCACAAAGACTTTTGGTACGGTGGTCGCAAATGATAACATTCATTTGCAGCTGAAATATGGGGAGATATTAGCACTGTTAGGGGAAAACGGGTCAGGAAAGACTACCCTGATGAATATGTTGTCCGGTATTTATTATCCTGATGCAGGCCATATCATGATTGACGGACAGGAAGTCTCTATCAATTCACCGACAGACGCAACAGAATATGGAATCGGTATGATCCATCAGCATTTTAAACTGGTGGATGTATTCAGTGCCATGGATAATATCGTGCTTGGAACGAAGGAGAAGCGGATCAAGCCTAAGATATTAAAGGATCGGATCATCGAGATCAGCAGCCGGTTTGGACTTGAGGTTGAGCCTGAGAAGAAGATCTACCAGATGTCTGTCAGTGAGAAGCAGACGGTCGAGATTCTGAAGGTTCTGTATAAAGGTGCCAGGATTCTGATATTGGATGAACCGACGGCGGTTCTGACTCCGCAGGAAACAGACAAGCTGTTTGCAATTCTGAAGAAGATGAAAGAGCAGGGCAATGCGATTATCATCATCACTCATAAACTAAATGAGGTGCTTGCAATCAGTGACCGTGTCACAATCCTGCGAAAAGGAAAGACGATTGATACGGTATTGACAAAGGATACGGACAGGATGCAGCTGACGGAGCTGATGGTCGGACGTAAGGTGAATCTGGAGATAGATCGGCCGGAGGTTGAGAAGAAAGAGAAAGTGTTGGAGGTTCAGCATTTGGAAGTGCAGCGTGAAGATGGCTCATATGCACTTCGTAAGGTTTCTTTTCCGTTGTATTCGGGAGAGATCCTTGGCGTGGCAGGCATAGCGGGAAGCGGACAAAAGGAATTGTGCGAGGCAATCGCGGGATTGATGCCGATTAAGCAGGGAACCATCAATTACAGAGGTCAGAATATCGTTGGTAAGTCACCTGAGGAAATACTGAATCTGGGGATTACGATGTCGTTTGTTCCGGAGGACAGACTGGGTATGGGTCTGGTTGCTTCTATGGGAATGACGGACAACATGTTATTGAAAAGCTATAAGAAGAGCAAGGGTGCATTTATTGACCGCAAACCGGCTCGTGATATGGCAGAAGGATTGATTCAGAAATTGGAGATCGTGACACCCGGAACCGAGACACCGGTCAGACTCCTGTCCGGCGGAAATGTGCAGAAGGTTCTGTTGGGTCGTGAAATCGAGACGAAGCCAAATGTACTGATTACAGCATATCCGGTCAGAGGCCTTGATATCAACTCTTCCTATACCATTTATGACTTATTGAATGAACAGAAAAAAGCGGGTGTGGCAGTCCTGTTTATCGGCGAAGATCTGGATGTGCTTCTGGAACTGACGGATCGGTTGTTGATCATATGTCACGGAGAAGTCATCGGTGATGTACAGACGCAGCATACGACAAAAGAAGAAGTAGGATTACTGATGGGAGGCGGACGTACACAATGAGCCAGTTGGAAATGAAAAAGGAACATAAAGAGCCGTTAGTCCGTATTGCAAAGCGGACTGAATTACCGAAGAAAGAGATCACAAAATTACGTCTTATGGCACTGCTCCTGTCATTGGTAGCAGGCGGTCTGTTTCTGCTCTGTCTGCGTCAGAATCCGTTTGTGATATATGGGACGATCATATCGGGAGCATTCCGAAGCAAGATGGCTGTTCAGGCTACGGTCAAATTCATGATTCCCCTATTTATTACATCTCTTGGGCTTGCAGTGGCATTTAAGATGCTGTTTTGGAATATTGGTGCCGAAGGACAGATTATCATGGGTGCGATTGCAGCTTCCTATTTTGCATTGTTCCATGCGGATTGGCCGAGACCGGTGCTGTTGATTGTCATGCTGATTGCAGGTATGATCGGTGGTGGTCTGTGGGGATTGATCCCTGCATTTTTCAAAACAAAGTATAATACGAATGAGACATTATTTACACTGATGTTGAACTATATCGCGCTTTACATTATTTCTTATCTGCGGGATGGCCCATGGAGAGATCCTGCGAATCCCGGCTTTGCCAAGATAGCCACGTTTGATTCAAATGCATGTCTTCCCAAGGTATTCGGAGTACATATCGGATGGATCATAGGATTGATTATATTTGTTCTGGTATATATCTATATGAATAAAACAAAGCATGGTTTTGAAATCAGTGTTGTGGGATCTTCGCATGCAACGGCGACTTATGCGGGAATGAATGTACCGAAGATTATGTTGAGAACGGTATTTATCAGCGGAGCAATCTGCGGAATTGCAGGTATGACACAGGCAACGGGGTCGGATCTGACTCTTGCGGCAGGCGTTGCCGGCGGTGTCGGATTTACCGCGATCATAGTGGCATGGCTCAGTAATCTGAATCCCATTACGATCTTTATCGTATCCCTGCTGTTCAGCGTTCTGGAAAAGGGAAGCAGTGTTATCCAGTCGAGTTACGGATTATCAACGGACTGTTCTGATGTTTTACAGGGAATCATTCTGTTCTTTATATTAGGATGCGAATTCTTTGTTCGGTATAAGTTCACTTTCAGAAAAAAAGATGATACATTGACAGCTGCAGCTGAAGGAGGTGCAAACTAATGGATTTTATCGTAAAATTTGTTGTAGCGGCGGTTTTGGCCGGAACTCCTTTGCTGTTTGGTACACTTGGAGAAATCATGAACGAAAGAGTCGGACATCTGAATCTGGGTGTTGAGGGTATGATGTCAGTTGGTGCACTTGCGGGATTTATGGTTGGATATTCGACGGATAATTTTTTCCTTGCCATCCTTGCATCCTTTATTGCCGGAGCATTTGCGGCTGCGATTTATGCGGTACTGACGATTACCTTTATGGCGAATCATACTGTGACAGGACTGACCTTGACGATATTCGGTATCGGGTTCACCAATTTTATGGGCTTTTACTTTTTGAGTTTGTCTGATGAGGGGACATTGAAACTGCCGGCTGAGATTACTGCACAGATGCGCAGCGTGTCAATTCCTGTACTCAGTCAGATACCCGTAATCGGGCCATTGCTCTTTTCATATAATCCGTTTGTTTATATCGGAATCGTCATAGCGGTATTGCTTGGCATTTACTACTATCGCACGAAACTGGGATTGAATGTCCGTGCAATCGGAGAAAATCCGCCTGCAGCGGATGCGGCAGGTATCAATGTTACGAAATGGAAATATGTCAATGTAATTGTAGGCGGCGGAATCTGCGGAATCGGTGGTGCTTATACCATTATGATCACAAACGGTGGAGTATGGATCAGCAACTGTGTCGGCGGACTTGGGTGGATTGCCGTGGCGCTTGTTATCTTTGCTACATGGAAGCCGGTCAACGCAATCTTCGGCTCGTTTGTATTTGGTGCGCTTCGTATTTTGAAATACTATGTGAATAAAGAGGTGATTCCGATACCGGACGCATTTTACGATATGCTGCCTTTTGTCATCACAGCGATTATACTGGTGGTTGCTTCGATACGTGAATCAAAAGAGAACACGCAGCCGGCGGCTTGCGGACTGCCCTATTTCAGAGAAGAACGATGAAAAAGCGATCATTATGCTGACCGAATAGGAGAAGAGGCATATGAGATTTTCTTTAAGAACCAAAACATTTGCCGGGATTATTTTGCTTGCACTGGTGCTGAGTACGATATCAGTTTTTTTCAGTTACCGTACATATAAAGAGTCTATGAATGAACATTACTATGAACGGGGCAGCAATGTTGTGAAGACAGTAGCGAGTCAGCTGGACTCGAAAGTATTGGACAGTTATTACAAAAGGGGCATCACTGAGGCAGAATCAGCAGAATTGATGAATTCGGAACAATATCAGGAATACCTTCAGTTTATGGTTGATGTGGGAGATGCCAATGATGTGACATATCTGTATGTAGTGAGACCGACGGAAGAAGGGGCTTATTACCTGTTTGATACGGATCTGTCGCTGGAGACCAACTGTCCGCTCGGGTATTTCGAGCAATATTATGAGGGCGCGTTTCTGGATAACAAGGATAGGTTTCTGGCAGGAGAATTCGTGGAACCGATCATATCGGATGCGTCTTTCGGCTGGTTGTTGTCGGCATTTTATCCGATGAAGTTGGATGGAGAGATGGTAGCATATATATGCGTTGATATATCCATGGATGAAGTGATGACAGACAGAGAAAGCTTTCTACGGAGCATCGTAGTTATGCTGGCTGCAGTCACAGTGGCATTTGTATTGTATTATCTGTGGCTTGTCAACGGAAAGATTGTGCGGCCGATCAATCAATTGGCACTGGAAACGACTCGCTTTATTGCGGCGAAAAACAGTACACAGGAAATAGAGGTGAATGTGCCGGTCATCCGTACGGGAGATGAGATAGAGAATCTGGCAGAGGCCATACAGACAATGGAAAGGGACATCGATCATTATATTGAGAATCTGAAGACCGTAACAGCCGAGAAGGAGAGGATCGAGGCAGAATTGAACATTGCGGCGCATATTCAGGCTTCCATGTTACCGTCTGTTTTTTCGGATCTTTCGGAGCGTACAGAGTTTGATTTGTATGCAAGTATGAATCCGGCAAGAGAAGTCGGCGGCGATTTCTATGATTTCTTCCTGGTGGATGATGATCATCTGGCACTTGTGATTGCGGATGTATCGGGAAAGGGAGTTCCGGCGGCACTGTTTATGGTCATTACAAAGACTTTGCTTAAGAACGAGATGCAGGTTTCAAGAACACCGAAAGAGGTGTTTGACAGAGTGAATATACAACTGTGCGAAAACAGTGAGGATGATATGTTTGTGACTGCGTGGATCGGAATTTATGAGATATCGACGGGGTTGCTTACTTATGTGAATGCAGGACATAATCCACCGCTTTTGAAGAAGGCAAATGGAGAGTTCGAATCTTTGGGGATGTTCCCAGGGTTTGTATTAGCAGGAATGGAGGATGTCTGTTATGAGCAGGAGGAGATACTGCTCGAAAGCGGGGATGTTTTATATCTGTATACGGATGGTGTGGTGGAAGCGATGGATGCGAATCATGCGTTATATGGGGTGGATCGGTTAAAGGCAGTGTTGAACAGGAATGGTGATCTGGCACCGGAAACACTTCTGAAGAGGGTGAAGGAGGATGTGGATGTGTTTGTTGGTGGGGGAGAGCAGTTTGATGATATTACTATGGTGGGGGTTAGGATTGAAAAGACAGAGAAAAGATAGGGAAAAGATGGGGAAGGGGATGTGAGTGAGGGGTAAATGAAAAAGGGTGTCGGGAGGGTACGGACATGCCTGATCTCGAATCCGCTGCGCTGCTTCTCGATCAGGGGCTGCGCCCTATAAAAAAGAAAAAAGTACCAATTACTTATGTGCTAGCACAACGTAATTGGTATTTTTTTCTTTTTTGCATGTCTTGGGGGTTGACATAACCATAGAAATGATTTACAATAACATTGTTACATAACGAGGTTGCGCAACTGTGTTATGCATAGGTGACAAGTAAAGAGATGTATTTTGAAATGACATGACTGCGCAGTGTGATTGTGAAGCTGTATATGACATTTATATGAAGGGATACGGATATGCCTCCAAAGGTCAGAGTCGCGAAGGATATGATACTGAATAAGGCATTTACCATGACGAGGGAAAATGGCTTTGAAAGTGTAACTGCAAGAAGTTTGGCAGAGGGGTTGGAGTGTTCCACACAACCTATATTCCGTGTGTATGAGAATATGGAAATGCTGAGACAGGATTTGTGTCGGAAGACGCAGGCATATTTTGCTGAGCATGTTGTGAAAACAGCTCAGACGATTCCGAAAATGGGAATGGCCTATATCGAACTTGCGCGTAAGGAAGAAAATTTGTTTCGACTGTTGTGTACAACAGTTATGGAGGAAGAAGCGGAGTATTGCATCTTTGACGGTCTGCCGGGGATGGACAATCTGCATGGCGAGGGTCAGCAGGAATTGTCTATGATGATCTGGATATTCACGCATGGAATTGCGTCGGATGTGGCGAATCATCAGCTCAATCTGTCGGAAGACGAGGTCAAGGAATTATTGGTGAAAGCCTACAAAGCATTTGGGGATGCCTAGGGGGAGGAACAAAGCCTATGATGAGCAAGAAGAAACGTAAGAGGATGTACAAAAGACTGAAGAAGAATGTGATCAGGTCGATCAAGCATGGGTATTACAGGTTATCACATCTGAATATCAAGCTCAATATATCGGAGCCGGGAACTCGGGTATGTGAAGCGAGCGGGATACTTCTCGTGGTGGCTTTGGTACTATATTTAATCAGCGCGAGTACAATATCATATGTACTGTGCTGGGTGGCTGCAGTGGTCTTTGGGGTGCTGCTTGTACTGATTAAGCTGGAGCAGCATCAGGAGATGCATGATTATCGGGAATGGCAGAGGAAGAATCTTGAATCATTCTCAGGTCATGAATTCAATCTGTAACCACATGTTCTGTCATCGGTTTGCATAAGCGCTGTACATAAATGGCTTGTGAGCCGGTTCATCTGGGGAGATGAAAATATAACATTACAACAATCTAAGGGAATGCAAAAGAGACCTGTCGGACGTAGGGGAAACGAACGGCGAGGTCTCTTTTGCTGTCTTATCTAAATGTGTTTTACAGCTTTCTGCGTCTTGCCCAGATGATGATGCCTGTTGTGAGCAATCCCACAGGGAGCAGAAACAACGTGATCAGTCCCCAGATATAGAAGCTGGATCTTGGTACGGTCAAGAGATCAATCTGATAGTCCTTGGCCGGAATGGAGATTGTGACTTCGTGCTCTACCATATTGCTGACTGCATTCATGAGCAGTTCATAGTTTGCACCTGCAACGGTTGCGTTTACATCGTCCTGCAGCAGGTTTTCTGTGGTCAGATACAGAAGCTTTGTTTCATTCTCAGCGACCGGCTCTGTTGCATAGACACCGACAGCGAAAGGACCGTCGATATCACCGTCTTCTTTCTCATAGGTAGTCATATTTGCCGGATCAATCTTAAGGTATGATTGGTCTGAGGTGGTCAATATCTGATTCACTGTTAAGGTGTCACGCAGATTCTCATCAACTGTAATACCTTGTGCATAAGGCATAAATATATAGCGATTGCTGTTATAGAGAGATGAAGTAATCGCACCGCCTGCAATCTCCGGCAGCAGGTAATAAGGGTTCTGGTGATAACGTTCTGCATCTCCCTCGACAACAATACCGTCTGCAAGATGGATTCCATAAGCATCCCAGATGGAATCAAAGTTTGGCATGTCGCTTTCATTCCAGGAGTTGACTACGATTGCATGTCCGCCTGCTTCCAAGTATCGCAGCATCTTATCTGCATCTTCTGCCGTGTAGTCTGTGGTAGGAGCTGCAACGAAGATGCATGCGGCATCTTCCGGTACTGTTTCATAGTCGAACAGGTTGATGGTCTCTGTCTCGATATTTTCCTTCTCAATCTGGGAAGTCAGACCGATGGGCAGATCCAGTTCGTTGTGTCCGGCAATGACATACATTTTGGACAGGTCATCACTGGTGACATAGTCAATGGCACTGGTAAGCTGTCCTTCTGCATCGTAACCGGTTATATTTTCCTGATAGGTTGTATAATCTATTTCCGATACGAACAGATCATAATAGTCAATTGCTTTGGAACGCTTGGAACTTTCTACAATGATACTGTTTCCGGTAAGTTCCCCATCTACATAATTACCCGCAAAGTTGGGAAACAGGGACGGATCCTTGTATTCTATCTTGATATGCGATGAACCGTCTGCATATTGGCTGAGTGTTCTTCCGATGGTTTCATCCTGCATGGATTCGGCTGCGGTCACATAGAAAGTGATATCTTCATCGAGGTTTGCAAGTACTTCCTTAGTCTGGTCTGAGATGTTGTAAATTTGCTCATCTGTTACGTCAAAGACGGTATAGGTGTCAGGTATCCGACCGACGCCATAATTGGCAAGGACAGCAACAGCAACGACCACCACGATAAGTCCGGAGCTTGCAGCACCGCGTCTGATACGGTGTGTTACAACGCTGAAACGCTTTTTCTGCACAACCTGATAGGTGAAGAACAGGAACACTGCGATGAGCGTGATAAAGTAAAGTGTATCCTTCAAACTGAAGGTTCCGCTGAAATATCCTGTGATATGGGCGGAAAGGTTATAGCAGTTCAGAATTCCCGCAAAGAGATTCTCTGAGGTAAAGAGCAGACTGATAATACCATTCATCATATAGCCGATGAACAGAAGCACCAGCGTCAGGATAGCTGCAACGATCTGGTTGTCGGTAACTGATGACATGAACATTCCGACTGCCAGGCAGGCTGCTCCGAAGAGTGCGAATCCGAATATCGCCGAATAGGTCTCAAGCAGCGGTACGGAACCAAAGGTCAGCAGCACCAGAGGATAGAGACACATCAATGCCAATGGTACGAGGAATGTTGTCAGGAGAGACAGATATTTGCCTATGATAATCCTGCCGATGGATACAGGTGCGGTATAGAGCAGCTGATCCGTATTCTGTTTCTTGTCCTCGGTCATGATGCGCATGGTCAGAATCGGGATCATGAGCATGGTGATAAAGACAATGGATGACAGCGTGTATGCAAAATAGGGATATCCGCTGCCGAGGTTGACTGCAAGGAAATATAAACCTGTAAAGAACATGATTACTGCCATGAATACATATCCGATGACAGAGTGGAATATGGAGCCGAGCTCCCTTTTATAGACTGCGAACATTGTCATCTACCTCCTCTGTCTTATCAATTTCAGAAATATCTTCCTGAGAAACTGTTTTCTCTGCGGTATTTTCTGAGTCTTCCTCAAGTGTTTCCTCCGGTATGAAATCGGAAGAGGTCAATTCGAGGAATATGTCTTCCAAAGAAGCATGAGTTGTCTGCATTTCATGAATGGGGAGTCTGGCATCTGCAAAAGCATAGAAGAGAGCTTCTTCTGTTTCTGAGATGTCTGCTGCTTCTTTTTCTGCAATATTGACGGACACCCGGCACATCATACGATCAGGTGTTGCCGTGACTGTGTAATCGTCTGCTTTATCAATCTTCTTAAGTACTGACTGAACCGCAGCCTCTTCTCCTTTGACCAGCAGGGAGACGGAATGGTTCCCCTTGAGCAGTTTTGTGAGGTTTTCCGGTGTGTCATTGGCAACCAGATGTCCCTTGCTCATGATCAGGATCTGATCACAGACAGCACTGACTTCGGATAATATATGTGAGCTTAGAATAATGGTATGATTCTCACCTAATTTTTTGATCAGATCTCGGATCTCGATGATCTGTTTCGGATCAAGCCCGACTGTTGGCTCATCCAGAATGATGATTTCCGGGTATCCGAGGATTGCCTGTGCAAAGCCGACTCTCTGACGATATCCCTTTGACAGATTCTTGATCAGTCGACCGCTGACATCTGCAACTCCGGTCATTTCCATGGCTTCCTGAATCATGACTGCGCGGTCGGATTTATTTATTTTCTTTAATTCTGCCACAAATTTCATGTATTCAAGAACAGTCATATCCTGATACAGCGGCGGCAGCTCCGGCAGATAGCCGATATGTTCTTTTGCCTTTTCGGGTTCCTTGAAGATATCGTAACCGTTGATGGTTACTGTTCCCTCCGTGGCACACAGATATCCTGTGATGATGTTCATAGTCGTGGACTTGCCGGCACCGTTGGGACCGAGAAAGCCATAGATCTGACCTTTTTCCACACGAAAACTCAAGTCCTTGACGGCTTCATGGTTTCCGTACTTTTTGGTAAGATTACTTACTTCTATCAAATGATTCACCCTTTCTTTCCAAATTATCAACTTTCTAACTATATTAAACAATTGTGATGAGAATTGCAAATTATTGTGAAAAATATGTGAACTTCTGCGGTGACAAAAGCATTGACAAAAACTACAGATTAAAATATAGTTAAAAGAGGCTAAAAAGAGTTAACACGAGAGGGCAACAGTATGATATTTCAAACACTGAACGGCAATTGGGTTATGAACGAAAAGGGAACGGAAAAGTATCTGGATGCGATCATTCCGGGCTCGGTGATGTCCACTCTCATATTGCAGAGAAGAATAGAAGATCCATTTTTTCGGTTGAACGAATATAAAGCAAGAGAGATTTCCAGAAGGGATTACTTCTTTTACAGAGAGTTTGAGGTTCTGCCGGAACTCTTTGAGCAGGAAAGGATTCGTTTGGTCTGCGAAGGAATAGATACCATAGCGAAGATCTATATCAATGAAATGTATGTCGGCAGAGCCAATAATATGCATCGTACGTGGACTTTTGATGTTAAGAATTTCCTGCGTCCGGGCATTAACTTTATCAATATTGAGTTTACGTCTCCACTCGCCTTTATAGACGGTTACCATACAGGCCCCGGCAAGGACATTACCTGTATTCCGAGCGGCTGTATGAAGGGTAACCAGTTTATTCGAAAGGCACACTGCATGTTCGGTTGGGATTGGGGCGCACAGATTCCGGATATGGGTATCTGGAGGGATATTAATCTGGTCGGATATTCGCTGGTTCGTCTGAAGGATGTAGAGATACTGCAGCATCATGAAGAGGACAAGGTCGGTCTGGAGATCAATGTAGAGACAGAGAATTTCCGCAAGGCAAATTACGTGATCCACGCAGAGCTGGAAACTCCGGACGGGCGGATTCTGGCAGCCAATGAGACTATAGAGAAAAATGATGCGCATCTCTTTATTGAGGTGGACAACCCGAAATTATGGTGGCCGAACGGCTTCGGTGCACATCCTCTTTATACATTGACGGTATTTGCATTTGATGAAAGTGGCAATCAGTGGGATGCAAAATCCTACAGGATTGGATTGAGGACTCTGACGGTCAGCATGGAGCACGATGAGTGGGGTTCGGAATTTGCTTTTATATGTAACGGAATCAAGTTCTTTGCAATGGGTGCCAATTATATTCCTGAGGATACGATTTATTCCTTTATCACGAAGAAGAAGATCGATTATCTGCTGAAGGCCTGCATCCGTTGCAATTTCAATATGCTGCGCGTATGGGGCGGTGGATATTATCCGTCTGATGATTTTTATGATTTATGTGATGAATACGGAATCGTGATTTGGCAGGATCTGATGTTTGCATGTAATGTATACGATGTAACGGATGATTTTGCAAAGAATATCGCTGCAGAGGCAACTGATAATGTCAAGCGTCTGCGCCATCATGCATCGCTTGGTCTGTGGTGCGGAAATAATGAGATTGAGAGCGGCTGGGATCATTGGCCGGAAATCATGCATCATTCTGAAGCCTTAAAGAAAGATTACGTCAAACAGTTTGAAGAAATACTGCCCAAGGCAGTTTTGTCAGCAGATAAGCAGCGCTTTTATTGGCCGTCGTCTCCATCATCAGGCGGACATTTTGACCATCCTGACGATGAAAACAGAGGAGATTGTCATTATTGGGCCGTGTGGCACGGACAATTGCCGTTTTCTGATTACGGGAATCATTTCTTCAGATTCTGCTCGGAGTTCGGATTCCAGTCTTTCCCGTCTATCAAGACGATTAAGACCTTTACGGATGAAAGTGACCGTAATATCTTTTCAAAGGTTATGGAGAGTCATCAAAAGAATGAATCTGCGAACGGAAAACTGCTTTATTATTTATCGGAAAACTTTCTGTATCCGCAGAATTTCGAGGATCTGCTCTATGTGACGCAGATATTGCAGGGCATCGCAATCAAGTATGGTGTGGAGCATTTCAGAAGAAACAGGGGACGCTGTATGGGAGCACTCTACTGGCAGTTAAATGACAGTTGGCCGGTGGCGTCTTGGGCGAGCATTGACTATTTTGGTCGATGGAAGCCTCTGCAATATATGGCTGCCAGATTTTTTGCGCCGGTGGCGGGGTCTATTGTGAGAAACGGTACCATCATTCTGGTATATATAGCAAATGAAACAAGAAAACCGAAGAAGCGTAAGGTTGTCCTGAAGCTGCAGACATTGAATTTCGGAAGTCTTTTTGAAGAGACGTTTGAGATAGAGGTGGATCCGTTGTCTTCTGCATGTGTGTGTGAGATTGATTTTGCGGAATTGATTACAGGCAGGGAGGATAGTGTGTTTGCCGAAGCATCATTTGAAGATGAGGACGGCAAGGTGACAGAGGAAATAGAGACATTTGTCCCGTTCAAGCATCTGCAGCTTGAAAAGACCTCGATATCCTATTCTATCATAGAAGTAACGGACGAATATGTCATTCGTATGATGAGCAGTTCGTTGGTCGCATTTGTAGAACTGGATCTGAAGCAGGCGGACGGTATTTTCAGTGAGAACTATTTTTATCTGTCGAGCAAGCGTGAAAAGGTCATTACGCTCAAGAAGGCGGAGATTCGCTATCCGACCTTAGAGGCACAGCCGATTCAAAGTGGATGGGACTTAGAACAGCAATTGGTGATTCGCTCATTGAGCGACACCTACTGATATGGAGAAATAAAGCACAGAAGAGGAAATCATATGGCAAAGGCAGTCAAACTGGCAGATATCGCAAAGGTTGTGGGAGTCAGCACCGTATCGGTGTCAAAGGCGCTCGCGGGCAAGGGCGGTGTCAGCGAGGAAATGAAAGAAAAAATCAAACAGACGGCAGAGGAGATGGGCTATGTCTCCCCCACTGCGGTAAAACAGAGCAGAGTCGGTGGAACCGGCAATATAGGCGTGTTATTGCCGCAGCGTTTTGTCGGGAACAATACATTTTACTGGAGTCTGTATGAGCATCTGGTCAATGTACTTTCCAACAGAGGTTATTATGGCATTTTGGAACTGCTGTCCATTGAGGATGAGAAAAACTGTACCATGCCGAATATGATCTTGGATCATAAGGTGGATGGTGTAGTTGTTTTGGGACAGGCGAAGAACGCATATACAGAGATGATGGCAGAGAACGGAATCGTTCCGGTCATTTTTCTGGATTATTACATGGGCAAGTCAGAATATGATACCGTCATTTCCGATGGATTCCACGGTATGTATCAGCTGACGAATTATTTGCTTGGAATGGGACATACGAAGATAGGCTTTGTCGGGACGATCTTGTCTACGAGTTCCATCACGGATCGGTATCTGGGTTATCTGAAGGCAATGATGGAAAATGGATTGACGCCGAAGCCGGAGTGGATCATTCCGGACCGTGAGGACGGTGACGGTGCATTGCTTGATATGCAACTGCCGGAAGAACTGCCGACGGCGTTTGCATGCAATTGTGATGTGGTTGCTTATCGGCTGATCAACAAATTAAAGGCGCGGGGCGTTGAAGTACCGAGGGATGTATCGGTAGTCGGATATGATAACTATGCATTGGAGGATACCACGCAGGAGGCGATTACAACATATGAAGTCGGTATGCAGCGGATGGCAGAGACTTGTATCAAGACACTGATCAAGAAGATCTGTGGTGAACGGTATTATAAGGGTGTTCAGGTGGTGACAGGGCATATTATCTATAAGAAAAGCGTACGGAGGCTGTAGGATATGATACCCAAGGATCCTGTAATGTTATTGAGCTTTGTGAATCTGAAATTGCGTGATTATTATGACAGCTTTGATGCAATGTGCGAGGATATGGATCTGCAAAAGACAGAACTGGAAGAGAAGCTTGCATCGATACAATATCATTATGACAGCGGACGGAATCAATTTGTATGATGAACAAATCCGCAAAAACAAAGCATAGCATAGAATAGAATGTGTCGGGACACCGGCACATTTTATAATGTTGAAGAAAAAAGCGCCATTTTTAACTGACTTTTTTGGTCTGTCGGAGCATATATTGAAAAGAATATCCGAAAAAGAGGTCAGATATGCTTGTGCGAAAGAGCTGCATCTTACTGTTGGCGGTGGATATTTTTCTCGGAATATGTCTGTATATCGGAGCGACCGGCATGCAGGAGGACAGGATTCCCGTATTTTATAGCGATGCCATGGAGCTGACGGAGACAGAGCCGGAAGAAACCGGGCCATATCGGGGACTGAAACCGAAGGTGGCGCTTACGTTTGATGACGGACCGCATCCTGTCTATACGGATCAGATACTTGATCTGTTGGCGGAGCGGGAGGTGAAGGCTACTTTTTTCGTGATCGGAAAGAATGTCGGCAGCAATGCCGGAACAATCAAGCGAATGGAAGAGGATGGCCATATGATCTGCAATCATACTTATGACCATGTGGATTTGAGCAAATTATCATCGACAGATGCCTGTATGCAGTTATGCAGGACATCGGATGCGGTTGAGAGAATCACAGGGGTCAGGCCGATGTTTTTTCGCCCGCCGTTTGGGGAGTGGGAGAAGATATTGGGTGAATGTACGGATATGCTTCCGATCATGTGGACACTGGATACACTGGACTGGAAGACACAGGACAGCATGAATTCCTATCATAAAGTAGTGGATAATGTCAAAGAAGATGATATAATATTAATGCATGATTTCTATGCAGAGACGGTGGAGGCCACCGGATACATAGTAGATTATCTGCTGGAAGAGGGATATGACCTTGTCACAGTGGATGAAATGATATTGGAGTAGAAAAATGGACCTGTTTGATTACGTCAGAGAAAATAATATGGAGAAGGATTCACCGCTTGCGGCAAGACTGCGTCCCACAAAGCTGGATGAGGTCGTGGGACAGCAGCACATCCTGGGTAAGGATAAGCTGTTATACCGTGCCATTCAGGCGGACAAGCTGAGTTCCGTCATTTTCTACGGACCTCCGGGCACCGGCAAGACGACGATCGCAAAGGTCATTGCAAATACGACCAGTGCTGAATTCAAGCAGATCAATGCGACTGTAGCGGGCAAGAAGGATATGGAAGAGGTCGTGAAGCAGGCGAAAGAGACACTGGGCATGTATGGCAAGAAGACAATCCTGTTCGTGGATGAGATTCATCGATTCAATAAGGCGCAGCAGGACTATCTGCTTCCATTTGTAGAAGACGGAACGCTCGTACTCATCGGGGCAACAACGGAAAACCCCTATTTTGAGGTGAACGGAGCTTTGATTTCACGCTCCAATATATTTGAGCTGAAGCCTTTGTCCGCTGAGGATGTCAGGACAATATTGACCAGAGCAGTCTATGACAAGGAAAGAGGTATGGGCGCATACAATGCAGAGATTGATGAGGATGCGTTGGATTTTCTGGCGGATATTTCGAACGGAGATGCGCGCAATGCTCTGAATGCAGTGGAACTGGGCATCATGACAACGGACAGGTCCGAGGACGGCAAGATCCATATTACACTGGATGTTGCATCCGAATGTATTCAGAAGAGAGTCATACGATACGATAAGACGGGCGACAACCATTACGATACGATATCGGCTTTTATCAAGAGCATGAGAGGATCCGACCCCGATGCGGCGGTCTACTATCTGGCGAAGATGCTGTATGCCGGTGAGAGTGTTACCTTTATCGCACGCAGGATCATGATCTGTGCGTCAGAGGATGTCGGAAATGCGGATCCCATGGCATTGACCGTGGCAGTCAGCGCTGCGCAGGCAGTAGAGCGGATCGGAATGCCGGAGTCGCAGATCATCCTTTCTCAAGCAGTCACCTATATCGCCACGGCGCCTAAGAGCAATGCGGCATGCAATGCGATATTTGATGCTACACAGGCGGTTGCGGAAACTAAAAATGTGACCATCCCGACGCATCTGCAGGATGCACATTATAAAGGTGCGGCAAAGTTGGGACATGGTGTGGGCTATGAGTATCCGCATGTCTATCCGAATCATTATGTTGAACAGCAATATCTGCCCTATGAGTTAACGGGTAAAGAGTTTTATCGTCCGTCCGAAAACGGATATGAGAAGAAGATTAGAGAACATATGAAGTGGCTTAAAAAAGAAGCAGCCAAGTAATCGTTGATTACATGAGCTGCTCAATCAGATATGCATAGATTTCCTGGCTTTTTTTCTGCCAGTTCTCACAGATGTGGGAAGCAGAATCTTCTGTCGGGACGGTAATCGTAATGTCTACGAGGTCTACCTTTTTCTCCTTGGCGACCAGATGCGCGGCATATTCATTTCCGGTGGTTTTATAAAACGTGGACTGTATGGACACTTCATTACGCAGGTCGAGTTCCTTATCTTTAAAGTAGGCATTTACATCGTCTTTAATGGAGTCGGAAATACGGTTGCTGAAATAGGACAGGGTACTGCAGCCCTCCTCTGTAATGGTCAGGTGCGAACTGTTCCGGACCGATTTGGATGTTACCAGACCCGAGTCGATGAGTTCACATACGACCTGTTGCAGCGTGAAGTAGTTGGTATATTCCTTTTCAAGGATAAAGTCAAATATCTGGGCCTTGGTTAAGGAAAAATCAACGCGGTCCAGCATATATAGAACGATGAGCTTATATTGTGTCAACGGATCAGTCATATCATCACCTCTTCTTCTATTTTATAATAATTACCATTGTAAATCAAGAAAACAAATCAAACATGAAAACAATGGCGGAAATATCAGAAATTTCCTTGCGCAATCATTTTACATATAGTATAATCACCTTGTAAAAGAACGAGTTGTTGTTCGTCAATCTGTTCAGATTATGAATCCCAGAATGTACAGAATAGTTCCCAACTTTTAATTAAATGAAATTTTAAATAGTGAAATGGGTTTATCATGTTTATTTGTAGTGAAAAGACAGTGGAGGTCAATTTATGATGAGAGAGAAGTACGAGAGTCTGTCCTTGAGTGTATTGAAGGATCTTGCCAAAGCGAGGGGCATCAAAGGCACATCGGCTATGAAGAAAGCGGATGTTGTTGAAGCCATGCTGGCAGAGGATGAAAAGGATGCGACAGGCAGGCAGACGGCAGACATATCTGCCAAGGCAGCAGCACAGCAGGAACAGAGTTCTCAATCTCAGGAGAAGAAAGACGGCAGTGAGCAGGACAGAAGGGATGCAGAGGGCAGTGAATTGTCAAAGGACAAGGAAAGCCTTGACAGCGGTATTCAGGCTCATGGTATCTTAGAGGTCATGCCTGACGGATATGGATTTATCCGTTGTGCAAACTATCTGCCGGGTGAGGATGATGTCTATGTGGCACCGAGTCAGATCAGAAGATTTGGCTTGAAAACGGGAGATATCATCAGCGGAAATACAAGGATCAAGGGTCAGAATGATAAATTTGCGGCTTTGTTGTTTGTAAAGACGATTAACGGCTATACACCGACAGAGGCAAGCGCAAGGAGGAATTTTGAAGATCTGACACCGATATTCCCCGATGAGAGGCTGCGTCTGGAGAGACCGGGCGGAAGCGTTGCGATGCGGATTATGGATCTGATATCCCCGATCGGCAAGGGACAGCGTGGTATGATCGTATCCCAGCCTAAGGCAGGTAAGACGACATTGCTCAAGGATGTAGCGAAGTCCATTCTCAGAAACAGCCCGGATATGCATTTGATTATTCTGTTGATTGACGAACGTCCTGAGGAAGTTACGGATATCAAGGAAGCCATCGAAGGAGATAATGTAGAGGTCATCTACTCGACCTTTGACGAATTGCCTGAACACCATAAGAGAGTATCAGAGATGGTAATCGAGCGTGCAAAGCGACTCGTAGAACATAAAAAGGATGTCATGATCCTGTTGGATTCTATTACAAGACTGACAAGAGCCTATAATCTGACCGTTCCGCCCAGCGGAAGAACTTTATCCGGCGGTCTTGATCCGGCAGCACTCCATATGCCGAAGAGATTCTTCGGAGCAGCGCGAAAGATGCGTGAGGGCGGCAGCCTGACTATATTGGCGACGGCACTTGTGGAGACCGGTTCCAGAATGGATGATGTTGTATATGAGGAGTTCAAGGGAACAGGTAATATGGAACTGGTACTTGACAGAAAACTGTCAGAGAAGCGTGTATTCCCCGCCATTGACATTCCAAAGTCAGGTACGAGAAGAGATGATCTGCTGTTAGATGCAGAAGAGCTGGAAGCAATCAATGTAATGCGTAAGGCGATGAACGGCATGAAAGCAGATGAATCTGTCGAGAAGATCCTTGATATGTTCGTGCGTACCAGAAATAATCGTGAATTTGTAGACATGGTCAAGAAAATCAGATTTATATAATTAGTACTTGATTTCAAGAAAGACCTGTGTTACAATAACTAGGCTGTTTATCTTGAAGATAAATGTGCACAAACATGCAAATTAAGAAGTTCTAACATAGAGCAGCACCGACTTGAGCGAAGAGCAACATCGTGTGCATAGAAAGAGGTGAAAGAAATGAGAGAAGGAATCCATCCTGATTATCATCAGGCAACCGTAACTTGCAACTGCGGAAATACATTCGTAACAGGATCAACAAAGGAAGATATTCACGTTGAAATCTGTTCAAAGTGTCATTCGTTCTATACAGGACAGCAGAAAGCATCTCAGGCACGCGGTCGTATTGATATGTTTAACAAGAAATATGGCGTAGAAAGCAAATAGAGAATTTGAAATAAGGTTGAGGTTGCTAAATCTCAACCTTGTTTTTGGTTAGAAGGAAACTTTAACAGGAAGTGCTTTTGGTTGACTTCTGCTTTGATTGGAGGCTGGCATGGCTAAGACAAGAAAAAAGAAAATACGTGAGCGCTCTTGCGGTATCGGCGGACAGGCCGTTATCG
Source organism: uncultured Lachnospiraceae bacterium (assembly GCA_964638005.1). Taxonomy (GTDB): domain Bacteria; phylum Bacillota; class Clostridia; order Lachnospirales; family Lachnospiraceae; genus JAAYYM01. Next base: position 28,981 of record CAZWXS010000020.1, read on the forward strand.
AAGGCATCATGATGAAGAACAAGGAACATTACAGTGTGGCAGTCCGTACTCAAAATGACGAGATCGAGGTTGCCGTGGAGGAGTATGAATCATTTGCGCCCAGCAAGAGATTTACGGAGATTCCGTTTATCAGAGGCGTTTTTAACTTTATAGATTCGCTGATACTGGGAACTCGTACGCTTACCTTTTCTGCTTCATTCTATGAAGAGGTAGATGAGAAGAATCAGGGCAAGGAAAAGGAAAAAGTACTGGATCGGATGTTCGGAAAGAATGCCGAGAAGATATTGATGGGGCTTACGGTTGGATTTTCGGTCGTTGCCGCAGTCGGGATATTTATGATCCTGCCGTATTTTATATCACGGTTTTTTAGCAGATGGATCATGTCAGAGACGGTTGTGGCTATTTTGGAGGGTGTCATCAGAATTCTCATTTTTGTCGGATATGTGACATTGATTTCCTTGATGAAGGATATCAAACGTGTTTATATGTATCATGGTGCAGAACACAAATGCATCAATTGTATCGAAAAAGCATACCCGTTAACAGTGGAAAATGTCAAGAAATGCTCACGTCAGCATAAGCGCTGCGGTACGAGCTTTATGCTGTTTGTTATGTTTGTCAGCATTTTATTCTTTATTTTCATCAGAGTGGATGATCCTGTATTGCGTGTGGTAATCAGAGTACTTCTGATTCCGGTGATTGCAGGAGTATCCTATGAGGTCATCCGTCTGGCTGGGAATAATTCCAACAATATCATCATCAAGATTATATCAGCTCCCGGTATGTGGCTGCAGAAGCTGACGACCAAGGAACCGGATGACGGTATGATTGAGGTTGCTATCGCCGCAGTGGAAGCGGTATTTGATTGGAAAGCGTACTTTAGGGAAAACTACGGGTATGACGTAGATGCATATGCTGAAAATGACGGAATGGATGTAGGATATGACATATAGAGAATTGTATGAAGAAGGAATGGCCAGATTAAAGGCTGCGGAGGTCAAGGAAGAGGAATTGACGGCTCGGCTGATGTTAGAATATCTGTGTCATACCGATCGTAATTATCTGCTGGCACACGGTGATGAGCGTGTGACAGGGGATATTGTCGAGCAGTATACGGGTATGATTGATGAACGTGCGAAGCATATTCCGCTGCAGTATATTACAAACGAGCAGGAATTTATGGGACTGAAATATTATGTCAACCAAGACGTGCTGATTCCGAGACAGGATACGGAGTGTCTGGTTGAGGAAGCCATGCGTGAAATACAGGATGGTATGGCTGTATTGGATATGTGTACGGGCTCAGGCTGTATCATCATCAGTCTGATCAAATATAAGAATCATATCAGGGCAGTGGCAACGGATATATCGGAACGGGCACTTGGTGTAGCGAGACATAACAGTCTGGAGCATGGGGTGACAGAGCAGCTGCGGCTGGTACAGAGTGATTTGTTTGAAAATGAAGAAGAAATACGTAGAGCCTTAAGGTTCTTAACGGATGCAGAGCAGGGACAGGGAGATCGGTTTGACTTTATCCTTTCTAATCCGCCGTATATCAGGTCAGATGTGATTGAAGGGCTGGATGCAGAGGTAAAGGATCATGAACCGAGGATTGCATTGGACGGAACGGCTGACGGGTTGTACTTCTATCGAAAGATTGTGGATCAGGCAAGAGCATTTTTGGTTCCGGGCGGCAAGATCTTCTTGGAAATCGGATATGATCAGGGAGACGCCGTTACCGAGATATTGAAGAAGAACGGATATGCGGATATTCAGGTGACAAAGGACCTGGCAGGACTTGACCGTGTGGTGAGCGCGAGGATGTCGGCGAAGTGAAGCAGTAAGAGAAATGCGTACAGTACAGTAAATGAGTAACAGATTTATTTTGGGAGAGAAGAGATGTTTGACAGATTAGAGGATTTATTGATCAGGTATGAGGAAATCATGGGAGAGCTGGCTGAGCCGGGAGTGGCAGACAATCAGTCACGTTATCGCATGCTGATGAAGGAACAGAACAATCTGGTTCCTATCGTTGATGCATATACAGAGTATAAGAAGAGCAAGCAGGCAGTTGAGGATTCTCTGGAAATGTTGGGAGAAGAGTCTGACGAGGAAATGCGTGAGATGTTAAAGGAGGAGTTGAATGACTCCAAGAAGCGCATTGAAGAGCTGGAGCAGACACTGAAGATTCTGCTATTGCCGAAGGATCCGAATGATGATAAGAATGTTATCGTAGAGATCCGTGCCGGTGCGGGCGGAGATGAGGCGGCTTTATTTGCGGCTGAAATCTATCGCATGTATGTGCATTATGCAGAAGACAGACATTGGAAGGTCGAGACGATTGAAGTAGAAGAAATCGGAATCGGTGGTATGAAGAATGTGACCTTTATGCTGATGGGACAGGGAGTGTACTCTGTCATGAAATATGAGAGCGGTGTACATCGTGTACAGCGTGTACCGGAGACAGAATCAGGAGGACGTATCCATACCTCCACGATTACGGTAGCTGTGATGCCTGAGGCAGAGGAAGTCGATGTCGTCATTGATGAAAAGGATATCCGTATCGATGTCTGCCGTTCTTCGGGAGCAGGCGGGCAGTGCGTTAATACGACAGACTCGGCAGTACGACTGACACATATGCCGACCGGTATCGTCATTTACTCCCAGACGGAGAAATCACAGATTCAGAACAAGGCAAAGGCTTATGCACTGCTGCGCACCAAGTTATATGATCTGGAACAGCAGAAAGCACACGATGCAGAGGCAGAAGCGAGAAGAAGTCAGGTCGGAACAGGTGACCGTTCAGAGAAGATCAGAACCTATAACTTCCCGCAGGGACGTGTGACAGATCACAGAATCAATCTGACGTTATATAAGTTGGATAAGATCATGAACGGTGATATCCAGGAGATTATTGATGCGTGTATTGCAGCCGACCAGGCGGCGAAGCTGGCGAAGATGAACGAATAAGCATGAGTATGGAAGCATAGCAAAAGAGGTGATGCAAGTTTACTTGTGATTGCCTCTTTTGCTATACTGATGATAAAAAAGAGAGGTTTTAATCATAGAAGATGATAGTCAAAACCCATATGCATTGAGATTATACCGCGAGTTTGGTTACGAAGAAGTGGGACATGCGTATTGGCGAAAAGGAGAGTTGCATTATGAAGACAAAATTATCAAAGAAATTCTGGACAGGTCTGGTGATCTTCAGTTTGGTCGGTCAGATTGCATGGGTTGTGGAAAACATGTATTTCAATGTATTTATCTATAAGATGTTTCATGCGACGGCGGCTCAGATTTCACTGATGGTCTCAGCCAGTGCGGTTGCTGCCACGGTGACGACGCTGTTGATAGGAGCGTTGTCTGATAAGCTCGGAAAGAGAAAACTGATTATCTGTTTGGGGTATCTTTTCTGGGGTGCTACGATTCTGAGTTTTGCATTGATCAGAATGGATGTGATTACACGTTTTGTTTCGGATGTGACAGTGGCGGCTTCTGTCGGTGTGACACTGGTCATCGTGATGGACTGTGTAATGACCTTTTTTGGTTCCAGTGCCAATGATGCGTGCTTTAATGCGTGGCTGACGGATGTCGGGGATGAGACGAATCGAGGCTCGATAGAAGGGATCAATTCCATGATGCCGCTGGTAGCTATTTTGGTAGTGTTTGGCGGCTTTATGGCTTTTGACTTAGATAGTCAATCTTCATGGGTCACAATCTATACGATTATAGGAATAGGAGTATTACTGATTGGTATTCTGGGATTTCTCCTGATTGATGAGAAGGCAGTGCCTGTGCAGGAGAACAATCACTATTTTGCCAACATCATCTATGGCTTCCGCCCCTCTGTTGTCCGTGAGAATAAGCTTCTGTATGTGGTGCTCGGAGCGTTTGCAGTGTTTGGCATCTCCATTCAGACTTATATGCCGTATCTGATCCTCTATTATGAAAAATCACTTGGCATGTCAAACTATGTGCTGATCATGGCACCTGCTATCATACTGGCATCTGTCATCACGGCTTTTTACGGAAGATTGTATGACAGGCTGCAGTTTAAAATGTCGGTTATTCCGACGATTATCATGCTGATGCTTGGTTATGTGTTCCTGTTCTTCGGAAGAAGTACGGCGCCGGTATTCATTGGATCCTTATTTATGATGACGGGGTATCTGACCGGGATGGCTGTCTTTGGAGCGATGATCAAGGATCATATTCCGGAGAAAAAGGCAGGGTTGTTTCAGGGACTCAGAATCTTTGCACAGGTTTTTATTCCGGGTATCATAGGACCGGCGATTGGTGCAGGGGTGTTATCCAATGCGGAGGTGATTGTCAACAGTGACGGCACGACATCATTTTTACCGAACGCGAATATTTATCTGGCAGCGTTGTTCGTGGCAGTTATTTTGGCAATTGTGCTGCATTATGTCTTCCAGATGATGCAGGATGCACACAGGGAACTTATGATGGAAGTGGACGAAAGGACAGGTCAGCCGGGGATGGATTACACATATCCAAGACCGCAGCTGAGACGTGATTCCTTTTATTCTTTAGACGGAAAATGGGATATTAAGATGAGTTCCTCACATACGATGCCTACGGAATGGAAAGATACGATTATTGTACCGTTTGCGCCGCAGTCTGTTCTGTCTGAATTTGATATACGGTATCAGGCAAATGGCATACGGAAGAATCCGCGGGTGAGAAATCATTTTTGGTATCACAGGGAGTTTACATTGCCGCAGGGATTTGTAAAAGACAGAGTGTTGCTGCATTTTGGAGCGGTGGATCAGGTGGCAGAGGTGTATGTAAATGGCGCCATGGTATGCAGACATGAAGGAGGGTATCTTCCGTTTGAGGTTGACATAACGCAAACGCTCATTAAGGGTTCCAACCAGATTGCTGTCAGAGTGACAGATACATTATCCACGAAGTACCCATATGGAAAGCAGTGCAAAAAACGTGGCGGGATGTGGTATACACCGATTTCGGGAATTTGGCAGAGCGTTTGGATGGAAAGTGTACCGCAGGAATATATTAAGGATGTTAAGGTGACTGCGAGACAGGATGGCGTTGAGATTGTGGTGATCGATGCAGAGGGAGGACAGAAGCAAGAAAGAATATCAGAAAATGGGAACATCAGAGAATTGCATATCAAGACTCCGGATGGCGAGATCGTACAGAACTTTACCGAGAATCGGATCGATATCCCGATTGATAATCCGGTTCACTGGACACCGGATAAACCATACCTTTATGAATTTACTTTGCGGGTCGGAGATGATGTTGTTTCTTCATATTTTGCGTTACGAACTGTTACGATTGAAGAAATCAAAGGGCAAGATACAATATGCCTGAACGGAGAGCCGTTCTATTTTCATGGTGTTTTGGATCAGGGGTATTTTAGTGATGGCATTTACACGCCAAAATCCATGAAGTGTTATGAGGATGATATTCTGGCGATGAAGGCACTTGGATTTAATACATTGCGTAAGCATATTAAGATTGAGCCTGCAAACTTTTACTATCTGTGTGATAAGCTTGGGATGATCGTATTTCAGGATATGGTCAATAACTCGCATTATTCCTTTATCCGTGATACTGCATTTCCGACGTTGAAGACGATGGATGAAGATGATCGGAGGAGATACAGAACGAAGGAGGCAAAGGCATTCTTTGAAAAGCACAGTGAAGAGACAGTGCAATATCTGTATCATTTTCCGTGTATTTGTTATTACACACTGTTCAATGAGGGATGGGGACAGTATGACAGTGATCGCATCTGCAGGTGTATGAAACAGCTGGATTCTACGCGTATATGGGATGCAACATCGGGCTGGTTTAAGCAGTCCGAAAGTGATGTACTCAGTCTGCATGTGTATTTTCATCCGATTATTATGGAAGAAAGCAAAAAGCCGATTATGGTTTCGGAATGCGGCGGCTATTCACTGAAACTTGAAGAGCATTCCTACAGTATCTACAGTACATATGGATATGGCAACTATGATGATTCTGAGGCATTGACAGATGCCATTAAGAAGTTCTATGAAAATGAGGTTATACCGGCGATGGCGCAGGGACTTAACGGAACCATCTATACGCAGCTAAGCGATGTCGAGGATGAGTCCAACGGTTTCCTGACCTATGACAGGAAGGTATGTAAGGTTGATGCCGAGGTTATGAGAGGGGTTGCGGAGAAAGTTTTCCGGGCTTTTCTTGAGACAAAGAAATGATATAATAGGTTTTCGGAGATGTATCTAAAGAATAAGTTTCAGATGTGAGGAAAACAAGAAAGAATGATTGTGCAAATGGAGTCAGGAGATTGCTTATGCTTCGGTTTTGATTTGGCGATATTGGGCTAGAGGGAGAGAACGTGATAAAACAGTGTATGCCACTTGATATATGGAGTTGTCAATTTTATAGTTTGATTACATACTTGATTTAGATGAGTTAGGAAACGACATGGAGGTTTGTGAGGATAAATGAAACAAAGATACGAACAGATTCAAAGGTCTGAAACAACAGCCGTGATGGTGACATTAACAATTTCGGGTGGATTGCAGGATGCATATTCGTATTTTGTACGTGGAAATGTATTTGCAAATGCGCAAACGGGAAACGTCGTGCTTATGGCGCAGCACCTCTTTCAGGGAAATTTAACTGACGGACTCAGATATTTGTTTCCGATTCTGGCATTTGCTCTTGGTGTCATGGCATCAGAACAACTCAGGGCAATGCTTCGCCTGCAGGGAACCTTTCATTGGCGACATGTAGTTGTCGGCATTGAGATATTGCTGCTTGCTATTGTTGGTTTGCTTCCTGTTTCGGATGCATTTAACCCGATTGCAAACGCACTCACTTCTTTTGCCTGTGCTATGCAGGTACAGGCTTTTCGAAAAGTCAACGGTTATGCATATGCCAGTACGATGTGTATCGGGAATCTCCGAAGCGGAATGGAAGCGTTCAGTGCTTTTCTGAGGACAAAAGAAAAGAGGTTGTTAAAGCAGGCGGGACAATATTTCCTTGTGATTTTTCTGTTTTTTGTCGGCGCAGGAATAGGAAGTACATTGCCTAGGCATTTCCGACAACAGCAATATATCATATTGATCGCCTGCGGACTGCTTATTATAAGCTTCTTTACTATGTTACAAAGAGACAGCAATGATTCAAAATAAGAAATCTTGACTGGAACAGGGAGGATTCTTTGATTGAAATATGGGTTCCTGTTCATAAGAATTAAGAGAGGAAGAATAATAGATGAATCAGGCAGTGAATGGTAATATTAAAATTGGAAATACAGATATGGATTATATCTCATTTGGAAGCGGTACAAGAAACTTGATCATGCTGCCGGGATTGGGTGACGGGTTAAAGACGGTTAAGGGGACTGCGTCTGCATTTGCAATGATGTATCGAAGATATGCGAAAGACTATAAAGTGTATGTGTTTAGCCGGAAGAATCAGTTGAATGAAGGATGTTCCACAAGAGACATGGCGAGAGACCAAGTGACGGCAATGAAGGAATTGGGGATTCATGATGCAGACATCATTGGAATATCTCAAGGGGGTATGATTGCACAGTATTTTGCAATTGATTATCCGGAAATGGTTCGAAAATTGATTTTGACGGTTACGATGTCACGGCAGAATGAGACGGTACAAAGGATAATCGGAGACTGGATTAAAATGGCAGAAGCTGGTGATTATAAAACATTGATGATTGATACGGCAGAGAAGATGTATACGGAAAAATATCTGAAAAGATATAGAATGTTTTATCCGATTCTCACGAAAATGGGAAAGACGGAGAACTTTGGCAGATTCATCATTCAGGCGTGGTCATGCCTACAGCATAATGCTTATGACCGGCTTGACGAGATTAAATGTCCGACGTTAGTAATCGGAGCGGATCAGGATCACGTGTTGGAGGGACATTCGTCAGAGGATATCGCTGAAAGAATAGCAGGCAGTGAGTTGGTCATGTATGAGGGATTCGGACATGGAGTTTATGAGGAAGCAAAGGATTTTCATGACAGAGTTCTGGATTTTTTGAAATGAGAATATGAGTAAACAGAAGCATAGGCAGATAACAGATGATAAATAAATTAAAACAGGTACAGCAAAATACGAAAAAGGTAAATTGGGGAATCATTATCATTTTATATGTGTTACAGATTTTGATTTTTCAATTCATGTTGCGAGTGACATTTCCTGTGATTCAGGAGAATCTCGGAGAATTGCAGATGTTTGATATGATGAAGAATGGATATGACGTATCGGTTGCGGAACAGATTCTTGCAGTGATGGGTGAAGAAGGGCGTAATCTGTATCTTCATGTGCAGATGCCCATTGATTTTGTGTATCCGGTATTGATGGCAGTGGTGTATTATCTGGTTTTGGTGAAGACTTCGACGACATTTCGATATAGTTATTATGTGTTTCCCGTGCTGCTTATTTTGTGTGACTGGATGGAGAATATCTGTATTATCTGGATGTTGAGTGGTCACATGGTGACACGTGGACTGGTGGCATTTTGTAATATTTGTACGCGGACAAAGGCGATTGTTGGAGACTATATATTATATTTTGCATCGTTGATTGGAATTGTTGTGTATGTCATAAGATGGTTTAGAAACAGACATATAAATAAGAATACGGAAGAGGATGAAAGGGGATAGAGTAGCATGGCAACTTCAGTTGAGTACATAGAATTTGTTTGTGCCCAAGTCAGAGGGGCAGGCGAAGTTCGTTATAAAAAGATGTTTGGAGAGTATATGGTTTACGTCAATGATAAGCCGGTCTTATTGGTTTGCGACAATACTGTATTTGTTAAAAAACTTCCAGAAATTGAAAGCCTGATGGAAGATGCAGAGATGGGATTTCCATATGAAGGTGCAAAGGAGCATTACATTCTGGATATTGAGGATATAGACTTTTGCAGCGAAGTGATTGGTATTTTGGAGGAAATCACTCCGGTTCCGAAACCGAGAAAGAAAGCGACAGGTAAGAAGACCATTCAGAAAGTGACAGACAAGTAAGAAAAATGTATATCACAAACATCAGGAGGGGATCCGGAATGTCTTACCTTGTTTGGAGAGGGACGACAGGTTGATTTCGTCATTCATTCATTGGATAGTTTGCGATATTGTGCAGAAAATCAGAAAATACCGGATAATTTCTTGCGCGGCGTGAAAGTATTGCTGGATAAAGATCATCTGCTGGATGGAATCATACCGGAATCATTTAATGTACCGGAGAAAAGGCCTTTATCAGAAGAAATGTTTACCAAGTTGGTCAACCTCTTTTGGTTTGGTGCGCTATATATTGCAAAGCAAATACTGCGAGATGAATTATGGGTGGCTAAGGCCCGAGATAATGAACTTAAGTCAGTGCTTCTTCAGATGATTGAATGGCATGAGCAGGTGATACATGGGTTGGATTATGACACTTGGCATGCAGGGCGGTTCATATGTGAGTGGGCAAGTGAAGAAACACTGGCAGAACTGCAAAGTATATTTGGACACTTTGATCAGAAAGACAGCTGGGAGGCTCTACAGTCTACCATTACACTTTTTAGCCGCCTAGCTCAAGATATTGCGAACCGAATGCAGTATGGCTACCCGAATGATTTGGAAGAATGTGTTACTGACTGGATGAGTCAAAATGATATGACGACGTTAAGTACTGAGAGATTAGTACTTCGGCGATGGAATGAAGAAGAAGCAGGGTTTGTATATCACCATACTTGCGATGATGTTTCGGTTCCGTTGATGAATGAAACGAGAATAGGACATACGAATTATATGACTAAGGAGCAGTGGGCGAAATCTCAAACTAATCCTTGTAAATAAAGAAGCATGGAAATGATGGTCATGCAATTGTCATGAAGTGGAGCGTGATATATATGGAAGATATCGCAAAGATTCAAGCATTGGTCGGTGAAAGCATTACAAAAGAAGATTTACGCTATGTGGATTGCTATGTGCATCATCATATGGGACTTTTTATTCCGAGTGTTGGATTTTGCCAGTATGCAATTCAAGAGGGGCATACACATCCGGCGTATATGATTATCATTGCATTTGAACCACAGACATTTGAAGAATTGACAGAACTTTCTGTTCCGGTGATATTGCGAAAAGATCATTTTTTCGCAACGATCCTTTCACCGGATATTCCGCATAAAGAAATTGCAGATCATTTCAAGCACTACTATTGCATCATGATTGACAAGGATTATTTTGAATCCCAATATCTGCTCTATGAGAAGACGGTACCGAAGTTTTCGTGGAAACCGTTCGCCATCTGTCATGATGTTTTGAAAACTTTGAACCTATTTGCTTTTGAATATGAAAAGCGTATGCCAAATGCGGAAATCACACTCGATGCACAGGAAACGATATTGACGCACTGGCTGATCAGGAGTATCTTAGGTGAGAGTTATGATATGCGGGGTATTTCATCTGAGTATGAGATTGCCAGAGCACAGCACTACATAGAACAGCATTATGGTGAGAAACTAACGCTTAAGCAATTGGCTGATTTGAGTAACATATCGGTTTCATCCCTTAGTCGTGGATTTAAAAAGGAACTGGGGTTATCGCCGATGGATTATGTGATGCAGGTTCGATTGGAAAAAGCAAAGCAGTTACTGCGCAGACCTGAGCGGACAGTTACAGAGATTGCACTGTACTGTGGGTTTGGCAGCAGTGCTCATTTCTCGGATGTATTTGGAAAGAGTTATCAACTGACACCCAGTCAATATCGAAAAAACTATCAACAAGATTAGATTGTGATAGTTTTGGATGAAATAATGAAAGTTTTTTTCATACACATCTTTCTATAATAAAAATAAAAAGGTGGTTTTCGTATGACAAAAGAAGAAATATTTGAAAAATGTACCAGTGCTGGAATCATGCAGGTTGCAACAGTAGATGGAGATCAGCCGAGAGTCCGCACGGTAATGCTGTATAGAGCAGATGAAAATGGTATTATTTTTCACACAGCAGACTTTAAAGGTTTCTTTCAGCAGATACAGAAGAATCCCAAAGTGGAGTTATGCTTTAACTGCAACAATGAAATGATTCGTGTGGCAGGTACATTGGAGATCGTGGAAGACAGAAGTTTGAAAGAAGAAATTGTAGCACATCCCTCCAGAGCATTTATGCGTAACTGGTTGGAAAGCGGTGTTATGCCGGATTTCTGGGAAAATGTCAAGGTGCTTCGTATGTGCCATGGTGTAGCGACTGTCTGGACAATGGCAACTAATTTTGAACCGAAGGAATATATACAATTATAGGTTTTGGTTCAGGATATAGAGCAGCGTGAAAATCCATACATGATTTTCACGCTGTTTTTTTATTGGCTTGGCCATTTATTCAATGGGGATAGAGTAGTATGTAGAATGAGATTGTGATAAAATAAAAAAGATATGACCATCTTAAGGAGAAACCGATATGAATTTAAAAAACATA
>CAZWXS010000021.1:0-39968 GCA_964638005.1 uncultured Lachnospiraceae bacterium
AGACTCTTCATCGTCGGAAATAATAAAACATCCCTTATCGCCGGTGAGTTGCTCAAAAGCATCACCATACGGTCGATGCCGAAGCCAATACCGCCTGTGGGCGGCATACCGATTTCGAGTGCGTTCAGGAAATCTTCATCTGTGTGATTTGCTTCCTCATCACCTGCTGCGAATGCTTCTTCCTGTGCAGCAAAACGAGCTCTCTGATCAATCGGGTCATTTAACTCTGAGTAGGCGTTCGCCATTTCCCATCCATTCATGAAGAACTCAAAGCGTTCTACATAATCAGGATTTTCCGGTTTCCTCTTGGTCAACGGTGAGATTTCTACCGGATGATCCATTAAGAAAGTCGGCTGAATCAAGTGTTCCTCTACAAATGCATCGAAGAACAGGTTCAGGATATCGCCCTTCTTATGACGCTCTTCATATTCTACATGGTGCTCTTTGGCGACAGCTCTTGCTTCTTCCAAAGTATGAATCTCGTTAAAATCAACATTTGCATATTTCTTGACTGCATCTACCATCGTGATTCTCTCAAACGGTTTGCCGAGATCCATCTCGATTCCGTTATATGTGATGGTCGTAGTGCCCAATACTTCTTTTGCAACATGACGGTACAGGTTCTCTGTCAGATCCATCATACCGTTATAGTCTGTATATGCCTGATACAGCTCCATCAGGGTAAATTCCGGATTGTGCCTGGTATCCAGACCTTCATTACGGAATACACGTCCTATTTCATAGACTCTTTCCAAGCCGCCTACGATCAATCTCTTCAGATACAATTCCAGTGAAATACGAAGCTTCAAATCTTCATCCAGTGCATTGAAATGTGTCTCGAAAGGTCTTGCGGAAGCACCTCCTGCATTGGATACAAGCATCGGTGTCTCCACCTCCATAAATCCCTGTGAATCCAAATAGCTGCGAATTGTAGAGATGATTTTAGAACGCTTTACAAACGTGTCCTTAACCTCACTGTTCATAATCAGATCCACATATCTCTGACGATAGCGGATATCCGTATTGGTCAGGCCGTGATATTTCTCCGGCAGAATCTGAAGGCTCTTTGACAGGAGTGTTACCTTCGCTGCATGGATAGAGATTTCCTCTGTCTTGGTCTTGAACACTTCACCTTCAATACCTACGATATCGCCTACGTCAAATTTCTTGAAATCAGCATAAGACTCCTCACCAATGGAATCTCTTGCAACATACGACTGGATATTACCCTGCAGATCCTGTACATTGCAAAAGGAAGCCTTACCCATGACACGCTTAGCCATGATACGACCGGCAATTGATACCTGTTTGCCCTCAAGTGCATCATATTGTGCTTTGATTTCCTCGCTGTGATGTGTGACATCATATTTCATGATCTGGAACGGATCCTTGCCATCTGCCTGTAATTGCGCCAATTTCTCTCTGCGCACCTTGAGCAGCTGCTTTATATCCGGCTCTTGATTCTGATTATTTTGGTTCTTCTGCTGTTGGTTCTGATTCTCACTCACTGTATACACTCCTCTTTGAGGTTGTTAGTTGGATTTCTGAATATCAACGACCTTGTATTTGAGTACTCCTACCTGTGTCTCCACCTCAATCGTATCGCCTTTCTTGGCGCCGATCAGTGCTTTTCCGACAGGAGACTCATTTGAAATCTTGCCTTTCAGAGAGTTAGCCTCTGCCGAACCGACAATCTTAAATTCCATCTCTTCTTTCAATTCCTTATCCAGGATCTTTACCTTGGAGCCAACGCCGACCTTCTTGGAATCAACTTCGTCTTCCAGTACTACCTCTGCATTTTTAAGGATTGCTTCGATATCTTCAATACGTGCTTCGATATCGCGCTGCTCATCCTTTGCTGCATCGTATTCCGCATTCTCGGAGAGGTCGCCCTGTGCTCTTGCTTCCTTTAACTTCTCAGCAACTTCTTTTCTCTGAACCACCTTAAGATCATGCAGTTCATCCTCCAATTTCTTAAGTCCTTCGTACGTTAATATATTCTTCTTTTCTTCCATAATATATTGCACCCTGCCTCTCTATCGTTTTATCTGCCTTTTAAGCCTAAAACCCCATTTCACAATGATGGTATTATACTCCATTTACTTATTTAGTGTCAAGGCTTCATATCCAGTAATATATTTGCCCTCTTCGGAACATGATCACTGATTCGGATCAACAGTCCCGTCTCCTCATACACTTCATCTACAAAATTGCTGTAATGCTCCGGTCTTTCTGTAACAATTGCCATATAATTAAAATCCTCATAAATTCGTTCCAACAGCTCATCAGTACTCTCCGTCCCGTCATCCGTAACGGCAATATACCACTCCCTCCGGGAATTGCGTCTGATGCCGCCTCTCTTATAGGTCACTCGTCTCTTCAGCAGATAAGGTACACCCATATGCCCCAGCTCGTCTGCAATGTCTGCCGTAGTGACGATCCCTTCTATCGTCTTCTCTTCAATCAGTCGATGCAGTCTCTTGCGCAGCCTGCGGTACGGATGCCCGAATATGCGCTCCCACTTTGTGGGCTCTATGTGAATGATATGCAATAAATGAATTGTTTCCATAGAGGAATATATGATGACCGGCTATTCCATATGACTGAGTATCCGCTCCAGATCTTCCTTCGTCTCAATCTCACTGAGACTGTGCCTGAGCTTTGCAGAATGTGGGTAGCCTGCTGTATACCATGCCGCATGCTTCCTCATCTCCCTCATCCCGGTATAGACTCCTTTATGAAGAATCAAAAGATCTGCATGTCGCAGAATCATTTCTTTGATTTCCCTCATCCCCGGCTTTTGCGGCAGTTCCTTTCCGTCCAGGCAAGCATTGATGCTGCTGAATATCCACGGATTCCCTTGCGCTGCCCTGCCGATCATCAGTCCGTCACAGCCTGTTTCCGTCAACATCCTCTGCGCACTTTCCGTTGAAACAATATCTCCGTTTCCGATGACGGGAATCGAAATTGCTTCCTTGACCTGCCGAATGATATCCCAATCCGCTGCACCGCCGTAATATTGCTCTCTTGTCCTGCCGTGTACGGCAACTGCCGCCGCACCGCTTTCCTGCGCAACCTTTGCCATTTCCACAGCATTGACATGAGCCTCGTCAAAACCCTTCCTGATCTTCACCGTCACGGGCTTCTGAATTGCCCTCACAGTCTTCTCAATAATCTTACCTGCGAGTACCGGATTCTTCATCAGCGCGGAGCCTTCGCCGTTGTTGACTACCTTTGGCACCGGGCAGCCCATATTGATGTCCAGTATTGCAAACGGACGCTCCTCTATCCGCTTTGCCATCTCACTGATGATATCCGGGTCGCTGCCGAATAGCTGCAAAGATACCGGACACTCTTCTTCGTGAATCCGAAGCAGTTCAATCGTATTCCTGTTGTTGAAATAAATGGCTTTTGCACTCACCATCTCCATACACAGCAGCCCTGCACCCTGCTCCTTGCACAGCAAACGAAATGGCAGGTCTGTTACGCCTGCCATCGGTGCCAGTATCACGTTATTCTCTAACTCGACACTTCCGATCCTTAATCTCATTTCTGATTCCTCTGATAAATCAACTGCAGACCCTTTAGAGTCAGTGTAATATCATATTCATCAATCAGCTTTGTCTCACTTGCAATGATGCGTCCCAGTCCGCCGGTTGCAATGACCTTCAGATTGTCATATCCGGTTTCCTGCTTTACACACTTGATGATATATTCTGTCTGTCCGATCTGTCCATATACAAGTCCTGCCTGCATACTGGATATCGTATCCTGCGCAAGAATAGACTTAGGCTTCATGATCTCAACCTCCGGCAGTCTCGCCGTGTCCTCCCACAGAGCCTTCGCCGATATACGGATACCCGGAGCCGTAATACCTGCTGTAAATCTTCCGTCTTCGGTCACAAGGTCATATGTCGTTGCTGTTCCAAAATCAATGACAAGCGCCGGCCCGCCATAAAGTTCATAGGCAGCTACGATATCTACGATTCTGTCTGCACCGATCTCCTTTGGATTAGGTGTATCGATCTTAATGCCTGTCTTGGTTCCCGGTCCTACGATCAACGGTGTCTTCTTCATATATTTCTTAATTGCATTGACAAGGGAATGCATCGTATTCGGTACGACACTTGCAATGACTGCACCCTCAATCTCATCAATATTCACACCCTGGCGCTCGATCAAATCCGAAATCACCATATCGTACTCATCCGATGTCCGCTGCAAAGCCGACACAATACGGAAGGTCGATACCAGTTCATCCTGATTATATACGCCAAACGTAATATTGGTATTTCCGACATCAATCACTAACAGCATCCGTTCATCCTCCTTAGACAATCTCACTCATCAAGCAATCCTTCTATATTCTCATGCAAAACGACTACCCTGTAATATAGCGACAACGATTCCAGCAGTTCTTGTTTCTTTCTCTGGATTTCCTTAACCAGCAGACCGCTTCCCACCTCGTCATACAGATAGTCCTCCGGAGCCGCCGTTACTTCAAACTGTAACTCTCCGTCTTCATCAAAGACCATGGTAAAGATACCGCCGACTTCCTCTGTAAACAGTACACTTATGATATGCACTTCCTCCTGGATTGATTCAGGAAGTCCCTTAAAGAGCGGATTGAAATAGTATTTTTGCTCGTAAGCATTTGCTCCGCAGAGCACTGTCTTTTCGTCCGTCATGACCCATTCCTTTTCCAACTTCTATAGTATAATCAGACCTGATAACACCACAAAACTAAATACGCATGCAATCAGCAGCAAGATCCCGAATGCAGCAAAGAAAACGCCAAACAGCTTGTTCTGTCTCATAATCTTATATGCATTCAATCCCGAAAGAATCGCGCCCAATACAAAGACCAGCGGAAACAGATCCATCCGGTCTTCTCCTCCCGACAATGCAATGACTGCAAAGACAATGATTGCAACACCGAGTATCATATTGATGACATCGATTGCAAATCCCGTTGTCCGAACTACATTTTTGAAATACGTCCTGGTTTCCTTTTTCATATGATTCCTATCCTAATGTCGCTACCATGACCGCCTTGATGGTGTGCATCCTGTTCTCCGCTTCATCAAACACCACATCGGCATACTTCTCAAATACTTCATCCGTCACTTCCATCTCGGTCAAGTTGAAGCGTTCTCCCATCTCCTTGCCAATCTTGGTCTTCAGATCATGAAATGCCGGCAGACAGTGCAGGAAAATAGCATCGCTTCCTGCATTGTTCATAACATCCATCGTCACCTTATAGGGCGACAGATCCTTGATGCGCTCTTCCCATACCTTATCGGGCTCACCCATGGAAACCCACACATCCGTATAAATGATGTCCGCGCCTTTGGTTCCTTCCATAACGTCCTCTGTAAAACTAAGCGTTGCACCGCTGTCCTTCGCATAAGACTCACACTCTTTGATCAGTGCTTCGTTCGGAAAATAACGCTTCGGTGCACATGCCACGAAATCCATGCCCATCTTGGAGCAGGCAATCATCAGGGAATTGCCCATATTATAGCGCGCATCTCCCATATAAACCAGCTTCTTTCCTTCCAATGTTCCCAGATGCTCACGAATCGTCAGCAAATCTGCCAGCATCTGTGTCGGATGGTATTCATTGGTCAGCCCGTTCCACACCGGCACGCCTGAATATTTCGCCAGATCCTCTACAATCTTCTGTTCAAAACCACGATATTCGATTCCGTCGAACATCCTGCCGAGTACACGCGCTGTATCCGCGATGCTTTCCTTTTTACCGATCTGTGAACCGGCCGGATCGAGATATGTCGTCCCCATACCCATATCATGTGCGGCAACCTCAAATGCACAACGGGTTCTGGTGCTTGTCTTTTCAAAAATCAGTGCTACATTCTTCCCTCTGTAATTGGCAATATCAACACCTTTTTTCTTTTTTTCTTTTAAATCCGCCGCCAAATCAAGAAATTCCACAATCTCTTCTTTTGTAAAATCCTTTAATGTTAAAAAGTTACGTCCCTTCAGACTCATCTCTTTTCCTCCTCGTCTCGTATGATCCACTTTACAAATCAAAATAGATTTTAAGCAAAATCACGTTGTCTGCTGTTGGCTGCTGACAACGTGATCAATCTTCATTGTAATTTGCATCCTGCTATTTGGTCAGTACTTCCTTGATGCTTGTTGCAAGACCTGCCATTCCCTGTATCTCTGAAGGAATGATGATCTTGGTTGCCTGACCGTCTGCCGCCTTCTCAAATGCCTCCAGGCTCTTGATTCGAAGAACCGCCTCATCTGCACCGGCTTCCTTGAGATAACGGATACCGTCTGCCTTTGCCTGCTGTACCTTGAGAATAGCCTCTGCCTCACCTTCGGCCTCTTTGATTCTCTTTTCCTTTTCCGCTTCCGCACGCAGGATAGCTGACTGCTTCTCTGCCTCTGCATCAAGGATAACAGACTCCTTCTTTCCTTCTGCAACAAGAATCGTAGACTTCTTTTCACCCTCTGCACGCAGGATAGATTCACGTCTTTCACGCTCTGCCTTCATCTGCTTCTCCATTGCATCCTGAATAGCTGCCGGAGGGATGATATTCTTGAGCTCGACTCTGGTCACCTTGATACCCCACGGATCTGTTGCGATATCAAGAGATGCTCTCATCTTGGTGTTGATTGTCTCTCTGGATGTCAACGTCTGATCAAGTTCCAGATCACCGATGATATTTCTCAATGTTGTTGCCGTTAAGTTTTCGATTGCCATAATCGGATTTTCCACACCGTAAGTAAATAACTTCGGATCTGTAATCTGGAAAAATACAACCGTATCGATTCTCATCGTTACATTATCCTTTGTGATAACCGGCTGCGGTGCAAAATCCACTACCTGTTCTTTTAAGTTGACTCTTCTTGCAACCTTATCTATGAAAGGAACCTTAAAATGAATACCTACAGACCATGTACCCTGATATCCACCGAGTCTTTCAACTACATAAGCATGTGCCTGCGGTACGATCTTGACACATGATGCCAGTATAATTAAAGCCAGTACAAATAAAATCAATATTGTGTATCCCATTCTAATTTTCCTCCTTGCTTTCCTCTACAATTAGTTTGACTCCCTGAATCTCTACCACTTTGACAACTTCTCCGGGCTGAAATTCCCTTTGGCTGTCCTTTGCCCTGGCAGACCATTCCTGTCCGCCTACCGTTACCTGTCCGATACCCTGCAGATTAATAATCTCACTGGTGACAATACCCTGTGCCCCGATCAGACTCTCTGCATTGGTCTTAATCCTGTCCTTATTAAAATACTTGACCGCCAACGGTCTTGTAATCAGCAGCAGCGCCACTGAAACCACTAAGAACAAAATCACCTGAACCACTAGAGGTGCTCCCAGCAATGCCGCTATAAAAGCCACCAAAGCTCCGCCTGCAAACCACAGTGTCGTAAGTCCCAACGTTATAATCTCTATTACCAGCATTATCACTACCAATGCCAACCAAGCCATACTGTTCATGATCACATCTCCCTTCACAATCGGCTGCTTCCATCATACAATAACTCACTGTCTTTTACAACCTGCACACCGTCTCTGTTACAAAAGTGCGGGATACAGAAAAACTGCAATCAGAATTCCGAGTATCGCACCGGCAAATACCTGTAACGGTGTATGTCCGACTAGTTCCTTGAGCTTCTCTTCTGTAAATTGATGTGCACCCGGAGCATCCATATGTGCAAACATATCCATAAATTTATTGAGCACCGCCGCCTGTGTACCTGTCTCTCTTCGAACTCCCGCCGCATCATACATGACTATAATGGACAGCACCGCACATATGGCAAATTCAAAGGATGCAGCACCATACTGCATCGTAACCGCCGTTGTCAGTGCACATACAGTCGAAGAATGCGAGCTCGGCATGCCACCCGAACCAAACAATCTCTCGGGATCAAACGAACGCGTCAGTGCCAGATTGATCAATGTCTTCAAGATCTGCGCCACCGCCCATCCTACTACGGCAATCAGAAAAATTCTGTTAGATAATAAATCCCGAATGATGTCCATAAATAAATCCTTCCTTTGTATATAACGAATTTATTATACATGACCGCAAAAAAAATAGCAAGAGATGACGACTGTTCCTAAATATGCTATACTTGACTCGTTCCAAAACAAATTATCGAATACGAGGTTTGCATAATTATGAAAGAATTTATCCAAAAAAGACATCTTATTCCCATCTGTTCCGTTGCGCTGATACATTGGCTCATAACCTTCGGTACAGATACTCTGGTTTTTCGTGCTGCACCTGCCGTAAACCTTCCTGATTACATCATATGCAAAGCACTGACTCTGATCGTCCTGTTTTTTCTGTACAGAACACTATACCGTGTGCTTCTGGATCCTAACAAAAAAGAACACGCAGAATATAAGATATTAAAGTATGCCCTGTTATGCTTGATTCCGATACTTATTATTTTGATTATCAAACTGCCACAGGGATTTTTGAGCAACGATGAAAGCCTGATCTTCGAATCCGCATCAAATCTGGAGCACTATACCTGGTTCTACTACATCACTACCTATTATTACATCATTTCCATGATGCTGATCCCGAGCTGGCTCGGCCCGATTATCATCAAGGTCATCATACAGATGCTTATAATCGGTTATGTCGTATATCGTCTGGTTCAATATCTCGGTATTCGATATGGTTTATTTGGTTATCTTCCATTTTTACTATATCCTGTTATAGCATATACAACATCCGCCCACAGACTGCCAATCTATTATCTGCTTTATCTGTTCTTAATCGTGATGCTGCTCTTCGACCTGCTGGAACAGAAGGCTTTGACACGCGGGCGGGCATTCGGTATTCTGCTACTCGGTGCAGTATTGACACAATGGCGTACGGAAGGAATCTACCTTGCAGTCCTTATTGTCATTCTGTTATTCATTGTATATGCAAACATTCGAAACAAGAAATCTTTTCTCTATATCCTTCTTACAGCTCTTGCTTTGCAGTATATTGTATCCATTCCTCAAAACGGAATCATCGCAAAAGAAATGGCTGCGGCTGCAGATGACCGTATGAAGCCATTTTATGCATATACCATCACAAATATGTATCGCAACGGTTTGGATTACGAGAAAAATAAAGAAGATCTGGAGATTGTTGACCGCTATCTGTCGCTCGATATGATTGAATCCATCAATGAATATTATGGCGATATCAATTATGAAGATGTACTCATCTTATATAAGGAAGGCTTTGTCGGCGTACGTCCTGAGGCATCTTTCACTGAGTTCTTTGCATATGCTGCTGCATTGAAAAGGATCTGTGTCAACAACCCGGATGTATTCTTCCGAACAAGATGGGGCGCTTTCTGCTATGCTGCACAACCATACAAGATCATATTTGAAGGTACCGGCATTCGACAGCTGCTCAGTTTTGGCATCAGCATCGTAAAGACCTTGTCTTACAACCTGTTCATTCCGTGTCTGATCACACTGCTGTTATGCATCTATGCACTGTTCAGACGACGCTGGTTCACCTTCTTCGTCACCGGAGGACTGATTGCACATTGGTTCATCGTATTTGTACTTGCACCGGCTTCCTATTTCAAATACTATTTCCCGGTCTACATGACCGCATACTTTTATCTGTTCCTCATCCTGCTGCAGACTGTGTACAATCATTTTCATAAGGAGCAGACCATACAGTTCATCCGCTAATTTGCAGTTTCTTCACATTTTAAAACATACAATTAGAAAAGAACTCCCTCTGCCATACAGGCTTTGGGAGTTCTTATTATTTCCGGTCTGCCAATCCCAGTCGATTCACTGCACTGAAGATTGCTCTGACAGATGCTCTTGTAATATTGGAACTTACGCCGACACCATAAGTGACCTTGCCCTCATCCACATCCAACAGATGGATATAAGCAGCTGCCTGCGCATTGGAACCGCCCTGCAGGGCATGCTCTTCGTAATCAAGCACCTTGATGTTGATGTCCAGCGATTCCTTCAATCCGCGCTGTACAGCATCAATAGGTCCGTTGCCGACTGCTTCAATGGTGTTCTCTGCTCCATAGAGCGTGTATGTCAGTTCCACATGTGTATCAAATTCCGAATCATTTGCATCACTTCTGTCATCTACCTTGAGCTTTCTGAAATGCAGCGGCTCTTTTCTGTCGATATACTCTTCTCTGAATGCTTCCATGATGCGTTCCGGTGCAACCTCACCCTGCTTCTCTGAAATCAACTGAATCACCCTCGCAAATTCCTTATGCATTCCCTTCGGCAGTTTGAAGCCGAAGTATGTATCCATGACAAATGCCACGCCGCCCTTGCCGGACTGGGAATTGATACGCACGATCGGCTCGTACTCTCTCCCGATGTCGGCCGGATCCACAGGCAGATACGGAACACTCCATATCTCAGAGTTACGCTCGCGCATAGCCTTGACGCCCTTGTTGATGGCATCCTGATGCGAACCTGAAAATGCAGTAAATACCAGCTTACCTGCATACGGATGTCTGTCATGGACAGGCATCTTGCAGCATCTCTCATATACCTCAACGATCTGATTGATATGCTCTATCTCTAACTCCGGATTGATACCCTGTGAAAACATATTATATGCAACATTCAAAATATCGATATTTCCGGTTCTCTCCCCGTTTCCGAACAATGTACCTTCCACTCGGTCTGCACCTGCAAGAAGTGCCAGTTCCGTTGCCGCAATTCCCGTGCCTCTGTCATTATGCGGATGTACGCTTAAGATAATCGTCTCTCTGTTCTTGAAATGCCTGTTCGCCCACTCGATACGGTCTGCATATACATTCGGAGTCGTCATTTCAACAGTCGCCGGAAGATTGATGATAATAGGCTCTTCCTTTGTCGGTCCCCATGCCTCCTGTACCGCCGTGCAGATCTCAAGAGCAAAATCATCCTCTGTTCCCGTGTAGCTCTCAGGTGAATATTCCAGAATAATCTTTCCGGGGAATTTGGCAGCACGCTCCTTGACCATTTTCGTTCCTTTAATGGCAATATCAATGATTTCCTGCTGATTCATTCCAAATACGACATCTCTCTGCAAGGTTGATGTTGAATTATAGATATGTACGATTGCCTGTTTGATTCCCTGTATGGATTCAAATGTACGGTCAATCAATTCTTCCCTGCATTGTGTCAGCACCTGTACTCTGACATCATCCGGTATCATCTTGCGCTCTACCAACTGCCGCAGAAAATCAAATTCAATCTGCGATGCTGCCGGAAATCCGATCTCAATCTCTTTAAATCCCATATTAACCAGCAGCTGAAAGAGTTCCATCTTCTCTTCCACAACCATCGGATCGATCAACGCCTGGTTACCGTCCCGCAGGTCAACGCTGCACCAGATCGGTGCCTTCTCTATCTGCTTATTCGGCCATTCACGTTCCGGATACTCTATGACCGGAACCCTTTGATATCTTTTATAATTTAACATGTATTTCATCTTCCTCCCAAATATATTTCAAAGTCAGCCTCGCTTGAGACTGACTTTGTTTGCTTTGCATATATGCTTGATATATTTTATTCGCCTAATCCGTTCTCAATTGCTGCAACCAACGTCTTAAGTGCTTCTTCTTCATCCTCGCCCTCGCAGACAAACTCAACTTCGTCTCCGCACTTGACACAGGCCCCCAGCACACTCAAAACACTCTTTGCATTCGCAGTATTCTCTCTGAAATTAAAAGTAATCAATGACTTAAATTGCATTGCTTCCTTGCATAGAATTCCCGCCGGTCTCAAATGTAGCCCTGTGGGATTTTTGATAACCACCTTCTGGCTTACCATTACCCGCTACCTCCATTTCTGCTAAATACGCCCTGAACACAGTATACCATTCTTTGTACTACATCACAAGTACTTTCACTCTTTTGCTCTGATACACTAAAGCATGACTTCCTCAATCAATGCAGCCAACTTCTTAGCCTCCTGATCGATTATCGCCTGATCCTTACCCTCAATCATAACACGTACCATCGGTTCGGTTCCCGAAGGTCTGATCAGGACACGTCCCTTACCGTCAAACTGTTTTTCCAAGCCGGCAATTGCATCTGCAATCTCAGGATACTCCATGAAAGATTCCTTCTTGTGATTCGGAACCTTTGCATTGACAAGTGCCTGCGGCATCATTTCCATAATCTTTGAAAGCTCTGACAGCGGCTTCTTGCTCTCTACCAACACCTCCAGCAAATGAAGCGCGCTTAGAAGTCCGTCACCGGTTGTATTTTCATCCAAAAAGATAATATGACCCGACTGCTCTCCTCCAAGATTGGCATCAATCTCGCGCATCCTCTCCAATACATATCTGTCTCCGACCTTGGTCTGCTCAATCGTAATGCCCTTGTCCTTACCCATCAGGAAAAATCCAAGATTGCTCATGACAGTGGCCACGATGATATCACCTTTTAATTTCTTCTTCTTTTTCATATAATATCCGACAATTGCCATCAATTCATCACCATTGACCTGCTTGCCGTTCTCATCGACTGCCATCAGTCTGTCAGCATCACCGTCAAATGCAAGACCCAGTGCCGCTTTCTCATATACGACTCTCGCCATCAGCTCCTCCATATGTGTCGAGCCACAATTCGCATTGATGTTGGTTCCGTCCGGACTGTTATGAATGGCGATTACATCTGCACCAAGCTCTTTCAGCGTTTCAATAGAGGTATAGTAAGCGGCTCCCTCAGCACAGTCAACTACGATCTTGAGCCCTGTCAAATCAACTGACACTGCCTTCATCGCATGATTGATATATTCTTCTCTTGCATCGGTACGATATTTAACCTTGCCGACTCCTGCTCCTGTCGGAAACGGAATGCCCTCCAGACCATCCTTGATGTATCCTTCGATCTCGTCTTCCATAGCATCTGATAATTTATAGCCATCACCATTGAAGAATTTGATTCCGTTGAATTCTACCGGATTATGAGACGCGGAGATTACAACTCCAGCATCCACCTTATATTTCCTCGTAAGATATGCAACTGCCGGTGTCGGAACTACTCCCACATACACTGCATTGGCTCCTACCGAACAGATACCTGCCATCAACGCATTCGCAAGCATGTCACCTGAAATTCTCGTATCACATCCCACCATGATTGTCGGCTTATGTGAATTGTGCTTTGTCAGTGCATATGCCCCTGCCTGACCCAGCTGCATCGCAAGTAAAGGGGTCAACTCCGAATTTGCCACTCCTCTGACTCCGTCTGTTCCAAATAATCTACTCATTGTTCTCTTCTCCTTCGGTAAAATCTTCTTGTGTTATATTCTCACCAATCTGTCTCAATATAAAATGCATGGACTTTGGCTCAGCCATTGAAATCCCTGTAGGAAATACACATGTCACTTGACCCGTATAGAATCCCGTATAGGTTTGTTCTTCACTGATCTCGGGCAACACTGCGCTCACATCAATCACGCCCAGCGTCGTACTGCCGTCAAGCACCGCAAATGTATCTCCAAGCCCTTTGACATTCATCGCAAGGACTCCTCCGATATCGGTCAGTACCGCCTCGTAGCCTTCCGGTATATTCGAAAACGTAATATTGTCTGTCGGTATATTGATCTCTTTAATCTGCAAAGGTGCTACATACACTGTCACTGCTACATTACCGTCAAATTCCGGATTTGCCAGCGCAACATCCTTCGGCAGATATTTTCTGATATTAATCGTCTCTTCTACGTCTGCCGTTGCTCCTGCTACAGGCAAATCTTCTGCCGGTATGGAAATAGACTCCATGCCTGTAAAGGAACTTCCTCTGCCGGCTATCGTAACCGTTGCGGGAGAAGCATCCACGACTCCCGTCATACCATAATCGCTTGTGGTCATTCCTGTTGCATTAAACAATAGTGGTATATCCTTGGTCTGCAGCATTGCGATATCGACATGCACAGACTGAACACTGCTTGTAATCATATCGCTTTCAACAACATCTCCGCTCGCATCAAACATTACAAGAGCCTCATCCGTTGAGATATCCCTGCGAAGACCCGAAGCATCAACCTCTGCCGCCACACGCACGATTCTGGAAATGATTGAAACAGGACCGGACACCGATACTACATTCACATTGGTCTCGACATCTCCCAGCGTATATCCCTGCTCAGGAGTACCTGTCGTATCTACCTCAATAGAAAATTGCTTCCTTGCCAAATCCTCTATCTGTACTTTCAGATTCTTTGTCTTGGGAGTAATGGACTCGATCTTATCGGAATATCTGTTGGATTTCACGTCGATCGCAACTGTATCCATAAAAGTCATATCCATCATATCAGCCGTAGCCTTAATATTATCTCTGCTCAGTTCATCTAAAATAGAACGCTTGGCTGTCACCATGACGCTGATGGTATCACTGCCATCCAATATCTCGTATACCTTACCTTCTTTTGTGATCGTGTCTCCGTTGATGACTTCTACCGGAATGGACGAGAAATTCCTGGTATTCACGGGATCATCTATATTCACTACCACAAGCCACAAAAGGGTAGATGCAACGACCGCCAGTATCTTCAGGCCGATGTTATTCGTCAGCTTTTTTTTCATCCTTCGGCCTTCCTTTCCATAGTCTGAATTTCTTCTCTTCCAGTACTTTGTGCTGTATCAGCTGCAATTTTTCACGCAAAAAGTCTGCATCGATATTTCGATACAGTTCTCCGTTCAGTGCAATCGATACCCTGCCTGTTTCCTCTGATACAATGATCGTAAGAGAATCCGTAAGCTCGGAAATACCCACTCCGGCTCTGTGTCTTGTTCCCAGATCCTTGCTCAGTTCCATGTTATCAGACAACGGCAGATAACATGTTGCAGATACGATACGGTCTCCGCGTATGATTACCGCTCCGTCATGCAGCGGTGTATTATGCTCGAATAT
The DNA here is from genome assembly GCA_964638005.1 of uncultured Lachnospiraceae bacterium. Classification (GTDB taxonomy): domain Bacteria; phylum Bacillota; class Clostridia; order Lachnospirales; family Lachnospiraceae; genus JAAYYM01. The sequence goes on from CAZWXS010000021.1 coordinate 14,912, forward strand.
ATTGATCAGAATCTGATTGGAAACGATAGAATCAAGCATAATACCTGTTCTCTCATATTCAACCAGTGAATCCATCTGCTCGATGACAATCAGGGCACCTGTCTTGACCTTGCCCATCTCATAGCTTGCCTTCACGATTTCATTGATTGTCCTGTCACTGAATAATTCCCCTGCAACGCGATTGTTATCAAAAGGAAATAAAGATGCAAGGATGTTTCTCTTGCCAAGCTGCTCAAGTGCACGGCGAAGCTCCGGCTGAAATACGATAACCGCTGCCATAATTGCAACACTAAGCACCTTAGATACGATCCATAAGATGGTCGTCATATTGAAAATGGCAGCGACCAAAATGAACAGCAAAATCACGAGAATGCCCTTTAGCAGCGCCCATGCTTTTGTATTCTTGATCCACGCCAAAAAATGATATACAAGAAAAGAAATAATGCATATCTCCACTATATCGGTAGGCATTACATTCGGTAATGACAACCATGTCAAATACTTATCCGCAAACACTCCGATTTGCTCAAAAAAATGTCCCATTCAGTCACATCCTATAAAAACTATTTTATTCGGGCCTCTTTGGTGTCGATTGTGAATGAATCCGCTTCACCTTAACTGATGGTGTTGCCACCGATATCTTGGGAATCGCCTTCACATAATAGTAATATTCATCATCTTCAAACTGCACATACTCCGTTCTGGAATAATCAACATTGAACACAAAGAACTGCAGAACAATAATAATCAGTACAGATACGATCGTACCTAAAATCGTACTGCCAAGGCGCGCATCAATATCCAGCGACAAATCTCCGATAAATATAATCAAGATATCAGCAATGGCTCCAATGGCAAGCGCAATCTTCCATGAATGATTGATGGACAGCCTCTTGATCATATATACCAATATGATTGTTGCCGCAAACGCAGCAGACATCAAAAACATCTCTTTGTTATTTACAATATTGTCAACTACATACTTAAAGTTGGTCACCGCACTGTCAGACTCCAGATTGCCCAGCTGTGTTGCATTGTCCTTAACATACTTCAAAATATAATATACAATTGTTCCGAAAACTACGGAAACCACAGACATCGGACTGCCTACAAAGCCCATGGCAAGCGGCATCGCATATGGTATCTTCATTGCAAAACACACCGGTGTCAACAGTACTGCTATGGAATCCTTCGGTGCAAACCTGAAATACAGTATGAACATCAATACAAATACCAGCAGGACAACGATCGCACATTCCAGAGAAAGTGCATACATGTGCAGCACCACGAACCCCGCTGCAAACACAATAATCATATTGGTTGGCAAAAATGAACAGACAAGTGCAACAATCAATACGATTGCAGGATTCTTCAATCGATTCATGTAGCCGATATTACCGTTGATAATCAATATGACCACCAGAGCGGTCAAGAACTTGAGTAACGGCAAAATATATACTTCTAGTTTGGCATAAAACTTAATCAGTCTTTCTTTCAATTCAAGTAAAGTGGTCATCATAAAATCCTTTCAACCGGTAAGAGCCTCTTTATCGTTTGCCTTCTCTGTCATACATAGCCTGAAGCTCACGCAGTTGCGCAAAATAGTGGTGCAGGCTCTGTTTAGCCTTTGTGTATCGATATGAGTAGACAATATAAGAAATCAGCATATATCCAATCAAGATTGCAACATATGCAGTTACAACCGTCTTAAGCAGCGATGCCATATCCATCTTATAGATATCCTCTAAAAAAATCTCCAAATCGTAATATACATACATTGCAATCACAAGAACAAACGCAACTGTTGCGCTGAGCGCTCCCTTTACCACTTGGAAACTAATATAATCGCCTCTGAAGTAATTGCTGATGGGAATTGTCTTTTTCCCTTCATTCTCCTCGTAGGCAGTCATTTTTGTCATTAATCTGATTCTTTCTTCATTTAACATGACATTACCCTATACCTTTATTTCTTATCCAGAAAACGCATGCGCGGATTTTCTGTAACGTCCTTCTTCTGAGGCATCTGTGGTGCATCAGGCCGTCGCCCGGCTCCGAGAAGATCGTTCATGGTTTCTGCTTTGCATTTATCGCAAAAACGCCCCGTCGCAATAGGGACTCCGCATATTTCGCATTCCACGCCTACTCCCGATCCTTCTGCGAAAACAAGTCTTTCCTCACGTACCCATTGCTTTAACTGTGCTACATCAACATCACAGTCCTCTGCTACCACCGTGAGCGGAACTGTTCTATGCTCCTGAATGTATGACTTTACTTCCTGAAATTTCTTCTCCAGGTCTTCCTTACATGCAGGACAAATCGGGGGGCCTGCAATATAATTAAAAATCCTGTTGCACTTCTTACAATTTCGCACATTCATCTTTTGTTCCTCCTGATATGTTTAATATCTGCCGGTTATATCCCGCGTCCGACAGACAGCGCGATAAAGAATACTTTCCTGACTCCTGTATCCTTTAGTATGGCAGCAACTGCATCAATTGTACTGCCCGTTGTATAAATATCATCAAGCAGTATGACTGTATCTAATTTTACATCATTTCGGCTTAATTTGAAAGCCCTTTTCAAATTATTTTGCCTCTCAATATGATTTAGTTGTTTCTGAGCAATTGTCTTCTTTTGTCGGATTACCAAATCTGAACAGACCGGTATTGATAATTCACGTCCCACCCTTGCAGCAATCAACTGCGACTGATTGTATCCCCGCGTCCTCAATCTGGACTTATGCAGTGGTATCGGAATGATAACATCGGCATCCCATGCTATGACTTCATGCCCCAGCCTCTTCGCTATCTCAACCCCATAAAAAGCAGCATATTCTCGCTTGTTCTCATATTTAAAGCGATAAATGCTTTGTTTCACCATATCATCATATGCAAACAATGCCAATCCTTTGTCATAACAATGTTCTCTTACACCGCAATCATTGCAGTACTCATTTTCCTCAACTTGCAAAGGCTTTCCGCACTTCTGACATTTCGGTTCGACAACATATGGTGCCGTCAGCCTGCATTCGGGGCAAGCAAACTCTCCGCGCGGCATCACAATGTCTCCGCATAACGGACACCTTGGCGGATACAATAATTCCATGACTTTTTGAAACATATTCCTCCATATCTAGAATTGTTCCCCAAATTCCTTGATTCGTACCGAAAGGCTTGTAAAGCGTTTCTGTTCCTCAGAATTTTCCACCATCATCTGTATCATTTCCTCACTACCTACTAATGTAACACACTTTCGTGCACGCGTCACTCCCGTATATAACAAATTGCGGTTGAGCAGCATCCTCGGTCCCGTCAGCAGAGGAATGACTACCGCCGGATATTCGCTTCCCTGTGCCTTGTGTATCGTAATGGCATAGGCCAGTTCCAATTCATCCAACTGCTTAAATGAGTACGTGATTTGTCTATGTTCGTCATATTCAACTGTCATCGTTTCGGCATAATCATTAATTTCCTTTATGATGCCCATATCGCCGTTGAAAACTCCTGTTCCCTTATCCAAAGGAATACCGTACTTGCTTAAGATCTCCCACTCGATCTGATAATTATTGCGGATCTGCATCACCTTATCGCCTTCGCGGAAAAGTCCCTCTCCATACTCTCGTTCCTTCTTCTTCACATCCGGAGGATTCAGATATTCCTGCAGGATCGGATTAAGCCGTTCTATTCCGAGCAATCCCTTACGCATCGGAGCCAGCACCTGAATGTCATAGGAAGTTGCATCCACATATCTTGGCAGTTTATCACGAACCAGCCGCACAATGATCTTCAAGATCACATTGGCGTCATCGCGCTTGAGAAAGAAAAAATCCTTGCTCTGGTTGTTCATAACCAGATGTTCCCCTTGATTGATCCTGTGTGCATTGACTACAATATCACTGGTACTTGCCTGTCGAAAAATCTTTTTCAACATGACTACGGAAAATGCTTCCGATTCTATGATATCCTTGAGCACCGCACCCGGTCCAACAGATGGCAGCTGGTTGATATCACCCACCATAATCAGTCGTGTACCTATAGAGATTGCTTTTAACAAAGCAGAGAACAAGGAAATATCCACCATCGACATCTCATCAATGATAATGACATCTGCTTCCAGCGGATTGCTTTCATTTCGTTCGAACATAATACTGCTTTCCTGATCGGCACCGCCGCTTATTTCAAGCAGCCTGTGAATGGTTCTTGCCTCATATCCGGTCGTTTCCGTCATACGCTTTGCGGCTCTTCCCGTAGGTGCGGCCAGCAAAATGTCCAAGCCCTCCGCCACAAAATATCGGATAATCATATTGATGGTAGTGGTCTTACCTGTACCGGGGCCTCCTGTAATAATGAACACGCCGTTCTTTGCTGCACACGCTACCGCCTCATGCTGCAATTCCTCCAGCGTGATATCTGACTTTTCCTCCAAACGTGAAAGCTTCAGTTCGATATCGTTCTCATTTTCATCTGTCATAATATTCAGATCATGCAGCATTTTGGCACAATTCAACTCCAGATAGTAATAGCTCATTGCATATACCGTCGTCTGTCCGTCAAGCTGTTTTAATATGATCTTCTTATCCATCATTAAATTTATGAGCTGATTCTCAATATATTCCTGCTTGATCTGCAGAATTGATTCGGCTCGCCGCAGCAGTTCCTCCTGCGGCAGATATGTATGTCCCTCGCCTGCTGCCTGAGATAATGTATACAATATACCGCTTCTGAGCCTGTAATCCGAATCCGTATGAATCCCAACCTTACTTGCGATTTCATCCGCAATCTTAAAGCCGACTCCTTGGATGTCTTCCGCGAGAAGATAGGGGTTCTCATCAATAATCCTATATGTATCAAAACCGTATTTATCATATATTCTGACAGCCAAAGTATTTGAAATACCGTATTGCTGCAGAAAAATCATAGCCTTGCGGATTCCCTGCTTTTCAATCGCCTGTATCGCGATTTCTCTTGCCTTCCGCTCGCTGATACCTTTGACTTCGGCAAGTCTCTCCGGCTCCTCTTCTATAATGCGAAAGGTATCCTCACCGAATTTCTTGACAATCCTGCCGGCGAGTGCCGCACCCAGTCCTTTGATCGCACCGGAACCAAGATATCGTTCGATGGCACGGCTGTCCTCCGGTGCCTTGATCTCATAATGTACAATCGAGAATTGTTCTCCATACACCTGATGACTGACATATTCGCCTTCTGCTTCTATGAATTCACCTTCATCAATAAAGCGCAGTGAACCGACACAGGTAACCTCTTCGCCATCTGCTGCCACTTCCATGACCGTATAGCCGTTATCGGCGTTTCGATAAATGATATGTTCCACATATCCGGACAGGACTTCCATTTTATTCTCCAATCATATATCTTCTCAGAATTTCTTTCTCGCTACATTACAAAAGCTGAGGAAAATGCATCTGCACTTTTCCTCAGCTTCTATGCAGTCATACTCATGAACGCTTTGGGTTCCTGATTTATAGGTTATAATTACGTTTCATCTGCTCATAGAGCATCTGTGCAATACCATAGTCGCCTTGTTCGGAAGCATCCTTGGCATATTGCTGATATGTGCTATCCTCAAAGTAATCAGCCATTGTCATGGAAGTATCTTCTTCAGCCGGTACGATTGTCTTTTTCATTCCCTTAAATATCTGCTCCAGAAAATATGCTTCGAACTCCTTGCAGACATCCATCAGCTCGTCATCGGTTGCACTCGTCAAATCCTTATTTACGGTCTTGTCAATGGATGACGTCTTTGCGTTGGATGCCGTTGTGTCTGTTATGTATTGATTATAGATGTTACTGATATCCATAGACATATAAAATGCCTCCTTATCTCCTCAGCTGATTTGCCTGGCTCATCATTTCGTCGGCAGCCTGAATTGCTTTTGAATTCATCTCATAGGCACGCTGAGCCACGATCAGATTAACCATTTCATCAGCAACCTGTACATTGGAGCCTTCCAAGTATCCTTGACGGATTTCACTCTTTGTTACCGCCGCATTCGTTGCTTCATTCAATGCTGCTCCCGAAGCTGCCGTCACAGCAAATCTGCTGTCTCCGGTTTTTTCAAGTCCGGCAGGGTTCTGGAACTGATATAAGCCCACCTGCAATGCACCTACCTGTACCAGATTATTCTGTGCATTCGGATACATGATCTTGCCGTCCGCGTCAATTTCCACCTTATTCGCCGTATAACCTGCAGGCAGTACGATATTGGCTCCCGTGGTACTCTTCACCGGATGACCGTCCGAATCAGTCAGTGTCATGATGTTACCGTTACCGACAGCCCAGTGGAAATCACCGTTTCTTGTATAATATACCTGACCGTCTTCTCCCTGTACCGCGAAGAAGCCTTTTCCGTTGATTGCCAATGCTGTATCGCTCTCTGAAGCAAGCAGGGACCCCTGTGTGAACTGAGATGTAACCGCCGCATTCCGAACACCTAATCCCACCTGTGCACTGACCGGCTTCGCATCACCGTTTGCCGTTGTGGTCTTGGTCTGAATTGTTTGATAAAGCAGAGACTTGAATTCATTGGTCTCAGTTTTATATCCGGTTGTATTGACATTTGCAAGATTATTTGCAATTGTATCTACGTTATTCTGCTGTGCGATCATTCCTGTCGCCGCCGACCATAATGCTCTTACCATTTACGTCACCTCACTTAGACTCTTCCGACCTGGTTAACTGCTATATCAAGGCTCTCATCCATTGCCTGTACTATCTTTTGGTTGGTCTCATATGCTCTGGTTACATTGATCATCTCTACCATTTCCGAAACCACCTGAACATTGGATGCCTCCAAATATCCTGAGCGAACCGTTGCGTCCGAAGCAATTTCTGTTGCTCCCTCCACCGTTTGGAGATAATTCTCACCATACTTCTCCAAATAATTGTAATCCTCAAAATCCGATACCTGAATTGTTGCCACCAAGGCCCCGTTCTGATAGATACCGCCGTTACGCTCAATCCTGGTTTCAATCAAAGGATTGAGAGTGATGTGATTACCGTTCGTATCAAGTAGGAAATCTCCGTTCTTATTCACCAGCTGTCCCGCAACATTCAATGTGAAGTTACCGTCTCTGGTGTACATTGTCTTAGTCTCTCCGGCTTTTGAAGTAAACTCCACATTAAAGAAACCGTCTCCCGCCAACGCTAAATCAAAGGTATTGTCTGTCCCCTGAAATGCGCCCTGCGAATAGTCGGTATAATTCTCCCCGATCTTGACTCCCATATTCATATAACCAAGTGCTTTGGGAATATTGGCTTCTGAAGTATCCTTGATCTTGTACGCCAAGACATCGGAAAACGCTTCTGATGTCGCGCCTTCCTTCTTATAGCCTGTCGTTGCCGAATTGGCCAGATTATTCGTCAGGATATCCATCCTGTTTTGTTCATTGATCATTCCTGTGTAGGCCGTGTACAGACCCTTTACCATATTTGTCACCTCGCTTAAATATAGTACGTCCTTGTACTAGTCGTAACCCTGTTGTACAGTTACAACAGCCAAAAATAAGTCTTTTCTTATTTTGGGCTTCACCTACGATTTATATATCGTCAGGAATTACTTTTGACTTAAGTCTTTTTTATATTTTTTCTCAGCCTACATCATCTTTGTATCCGGCCAAGAATTCCACAAACTTACCTGTTCCGATTGCCACCGCTGTCATCGGATCCTCGGCTGTCATCGTGTTGATACCTGTTTTATAGGCAATCAAATCCTCTAATCCTCTTAACAGGCTTCCGCCGCCGGTCAATACAATACCTCTGTCGGCAATATCTGCTGCAAGTTCAGGAGGAGTCTTCTCCAATACACCATGGATTGCTTCGACAATCTGAGAGGTTGTCTCACGTAATGCCTCTTCTGTCTCTTCCGAAGATACCTTAACTGTTCTCGGAAGACCTGTTACAAGGTTACGTCCCCTGACATCAAGATAATCCACTTCAGGTCTCTTGAATGCAGTACCGATCTTAATCTTCAAATCTTCTGCCGTTCTCTCACCGATCAAAAGATTATGCTTCTTACGCATATAACGTACGATCGCTTCATCAAAGTCATCACCTGCAATCTTAATAGACGTGCTGACAACAGTACCTCCCAATGAAATAACCGCAACATCAGTCGTTCCGCCGCCGATATCTACGATCATATTGCCGCAGGGCTTACTGATATCAATACCCGCACCGATAGCTGCCGCAATCGGCTCTTCTATGATGGCTACTTCTCTGGCACCTGCCTGATATGTAGCATCTTCAACGGCCTTCTTTTCAACCTCTGTAACACCACTCGGTACACAGACGCTGATACGCGGCTTTCTGAACGTCTTTTTGCCAATCGCCTTCTGGATGAAGTATTTCAGCATCTTCTCGGTTACGGTGTAGTCGGAAATAACACCCTGTCTGAGCGGTCTGACCGCTACGATATTACCGGGTGTCCTACCAAGCATCAAACGGGCATCTTCACCGATTGCCTTGATCTTATTTGTATCTCTATCAAACGCAACAACAGAGGGCTCCTTAAGTACTACGCCCTTTCCTCTGATGTACACCAGTATACTGGCTGTCCCCAAATCAATTCCTATATCTGTATAGACCATACTGAATATTCCCCTTTCAATGTTGCATGAATTCTATGCTTACGGTCATCTATTTGTCTCTATCATAATCTTTTCCAATATGAAACGAATTAAACATACATAATCCATTATAACCCATCATTGTGAATTTTCAATGTTTTTGTTTCATTTTGTTTCAGCGTTTTGCTCTAACATCTTTTGAATGTACATTCCCGTATAAGACTTTTCAACCTTAGCCACCTGCTCCGGCGTTCCCTCCGCAATCACCGTTCCTCCGCCGGCACCGCCCTCGGGTCCCATATCGATCACATAGTCCGCCGTTTTGATGACATCCAGATTGTGTTCTATGACAACCACCGTATTCCCGCCTTCGGACAACTGCTGCAGGATCTCCACCAGCTTGTGCACATCTGCAAAATGCAGACCGGTCGTCGGCTCATCCAGTATATAAATTGTCTTGCCTGTACTCCTTCTGGAAAGTTCGGTCGCAAGCTTGATACGTTGTGCCTCTCCTCCCGACAGCGTTGTTGAAGGCTGCCCGAGCTTAATATAGGACAAACCGACATTATAGAGCGTCTCCACTTTGTTTCTGATGGACGGAACATTCTCAAAGAAAGTTCGTGCCTCCTCCACCGTCATATCCAGCACATCATAGATGCTCTTTCCCTTATACCTGACATCCAATGTCTCCCTGTTATATCGTTTGCCGCCGCAGACTTCGCACGGTACATAGACATCCGCAAGAAAATGCATCTCAATCTTTAGTATACCATCACCTGCACACGCCTCGCAACGTCCACCCTTAACATTGAAGCTGAAACGTCCTTTTTTATATCCACGTGCCTTGGCATCTGCCGTTGCCGCAAACAGATCTCTGATCAGATCAAACATTCCGGTATAGGTTGCCGGATTAGAGCGAGGAGTTCTTCCGATAGGCGACTGGTCAATGTTGATGACTTTATCCAATTTTTCAACTCCGTCGATCCTTGTATGCTTTCCGGCAATCGTGCGTGCCCTGTTCAGGCTCTTTGCTAGCTTCTTGTAAAGTATTTCATTGATCAGTGAACTTTTTCCCGAGCCTGACACACCTGTGACGCATGTCATGACACCCAGCGGTATCTTCACATCAATATTTTTCAGATTGTTCTCTGCCGCACCGACAATCTTGAGCCAGCCTGTCGGTTTCTTTCTTTTCTCAGGAACCGGTATGACAATCTTTCGACTGAGGTATTGTCCGGTAAGCGACTCTTCTACCTTCATGATATCCTCAACCGTACCCTCTGCGATAACTCTTCCGCCATGTTCACCGGCACGCGGCCCTATATCCACTACGTAGTCGGCGGCACGCATCGTATCCTCATCATGTTCTACCACGATCAGTGTATTGCCCAGATCCCGCAAATGCTTCAATGTTCCCAGCAATTTGTCATTGTCTCGCTGATGCAATCCGATGCTCGGCTCATCCAGTATATAAGCGACACCGACCAAGCCCGAACCAATCTGTGTTGCCAACCGTATACGCTGTGCTTCTCCGCCGGACAGCGAAGCTGTCGCACGTGCAAGCGTCAGATAATCAAGTCCCACATCCATCAGAAAGCCGATTCTGGATTTGATTTCTTTCAAAATCTGACGACCGATCATAATCTGCTGCTCCGTCAGATCCAAATCATTCATGAAAGCGACCAATTGACCAATGGACATGGAGGTCACCTCATAGATATTATGATCACAGACTGTAACCGCAAGCGAGCCACGTTTCAGGCGCATTCCGTGACACTCATTACAAGGCGTGATGCGCATAAATGTCTCGTATTCCTGCTTGGTGATATCAGAAGCCGTCTCACGGTATCTGCGTTCTACATTCTTAATCAATCCTTCAAACGCAACATCATAAACACCTTCACCACGCATACCTCTGTAGTGTACCTTGACCTCTTCTCCGTCAGTACCGTGAATCAGCATATGACGAACATCCTCCGGCAGTTTCGCATATGGAGTATCCAAGCTGAATCCATAGCGTTTGGAAAGAGCCAGCAATACCGCATAGGTATAACTGCCCGGATCATTGCTTGATTGCCATCCCATAACCGTAATGGCTCCCTCTGATAAGCTCAGGGAAGTATCCGGTATCATAAGTTCTTCATCAAATTCCATTTTATATCCCAATCCAAAGCAGACCGGACATGCTCCGAATGGATTGTTGAAGGAAAAGCTCCTCGGTTCTATTTCATCAATGCTGACATTACAGTCAGGGCAGGCAAAACTCTGGCTGTAATTGATCTGTTCTCCTCCTACGACGTCTACCATCAGCAGTCCGTCCGACAGATCAAGTACATTTTCAACAGAATCCGTCAACCTCTTCGCTATGGAATCCTTAACCACAAGCCTGTCCACAATGATCTCTATATTGTGCTTTATATTTTTATCCAGAACAATATCCTCTGAAAGCTCATACAGATTGCCATCAATGCGTGCACGCACATAACCGCTTCGTTTGGCACGTTCCAATACCTTTGCATGCTCACCTTTGCGTCCTCTGACCACCGGTGCGAGCAATTGTATCTTCGTACCTTCCGGCATATGCAGAATCTCATCAACCATCTGATCCACGGTCTGCTTCATGATTTTCTTGCCGCAAACAGGACAGTGAGGAATACCGATTCTCGCATATAGCAATCTGAAATAGTCATATATCTCCGTAACCGTTCCGACTGTGGAACGCGGATTTCTATTCGTTGACTTCTGATCAATCGAAATTGCAGGCGGAAGTCCCTCTATGCTCTCCACTTCCGGCTTCTCCATCTGTCCGAGAAATTGTCTTGCATACGAAGACAGCGACTCCATATAACGTCTCTGTCCCTCTGCATAGATCGTATCAAATGCCAGTGAAGACTTACCCGATCCACTGAGTCCCGTCAACACCACTAACTCATTTCTGGGAATATCAATCGATATGTTTTTCAAATTATGTTCATTCGCTCCGCGGATACGGATATAATGACGCTTATCCACGGATGTATCCTTATTATCTCTACTCATACACTACCTCTAATGTCATCAGGTGATACTCTTCATTTGTCACCTCATTCACTGCCATCAACTCTATCGTACCCTCAGCGATATATCGTCTCTGGATATTAATCGAAAACAGATGCTCGCCATTTTCCTTTCCGGTACGTTCCAATTTGCAATAATCCGTCTCCAGATACTTCTCTCCCGCATGGGCATAGATGTGATAATCCGAGGCACTGCCGCCATCATCGGAATAGGTACCGTTGATGCTGACAATTGTCGTAGGATCATCCTGCCGAATAAACAGTCGATTATCCTCTATCCTGCCGCCCTTAACCTCATAAACCGAACACTCAGGCGGATTATTTCCTTCACTGCGGCTCTCCTCCACATAAGGAGGCTCATAAATATAATTCGTAAAGTCAGCCAACAACGGCATTTCACTTGAAATGCTTCGCTCTGCTGTCTCAAAGATGACCGCATCCGGAAAGAACAGATTTACGTAATATTGCAGATAGTCATAATTTTGACGATGTACAAAATAGACTTCTTTGAATCTATTATTATAATATTTCTCATAACTGCCGAAATAACTGTCCACGAACACCAGCAAAATTCTATTATTCGGGGCGGCTTCATTCATGTAATGATAGTAAAATGTATTGGTATAGGATTCAAGATACGGCAACAGGTATTCCGTTGCATCACCGCTTGTATCCTGTTTCAAACTATAAATCGGAACCTGCTCATCAATTGGGAACTTTGCAATATCCAAAGAATCCACCTGTACATATTCCAAATCATAGTCATCCTCTGTCAATACCGGAACGTCCTCAAACCATTCCTGAACACGTCCGTCAATCTTCTTATGGGCAACCATCGCACCAAATTCATTCCAGTGCGTGGCATCGTATTTTTGATTATATACAACCTTATCCTTTTTAGCCGCAAGCAGTTCATCAACCGGCATCATATAATTCACATCCGTAGCCGACAGTCTCTCATTCAGATATTCCAGCACACCGGTATTTTGTTCATTTACGTGAATCGTATCAGGAAAATACTCGCTGTATATTGTCTTTTTGTCAGGACACACAAAGTAGAGGAACGGAATCCCTTTCTGATCTAAATAGTCCTGTGTCTGCTCTAGAAAATTCACAAAAGAATCAAGCATCTGCGTATTGGTGTTCAAATGCTGATATGCAGCGATATAATCTGGATCTTTATAGAAAATATGGCCTTCTTTCCCATACATGAACAATGGATGTACCATAACAGAAAACAATTCATCATTTAACTCAATATAGGTATTGATCGCTGTCTCGCGGAATCCGATTCTGTCATCCACATAATTTTCTACCTGTTCGCGATTGGTCAGCTTCCAATCTATCTCAGGCCACTCTGTAAGTGCCTTATTATCAATCATTGATATCTGGTTTTTCTTTGTATTGGTCAGGAGTGCGGGCACAACAATGATTGTCATGAAAATGACGCAATACAAAATATTAAGAACCCTTTGCTTCATGTGTGAACGGCTCCTTTCCTAAAATCTGAAATAAATAAACGGATTATACGTATTGTTCATAATAAACATCATACTGATCAAAAGAACGCAAAGCAATAACACACGGCGTATAATCACTGCCGGGTGTGCCGCTTCAAGCGTATTGATATTTTGCAGCAGATCTCCTGCTCTTCCCGGAAGGATCTCCCGCCACGGAACTGCCGCAAGTATTGCGACAATCAGCATAAAGAGCAATTTGTTGTCCAAATAGTATCTGGTTGAAAATGCAATGTAATCAGGTGTGTGCGTATGCAGCATCACACTGATATATGACAGGGCATCTTCAAGCAGAACCGTCTTAAACAGTACCCAGCCAAACATCACAACAAACATTGTATATGCCCAGTCAAGTACACTTCGCAATTTCTCGTTTCTAACCAGATGCCGAGTCTTTTTTGCCCGAAGTACGCGTTCAATTACCATGAAGAGTCCGTGCCATAATCCCCATATGATAAATCCCCAGGCTGCTCCATGCCAAAAGCCGGTTGCCAAAAAAACAATCAGCAGATTCAGATATGTTCTCATCAATCCCTTACGATTCCCGCCCAAAGGGATGTATAAATAATCCCTGAGCCACGAAGACAATGAAATATGCCATCTGCGCCAAAATTCTGTAATAGATCTTGAAATATAAGGATAATTGAAATTCTCCATGAAATCAAAACCGAATATCTTGCCTAAGCCGATTGCCATATCAGAATATCCCGAAAAGTCATAATAGATCTGCAGTGTATAGCAAAGTGCGCCAAGCCACGCCGTTCCCGTTCCCATCATCGTATAATCGCTTGCAAAGATCGTATCTGCGACCTCACCGATAGAGTTTGCCAAAATTGCCTTTTTGGCAAGTCCGATGATAAACCGCTCTACGCCATGTGCAAACAAAGAAGCGCTTAGAATTCGATTCGTCAATGATTCCTTGATATCCTTATATCGAACAATCGGTCCTGCTACAAGCTGCGGAAACATGGAAATGTAGAGCGCCAGATTGAATGGATTCTTCTGGACAAACTCCTGCTTCTGTCCGCTCTCATCCTGTATCCCGTCTTCCCGATATACATCAATTACATAGGACATTCCCTGAAATGTGTAAAAAGAAATGCCAATCGGCAGAACAATTTCAGGCACCGTAAATCCTGCACCCGTCATCTCATTCACCGTTTCCACCGCGAAAACAAAGTATTTGAAGTAAAACAAAATACCCAGATTGTAAACAACCGTTACCGCAATTGTGATTTTTTTCAGAAGTTTCTGATTTGAAAATACATGAACCAGCATACCGAAACTGTAATTACCCGCAATGGATGCCAGCATGATAAAGACATATTTGGGCTCTCCCCATGCATAGAAAAATAAACTTCCTAAGAGAAGATAGATATTTTTTAACTTCTTAGGGAGTATATAATAGCCGATAATCATAACCGGCATGAAAAAGCATAAGAATATTGTTGAACTAAAGACCATTTTATTTCTCCATAGACTTCATGCGGTCAACCGACCACTTTTCTACCGTAACACCGCGCTGCTTCTTGCCGCGCTTAATCAGTCCGAAAACCTGCTTGATATACTCTATCGTGACCTTGGAGGAAAGCTTTGACTCTCCTGTAGGTCTTGCCTGAAATTTGTATGGTATCTCCACAACACTCTGATATGTCCCAAGTGCCAATACCTCAATCAGAATCTTCCATCCGATTGGCTGCAGATTACAATCACCGCCAATAACCGCCTTCCTGAACATAAACAATCCGCTGGTCGGATCCGTAATATGCCTGAGACAAGGCAGCAAAATCTTGCCAATGTATCTTGCCACTCCCGAAACAAGCTTTCTGTACGGTCCCAATCCTCCATCCGAACCACCGGGAATAAATCTGCTGGGTACACAAAAGTCTGCTCCGCTTTCCAATACAAAATACATAGAACGCAGAATCTGAGGCGGATGCTGCAAATCAGCATCCATGACTGCTATATAGTCACCCTCTGCCAATTTGAAACCCTTCAATACCGCTGTCGCAAGTCCTTTTTCTTCCGTACGGTGCTCCATACGGACTCTCGGATTCTCTTCCTGCGTCTTTAAAATCATATCAGGCGTGTGATCTGTACTGTCATCCACAAAGATGACTTCATAATCAATCCCACGCAATGCATAATTAATCTGATTGACCAGATTACCTACATTATCAGCCTCATTATAAGTTGGTATTACAATCGATAATTTACTCACTCGATTCCTCCGTTAACAGGTACTGCTCAATCCATATCCTGCAATTGCTTCTTAAGGATAATCATCTTATCCCTGAGTTCGGATGCCGCTTCGAAATTCAATTCTGCTGCCGCCTTCCTCATCTTCTTAGTCACTTCCTCAACCAGTTTCTCCAGCTCTTTGCGATCCATGGACTCAGGATCCTTTTCAATACGTGCCTCTTCGGCTGCCACTTCCTTCGAAATGCTGATCAGATCCCTGACTGCCTTTTTGATTGTTTGCGGCGTAATGCCATGTTCCTCGTTGTATTTTTGCTGTATATCGCGTCGACGATTGGTTTCCCGAATGGCATTCTTCATGGAATCCGTCATTGCCTCCGCATACATCAATACTCGCCCTTCTGAGTTCCTGGCCGCCCTTCCTATCGTCTGCACCAGCGAAGTCTCCGAACGCAGAAAGCCTTCCTTATCAGCATCTAATATGGCAACCAAAGAAATCTCCGGAATATCCAGACCCTCGCGCAGCAGGTTGATACCTACCAGTACATCAAATACATCCAGCCGCATATCACGGATGATTTCTGCACGCTCCAATGTATCAATATCAGAATGCAGATATTTGACACGAATACCGACTTCTCGCATATACTCTGTCAGACTTTCTGCCATTTTCTTGGTCAGTGTCGTTACCAGCACCTTATTATGCTTCTTAATCTCTTGATTGATTTCGGAAATCAAATCATCAATCTGACCCTCTGTAGGCCTTACAGTTACTTCCGGATCCAACAATCCGGTAGGTCTGATAATCTGCTCTGTCCGCATCAGTTCATGCTCTGCCTCATATACGGACGGCGTTGCCGATACAAACATCATCTGGTCTATTTTACTCTCAAACTCCTCAAAGTTCAAGGGGCGATTGTCCTTGGCTGACGGAAGACGAAAGCCAAAGTCCACAAGCACGCTCTTTCTGGAGCGGTCTCCAGCATGCATTCCCCTAATCTGCGGAATGGTCATATGTGACTCATCCACAATGATCAGATAATCATCCGGAAAATAATTCATCAATGTATATGGAGTTGCACCCTCTGCAGTTCCGTTCATATGCCGCGAGTAGTTCTCAATGCCGGAGCAAAAACCGGTTTCACGCAGCATTTCAATGTCAAAATTGGTCCGCTCTGAGATTCTCTGTGCCTCAAGAAGCTTGCCCTCACTCTTAAAATACTTCACGCGTTCTGTAAGTTCTGCTTCCATCGTCTTGGTCGCACGCATGATCTGCTCCTGTGGCACTACATAATGTGATGCCGGGAAAACAGAAAGATGTGATAATCTTGATTTAATCTCACCTGTCAACACATCGATTTCTGAGATTCGCTCTATTTCATCACCAAAAAATTCAATCCGAATTGCTCTGTCACCTTCCCAGGCAGGAAAAATCTCAAGTACATCTCCACGTACACGGAAGGTGCCTCTATGAAAATCCATCTCACTTCTCTCATAGCGGATTTCAATCAGTTCACGAATGATATCGTCTCTGTCCTTCTCCATGCCGGGTCTGAGAGACACAATCATATTGATGTAATCCTTCGGACTTCCGATACCATATATACAAGATACGCTGGATACCACGATGACATCTTTGCGTTCGGCAAGTGATGCCGTAGCAGACAGCCTCAACTTATCTATCTCTTCATTGATTGCCGAATCCTTCTCAATATAAGTATCCGAAGAAGGAATATAGGCTTCCGGCTGATAATAATCATAGTAGGATACAAAGTATTCAACCGCATTATTTGGAAAGAACTCCTTGAATTCGCTGTACAGCTGCCCTGCCAGCGTCTTATTGTGAGCAATGATCAGTGTCGGTTTATTCAATTGCTCAATGACATTCGCCATCGTAAAAGTCTTTCCCGAACCTGTAACACCTAACAAGGTCTGAAACTGATTCCCCTCGCGAAAGCCCTTCACCAAATCTGCAATTGCCTGTGGTTGATCGCCTGTCGGCTGATATTCGGATACAAGTTCAAAATGATCCATATAGAGTCCTTTCAGCTGATTCAATAGATTTATTTGGTCAGCAGCTCAATCGCTTTATCCAGTTGGTTATCTGCATTCTCGTCCTTCTCAAATGCCTCCTCGTCAAATTCCAACTCTATATCAGGGGCAATTCCGATCCCGTGAATATCATTCCCGTTTGGTGTAAAATACTTGGAGGTTGTGACTTTAATTCCCGTTCCGTCTCCAAGCGGAAGCACCTGCTGTACGATTCCCTTGCCGAATGTCGTCGTTCCTACCAATGTCCCTGCCTCATAATCCTTAATGGCTCCGGCCAGAATCTCTGCCGCACTGGCGCTGTTTTCGTTAATCAGCACTGCCATCGGCAAGCCCAGAGAATGTGCCTCATCTGATGAAAACTCCTTCTTAACACCATATTTGTCTTCCGTGTATACAATCAAGCCCTTTGGCAAAAACTCATCTGCAATTTTCACGACCGTATCCAGATTACCGCCCGGATTGTCCCGCAGATCCAACACAAGAGAAGTCATGCCCCCATCCTGAAGTTCCTGCAAAGCCGTATCAAACTGGGTAAGCGTAATAT
This sequence comes from uncultured Lachnospiraceae bacterium, assembly GCA_964638005.1. GTDB lineage: Bacteria > Bacillota > Clostridia > Lachnospirales > Lachnospiraceae > JAAYYM01. Next base: position 32,865 of record CAZWXS010000021.1, read on the forward strand.
CATCAAACTCCAGAATCGCAATGTATCCGATCTGATCGTCCATCACCTCATGTACAACCGTAGGTGTCTCTATTTCCCGCCGTACCAGCTCAAATACAATCGGCTCTTTTTCTCCCGCACGCTTTACCTCAACCGTTACCGAAGTATTCTCGGGCCCACGCACACGCGCCGCTACCGTTGTCACATCCTCACCCGTCACATCCTTGTCATCAACTTTGACAATGATATCACCCGCCAGCATTCCTGCTTCTTCCGCAGGCGAATTCGGTATCGGTCTGATGACAGACACAGAATCCACATCCTGCTGCAGATACGCACCAATTCCACAATAGATACCGGAGGAACTTTCCATCAGTTCATTATATTCTTCTTCTGTATAATACACAGAATACGGATCATTCAATCCATTGACAAAGCCCTTGTAGATTCCATCCACCAGATCCTCCTGGTTGAATTCATCCTTATAATATACATCGATCGTCCTTTTGATCGTCTCAAGCTTCTCATCGACAGCTGCCCAATCAATCGAGGAATCATCCGATGCCGCACCGCTCCCGGCTGTCCTTGGCGATAAGATTGTGACCAAACTCCATACAAATACGGAAATTGATATTCCCGTAACCAGACCGATAATCAGTCCGATAATTAAACCCTTATTTTTCTTCATTGTTTACACTACTTTCCGATTAAATACTCTCATTATTGAATATAATTCCATGGCGAAACATAACTGCCGTTCAAACGCACACCGAAATGCAGATGCGGACCGGTACTCCTGCCTGTTGAGCCAACCTTGGCAATCTGCTCTCCTTTGACTACGACCGTTCCCTGTGATACAAGCAGTGCCGACGCATGCATGTAAATCGTATAAAGTCCGTCACCATGATCAATCATAATATAGTTGCCCATTGTAGAAGAATAGGCTGCCGCCACCACTTCTCCATCATATGCCGCAAGAATACGGGAACCGCTCGGAGCCGCAAGATCAATGCCGTTATGAAATTGCTGTACTCCCAAAGTAGGATGCATACGCATACCATAATCATCCGAAATCCTTGTATAATCCGGCGCCGGCCATTTGAACTGACCGCCATCATAAGAGATCGCCTCTTTGTTCTCAGCCAACAGCCGTTTCTTTTCAGCGGCAATCGTTGCCTCCAGTTCTCTGATCATGGCATCCTGTGCCGCTATCTCTGCCTCATATGCCTTGACTGCCTGTTCCTTGTTCGAAATATCCGACTCATAATAGATGATTTCACTCTCTTTTGCATCTATCAGTGTGGACACAGCCGCCTGCTCCTCGGCAATACTTGCCTTCACCTGTTCGAGTTCCTGCTGTTCCAACGTGAGTTTTTCTTCCTGCGCCGCGATACTTTCCTTGGTTGCGATATATTCATCCAGCATTTCCCTGTCATATTCCGATATTTTGTTGATAAATTCCGCTCTATTCAAAAAATCTGCAAAAGAATCTGCCGACAAAATCATCTCAATATAGGAACTGTTGCCTCTCTCATACATGAATTTAATCCGCTTCTTCATAGCATCATATTGTTCTTCTTCCTGCTTCTTGGCAGCAGCAAGTTCCTCACGGGTAACCTCGATCTCTGCTTCTTTTTCCTCCAGCAGCTGATTGAGCTCATCTATTCTGGAAGACAATTTTGCCAGATTTGCATCCAACTGGGTCACATAGTCTTCAAGATTATCCTTTGCACTTTCAAGGCTCTTTAACATCTCCTTGATGTCCTTGAGACCGGTCTGCAGATTCTTCTTGTCTTCATTTGCCTGATTGACCGCCTTTTCACTCTCTTCAATCACCTCATTTGTCAGGGATGCACGCACAACTAGCGGCATCTCTGCCGCTAATAAAAAAGTCATAATGAAAGTAACGATCAAATAAGACCGATTCCGTTTTTTCATATCAATCAGACCCCTTATGCTCCCAGACTCAACCGTTATACCTTTAAATGCTTTCTTACGGTTGAAAAACTTCCGAAAAACCCTATTCCTACCCCCATAGCAATAGAGATTGGTAACAATGTGGAGAATACCTCCTCCACCGATAAAAACTTCAAAATATCCGATATGGATGCAAATTTGTCAATTGCATAGATTATCACATTATTATAGATATAATAGACTGCCACAAGCGGTAACGCAGAACCGATGATTCCGATAATGATACCCTCTATCACAAACGGAGATCGTACAACAAAATCCGTCGCACCGATCAGTTTCATGATTAAGATTTCTTCCTTTCTGACAGAAATACCGATTGTAACCGTATTACTGATCAGGAAAATGGACACCGCAAGCAGTATGAATATAATTCCCGCTGATACATATCCGATCAAAACATTGACATTCGACAAGGTATCTGCGGTAATATCCGACCGATTGACCTTTCTGACTCCCTCAAGCGACTCCAGATATTGCACAAGTGCCGGCTGCTTTGATACATCCTTCATATAAATCTCATAATTGGAAGAACCTTCAAGAGGGTTGTCATTTTCAAATCCATCTGCGTATTCTCCCAGATAATCCACTTTAAAAGACTCCCATGCAGCATCTTCTGAAATATAGTTTACCTTAGCCACTTCATCTCTGGCTTCGATCTCTGCTCCGATCTCCTGAATCCTTTCGTCTGATATTCCTTCATCAAACAGAACCGTAATCGCAACTCCCGATTGTGCCTCTTTCACAATGTTCTGAAAGTTCAGCAATACGGAATAGAACAATCCGAACAAAAAGACACATGACCCGATCGTTGCTATGGATGCCAATGAAAAGGTCTTATTTCTGAATATATTCTTAAAACCCTGTTTCAAGGTATAAGCCAGCGTACTAATCCTCATCTATATACTCACCCTTCTCTTCATCGCTTACGATAATTCCCTTCTTTACCGTAATGACTCTTTTTCGCATTGCGTTAACGATTTCCCTGTTATGTGTCACGACAAGCACTGTCGTCCCGCGCTTATTGATCTCTTCAAGAAGTTTCATGATTTCCCAGGAATTTCTCGGATCCAGGTTACCTGTCGGCTCATCTGCCAACAATATAGGCGGATTGTTAACAAGTGCCCTTGCCAGTGCTACTCTTTGCTGTTCACCACCCGAAAGCTGCTTCGGCTTCGCTTTATACTTTTCAGCCAATCCGACAAGCGAAAGCATGGCAGGTACATTCTTGCGTATCTGTCTGGTCGGAGTCTCGACCACTCTCTGTGCAAATGCAACATTTTCATAGACGTTCCGATCCTTCAGCAAACGGAAATCCTGAAATACCACACCGATATTTCTGCGAAACTTTGGGATTTTTCTTCTTCTGAGCTTGTTCAGCTCATAATTATTGACTACAATACGCCCTTCGGTCGGAGTTAATTCACGAAGCAGCAACTTAATCAACGTGGATTTTCCTGATCCGCTGTCACCTACAATAAATACAAATTCCCCTTTTTTGATATGCAGGCTGACATTATTAAGTGCCGGCGTACCGGTAGAATAAGACTTGCTTACGCCCTCCATCTTAATCATATTCATCTCTCCTCTTAAGCAATGCTGAAACCGGAAAACTCTCCCCTGACTAATTATTAAGAAACTAAAATCTAGTACTCAAAGTTCTCCATGTACTTCATATATTTAACTACCATCAACGCTATCTTGAAAGTAATCGCATCTTCAAAGACCCTTAAATCAAGCCCTGTGCTCTTTTGTAATTTATCCAGTCGATAAACCAGTGTGTTTCTATGTATGTACAGCTGACGGCTGGTCTCTGACACATTCAGACTGTTCTCAAAGAATTTGTTGATGGTCACCAGCGTCTCTTCATCAAATTCGTCAGGCGACTTGCCGTCAAAGATTTCCTTGATGAACATCTTGCATAGCGGAATCGGCAATTGATAGATCAAACGTCCGATGCCCAGCTCACTATAGGCAATCACATCTCTTTCGTTAAAGAATATCTTGCCTACATCCAGTGCCATCTTTGCTTCCTTATAAGAGCGGCTGACTTCCCTGATCTCATTGACAATCGTTCCGTAAGCCACATGCACGCCCTCTCGTGTCGATGCGTCAAACAGACCCATGATCAGCTTTGCAGTCTTCTCAACTTCTTCATAAGATTCCTGTTCCGCCAGTTCCTTAACCACTATAATATTTTTCTCATCCACCGCAGTTATGAAGTCCTTTGTTCTCGTACTGAACATACTGCGTACGTTCTCCAGCGAATTGGTATCCTTCTCACCGAGTGTCTCAACAAGCAATACGACCCTCTTCACTTCCGTCTCGATATGAAGTTTCTTGGAACGGTTGTAAATATCAACAAGCAGAAGGTTATCAAGCAGCAGATTCTTTACGAAGTTGTCTTTGTCAAATCTCTCCTTATATGCTACCAAAAGATTCTGTATCTGAAAAGCGGCAATTTTCCCCACCATATAGGAATCATCGCTTCCGCCTTGCGCTACCAGGATATATTCCAGCTGCTGTTCATCAAATACCTTAAAGAATTGAAATCCCTGAATCTCCTGACTATCTGCCGCCGAAGATGCAAAGTTCTCCGCCATGGACTCAAAATCAAGCGACTCTGAAATCGTAGTCGCAAGAACCTTACCGTCAATGTCTACAATGCCAAGATCTATCCTCGTGATCGTCTTCAAACCTTCTATCGTGTTTTGAAGGATTTGATTTGAAATCATAATTTTCACTCCTTTTCAACCTGACACATATGTTGCGCAATTTTCACAAAACAAAATGCATCCCTTTTTCTATGTCTGCTAACACCTATCTCATATTTTAATACAAACACACAAAAAAGGGAAGAGAAAATATGCATTATTTATGCACTTTCCATGACGAATCCCTCTCCAAGGACTTCCTTTGCGTCCGTCACAATGACGAATGCGTTGCTATCCAGTTGATAAACCATCTCTTTCAGACGAACCGTCTCCTTTTTGGACACCACGCAAAATAACACATCTCTTTCCTGACCCGAATACATACCTCTTGCATCAAGTGCAGTTGCTCCCCTCTCCAGTTCTTCCATAATCATCAGTGCTGCTTCTTCATATTTTTCCGTAATGATGTAAACTACCTTTGCGAATTTGGACCCCTCCACGATCAGATCCGAGATCCTCGTCGTAACATATACAGCCAAAACAGCATAGAGCGCACGATTTATTCCGAATATATACGCTCCCGATATGATAATAACGGCATCCAACACCATCATAATCTGCACGACTGCCCAATGCCGATAGTGATCATGAATCAATGTCGCCATCAGATCGATACCTCCCGTCGTTGCACCTGCTCTGAGAACCAGACCGATTCCGATTCCGCTGAGCAGCCCTCCGAACAATGCCGTCAACAAAATGTCCCCTTCTATAAAAGAAAACGCCGGCAGTGCATAAAGCCATACAGACAGAAAAAATGTTCCGAACAGGCTTTTCCACATGAATTTGCTGCCCTTTAGCAATATGGCAATCGTAAACAGCGGAATATTCAGTAAAAGGTTTGTAAACCACAAAGGAATGCCCTTTCCTGTATAGGTCTCGGACATTCCTTTGATGATAATTGATATACCCGTAAATCCGCCCGTAACCAGACCCATTGCATCATATATACTCTTGATGGCAACTGCCATGAATGCTGTTCCCAGTAGGACGAATGCATATTCCTGCACTACGGATTTATGTTTGAAAAAAAACATTTATGAGTCTCCCTTGCCTTGATTGTTCTCATATTTAGAAACCATTCTTCTAAATATGGTCTTTTCAATCAGTTTACTCAATTTTTCAAACTTTAAACCCTTATTTCCTTCTTTTATGGTAAATGTATCCTTTAATGCCACCCAGATCTTGGCATTGATCTTGTTTTTATTCTCAAATACAAACTGCTCCTGCTTCGGAGATGATAATCGCGACAATACAATGTCCGGTGCAGCTCCGTTGATATCATTGATGATAGAATCCGCATCTCCGGTCAGGTTCTCAAACGCATATGTACCAACCACCTGTATACCGGAGGCATATTGCTCGATATACTGCCTGGACGCTTCCAGAACACTTTCTGTTTCCGTCAACAGGAACATCGTGCGCCTCTCATTCGATAAACGCTTTACGAACTCTCTGTAGAATACACTGTTTTCTACTTCTTTAATCCTGCTGCGATTTGTAATGCCCGCTGCATGCAGTATCTCCACACTGACAGGAATCGTCAGATCCATTGATTCCAGCCATGTTTTCAGATTCTCATCTTCTCCGGCATTGAGTAAAATGTCGGTTGACAAGAAGCAGATTGTATCCAACTTCGCATTATTCAGATACTGTCCGACGAGTCTCAGGGCTTCCTTGACAGAATAGTCCCTAAGTTCGATCCCCAGCAATTGCATCTTTCTCATATATTGCACCTTCTCCTTGTTGCCCCATACCCCACAACAGTATAGCAAAAATACCCTTTCATTTCAACAACAACTATGCTACTATATTTAAACAAGGAGTAAATATTGTTATGAATAAACAAAAAAACATCTCTCCGGCGGTATACATTCTTGTATTTATTGGTACAATTGTATACATTTCGCTGATTTTTAATAATAATGTATGGCTAGACGAAGCATTTACAGCCAGCTTGGTTCGGACAGACCTTGCAGGAGTACTGGAACGTTCATCACAAGATACGCTTCCGCCCTTTTATAATGTGCTGCTCAAGCTTATGACGGATATGTGGGGATACAACGTTCAAGTCATGAAAATCACCTCTGTCATTCCCATGATCTTGACCATGCTGCTCGGTGCCACCACAGTACGAAAGCGTTTTGGATATTTGACTTCCTGCTTTTTCATCACTTGTATGTTTACAATGCCTTACCTGCTTTTTTACGGAGTAGAAATCCGCATGTACAGCTGGGGCTTTTTCTTTGCAACCGGAAGTGTAATCTATGCATATGAGGTCATTAAGAACAGTTGTCTGAAAAACTGGTGCTTTTTTACGCTGCTCAGCGTCGGTGCCGGCTATACACATCATTTTGCCTTTGTAACAGTCGGATTTGTGTATCTGTTCCTTCTCATTTATTACATAGTGTTAGATCGAAAAAACATCCGGCGATGGTTT
>CAZWXS010000022.1:0-39194 GCA_964638005.1 uncultured Lachnospiraceae bacterium
GTAAATCTGTTTTTTGAATTTTCAGGGTTGGTTTATACTGTTTAGTTATCAAGGTACATTTGCCTGCAACACTGATTTTTACTGACAAAAAACAAGTTTTAAATTTGTTCCTGTCGATGTGCGGCTTATATATAGTATCATCGTGTCGAAAGAATGTCAATAATTTTATTCGAAATTTTTTGAGTTTTTTTATGAATTGAAAAAAGACACAACATCTTGTGTCTTCCCTCCCTAAATAGCCCTATTATAGCGTTTCTTTACACTCCTGTAATGAACTTTGCAAGCAGATTATTATTGAACAGGATTGTCAGTATTACACTGTCGTTAATATAAGTAAGCATTTGGCTTCCGATCGTATTGCCGAAAAAGATGATTGCAACAAAGAATCCCACCCATACAATAATCAAACCTTTAATAAGACCTGCAAAAAGTCCCAACAGCTTGTTAAAGCCTTTGATGATCGGAATTTTGGCTATGATGTCGGCAGAGAATATGATAAACCAGATGAATATCCACAACATCAGAAAACTTCCTATGAAGGAAATGGCATTGATAATCATCTTGGCCAGATACCCGGCTACATATTCTTCAAACAGTGAGACCATCAGCGCCTGATATACCTCTGCTTTATTGTTGCTGATCAGGCATGACGTGATGATTTCCGGCAAATCATAAGATTCTATCGTCTTAATCTGATTTTCTTCTATTGTATTGTCATATTGTGCATTGTTATCCGCAAATACCTCAACGACCTTTGTCTTCAGATGGTCGTATACCTTTGTGTGATTGGTCAGGTAATTGCTTATGTACGGCGATATGACTGTTACGACGCATATGACCAATATAATGGTAAACAGTGAAATCGCAATCCGCAAAAATCCTTTGCGGTATCCGTTTACTGCACTGATTGCAAGTATTGCGACCACTACTGCCAGCAAAATATTAATTTCCATTTCTTTTGACCCCTTGTACGTTCATCAAATCCTATTTTAATCTGATTTCCTCAGCCCTGTTTCCTGAAATCAATATGAACTTCGTCATACTGTCAGTGGGAATGAGAGTCAGAACAGATTTGTCAAAAGTCCCCCCGAACTTTTCTGTTCCTCGTATATTATACACCAAGCATTCCGAACTGTTATATATGATGATCAAATCTCCGTGCAATACAATGTCTGTATATTCCATATCGAATTTCTTGGTAAATACCTTGCTTCCGGTCTCATTGTATACATCGATCCTGTATTTTGCCTCGCTGCTTCCTTCTAAGAACACAAGCCCTGTATATTTCTCTCCATGAAATACACTCTCTATTTCTTCTGTCAACGGCAGTTCAAATTCGCTGGTCGGCTTTTGATTTCCCCTGTAGATTACAAATTTGTTGTCTCCTACCGCAATGGATGTTTCATTGTTGACAAAGTCCACATAGGGAACCACTGTGTCTGAATAGCTGAAACCACTGACGAAATTATCGATCTCATTTTGCCCGACAGATCCAAAGTTATAGAATCCTACGGTCGTCGTCAGCTTGCCGCTGTCGATGAACAGATAAGATATTGCCAATTTGATGCCATCGTCTGACAGAGCTATATTGAACGGGTATCCACTGATTGCCATGGTTGTCTTGATATCGGCTACTGTCTCACCGGTCGAATTGTATACGCGCACCCATGTTGTTCCACCGTCCTCTAATATCGCTGCTACCATACCGCTCGCAGACACACAGAACTTCTGAACCGGCAGCATGGCATCTATCTCTCCGCATTTGCCTGCCGTATTAAGCACATAGATCATGGTTCCTTTATAATCACCAAGTGCCACATACTCTCCCGATACATCTACCATAGGATTTTGCATCTCATACGTCTCGTTCCAGAGTCGTTCGTTATCCATGGTAAATGCAGTTGCACCGTCCTGGCTGAATTTGAGGATATTTCCGTTATAATTCATATAGGAGGCCGTTGTTGTTTCTTCAAACTCTACTCTCTTCAGCACTTCATAACTTGTATATACCATGTTTTGATAATTATAGTACAGTCCGATCGTAACTGCCGCTATGACAAGCAATACCAGTACAACGCGGTAAAAAATCGTCAATCTGTGTCGAATCAGTTTTTGACGAAATTCATTCTTTTCATTATTTTCTTTTTTCTGAAAGTATATTTTTGCACGAGACATCTTGTCCTATACATCCTTTGATTGATTTCTTTGTGTAGAGTATATCATAAACCCACTATGGAAGCAAAATTTTCTGACCGCAGAGGATGATATCCTTATTACTGATTTGATTTAACTCGCATATGGAATCTACCATGTCTCGCGTCTGATAGAACTGCATACTGATGCGTGCCAGCGTATCTCCTTTTTTTACAGTGTATGTTTGATTGTCTGCAATTTCGGTTGCCGGTGCTGCGTCAAGTATGACTGTTTCCTGTATCTCTTGTTCTGTTTCTTCTATATTTATTGTCGTATAATCTGCTGTCTGGGTATCTGTCTTGTCCACAAGCGCTTCACCCGCTGCTTCTGCCGCTGTCTCCTCCGTTGCTATTGTCTGTTCTGTCACGCCCTCTTCTGTATTCTTCGCCTGCTCCTCTGCCATGATCTGTTCTGTTTCTTTCGCTGTATTCTCTTCATATGCCGCCTGCATCATACTTTCATCTTCGGACAAGGTTGATGATATTTCGACAAGTGCAACTTCCATCGCCTGCATTTTTTCATAATTATTTATCATGGTAATTCCGATTGCAAGTACCAATATTGCAAGGAATGAACTGGCACAAGACAGCACTGTGACCATCTTACCGTGTCTTACGATTTCTTTGCGTTCCTTCATGATTTGTCGAAATTGTTCTATTGCAGGCTCTTCCTGCATATCCTCATTGCTGATACGATTTTCGTTCTGCTGTTCAACCATATATGTCTGCATGGCTTCATTTCGGGCGTAGTAAATGTAGTAGCCTTCCTGTCTTTGCATACCGCTCAGATCTGCCAGATAGTACTCTGTCTCTATATCGCTCAGCTGGATGAATATCTTGCTTCCTTCTTGAAAAAAATGTCTGTGTATTTCCTCCATGGACTTGATGTCACCTTCACAGGCCCATCCCACGATTTCCAGATCCGTAAAATATTCGTTTCCTGCAATGTTCAGCTTTTCCCATGCCTCTGCATGAACCTCTATACTACTGTGAAAAACAGTGCCTATATCGACACTGATTGCTCCGTCAATAAATATGTACTGCCTGTCCTTTGTTGCAATTGTCTTGCCAAACAGGACAAAACCCGTATCTGAGTTTCTCTCGAACTGTTGGTTCAGATAACTCTTCACATAATCTTCTGTGTAGATTTTAACCTTATCTCCGACCGTTCCGATCTGACGTATATTCTTAGGCAATCGAATCAGATTTTCAGCTCTCATCATGTCAGCATTTGCACTATTATAAATAATCTCGACCATATTCTATTTGCCACCTTCCCGGATATGTATATTGTTTCGGGACAATATTACCATATTCCGAGTGCGGTTCTTAGTGTTTCCTGTCGAACACCTCTGTAAATATCAAAAAAATAGAGCCTAAGCCCTATTCTTTTCCTGCTGCCCACTTTGCAAGCTGGATTGCTCCCATGATGCCTTGATTGTCATTCAGGCTTGCGGGAACGATGTAGTTGTCTATATCTTGTAATTCTTTTGTATTGATATAACCGTTAATCATCTCAAGTGTCTTTTTTCGTATTTTAGGAAAGAGCTGCTCCTGATGCATAACACCACCACCGAGAATAATCTTCTGCGGAGAAATTGTCATAATATAATCGACCAGCGCCTGTGCAATGTAGTAAGATTCTATTTCCCATACTTCATCTCGATCTGTCAGTTCAACCGCCTTCTTACCCCAACGCTTCTCGATTGCGGGACCTGCTGCCATGCCCTCGAGACAGGTTCCGTGATAAGGGCACCATCCTTCAAAGGTATCATCGGGATGTTTGCGGAGCAATATATGTCCTGCTTCGGGATGCAGCATGCCATGAACCAGCTTGCCGTCAATGCCGATGCCGACTCCGACTCCTGTTCCGATTGTAATATAGATCACATTGTTTAGACTCCTGGCGCATCCAAATGTCATTTCACCGAGACAGGAACCATTGACATCCGTATCCAATTCTATCGGTATATTGAGTGCGTTCTTGATATTTCCGACCAGATCATATCCCTTCCATGCCAGTTTCGGTGTATCAAGGATGTGTCCGTATGTACTTGAACCCTTGTTGACATCCACCGGTCCGAATGATCCGATGCCCAGAGATACGATATCCTTGTCTTTAAAATATGCAATAATGTCCGGTATGGTTTCCTCCGGTGTTCTCGTAGGAATCGATACCTGCTCCAATATTGTGCCATCCTCTAATCCAATGGCGCAGACCATCTTGGTTCCGCCTGCTTCCAGTGCTCCAAACTTCATGTTGTTTCCCTCCCTGATTATCCTTTTTCCTTCATGAATATTCTCTTCAGCGAAACCTGTTCCTTGTTAAACGGCAGATATCAATATCTCCAATTGACCGGACATTGTATACGCTCCGTAACCGGATGGTACGATGAAAGAGTCTCCGCCTCTAATTATATGTCCGTCTACTTCTCCTTGTCCATTCAAAATACTCACAATTTGAAATGCTCTATCTTGTGTAAATTGCTGTTTTTTTTCTATCTGATAATGATGTACCGTATAATAACGGCATTCCACAAGCGTCGATTCATCATCACCAACGTATGCAGGTTTTTCTTCAAAGGGAGCTTTAATGACATCTATGCTTTGCTGTAAATGCAGCTCACGTGGTTTTCCATCCTTCAGTCTTCCATAATCATAGAGGCGATATGTGATATCACTGCTCTGTTGTATCTCCATGATATCCGTACCATGCTTGATTGCATGAATCGTTCCCGGCTCTATCTGAAAAAAGTCACCCTTTTTCAGCGGTATCTCCCGCAGCAATTCATCCCAGCGGCCACCGTTGATCATATCGGCAACTTCCTGCCGATTTTTTGCATTGTGTCCGATGATGATCGTTCCATCCTCGGCACAATCCAATACATACCAGCATTCTGTCTTGCCAAGAGAACCGTTCTCATGCGCTCCGGCATATGCGTCATCGGGATGAACCTGAATGCTCAGATCGTCTCTGGCTTCTATTTTCTTTACCAGCAGAGGGAAGACCTCTCCTTCCACATTCCCGAAAAGTTCTCTGTTCGTCTTCCACAGCTCTGACAATTTCTTTCCTTTATGTGTACCTGATGCCGCTTTGCAATCTCCATGCTCGTGTGCACTGATGGTCCATATTTCACGACCCCATATCAGGTCTATAATCACCGGTTCAAAAAAAAGTATCTCTTTCATGTCCTTATTTCCTCTCTGCAACTGAATTTCTGATGACCAGATGTCCACTGATGACCTTACGGCCGGGTGAATTGTCCTTACCTGTAATGCTCTGTATAATGGATTCTATCGCCATAGATGCCATGACCTCCAGATCCACTGCAAATGTTGTCAGCGGCGGCTTGCATATCGTGGCGTAGATATAGTCATCATATCCTACAACCGACACATCCTCCGGCACCCGAAAACCTTTTTTCTTCAATGCTTCCACGACAATATATGCCACCTCATCACAGTTACATACAAATGCTTCCGGCATTTCCTGCGGAAAATCAAATTCGCTGAACAACTGCCCGTTCTCGTCTCTGTCCTTAATGACCCAATCTTCACGCTGCACTATATCATGCTGCAGCAGCGACTTGTAATATCCCAGATATCTGTCCAGAATACTGCTCGTTGCAAATCGGTCTCCGACAAATCCGATCTTGGTATGTCCTTGATCGATTAAATAGTTGGTCAGCAGATAGCTTCCATAAACGTTGTCACTAACAATGGAATCCACGGATGAATGTTCGTCATAGAAATCCAGAAAAATATATGATATGCCGGACTGCCTGATCTTTTCAATATATCCTTTATGCAGCTGTCCCAGAATTACGATTCCGTCAATCTTGTGATTCGTCAGCATATTCGGAAGTACACCTGCATCTTCATCTTTCTTTGAGAGGATTTCCATGATTCCGTAGTAGTTCTGTTTGCCGAGTTTGATAATCATATTATTGTACAGCTTTGAATAAAATGCCGTCTCATCCTCAACAAACCGACGAGCAATCAGAATTCCGATATTATAACTTTGATATGGCTCCGGTGCACTGCCTGCCAGATTATAGCGGTACCCCATATCATCTGCCCTTTTTCTGATTTTTTCGCGCATCTCCATGCTGACACCGTCTTTGCCGGACAATGCCTTGGATACGGATACGGTGCTGATATTCAATGACCGTGCAATATCTTTCATAGTGACTTGTTTTGCCATAGCTTTCTTCCCCCCATTCGGAAATTACCAACAACGTTAGCATACCATAAACACTTTTTTTCGTAAAGTAAATTTACCTAACAAACTATAGTTGTATAAAAAACACCGGATAGTCCCTATCGGTCTTATCCGGTGTTTCTCTCTTTAATCTCTATGGTTTTATAAAAATGCCTTGACCTGTTTATAGATTCCTTCTGCATCCAGAAGATACTTGTGTATCAATTCTCCTGCCGATCCGGACTCTCCGTATACGTCACGCATTCCGATCTTATATACCGGTGTAGGACATTTCTCGGAAAGAGTATCACATACAGCACTTCCCAATCCGCCAATGATGGAGTGTTCTTCTGCTGTAACCACTTTTCCTGTCTTCTTAGCAGATGCAATAATCAACTCTTCATCTAACGGCTTGATTGTATGGATATTGATCACTTCCGCATCTATACCGTCTGCTGCTAACATTTTAGCTGCTTCCAATGATTCCGGAACTGTGAGGCCGGTTGCTACGATCGTAACATCCTTACCCTCTTTCAACACGATGCCTTTGCCCATTTCAAACCGATAGGTTGCTTCGTCGTTAAATACCGGAACGGCTGCACGTCCAAATCTCAGATAGACCGGTCCTACATATTCATATGCTGCCTTAACTGCCGCTCTTGCCTCTACATCATCTGCCGGGCTGATAATGACCATACCGGGAATCGTTCTCATAAGAGCAATGTCTTCGTTACACTGGTGTGAAGCACCGTCTTCGCCGACCGAGATACCGGCATGCGTTGCACCAATCTTCACATTCAGGTGAGGATAGCCGATGCTGTTTCTGACCTGTTCAAAGGCACGTCCTGCCGAGAACATTGCAAAAGAACTTGCAAAAGGTACCTTGCCTGTTGCTGCCAGTCCTGCTGCAATACAAGTCATATTGGCCTCTGCAATACCACAATTGATATGTTTGTCCGGATGTGCTTTCAAAAAGATATCCGTCTTGGTTGCTGCTGCAAGATCTGCGGTAAGCACTACAAGATCATCATGCTCGTTGCCGATTTCTACAAGTGCATTTCCATAACTGACTCTGGTTGCGATCTTCTTTACTTCTGACATAGTGCTTCACCTACTTTCTCCAAATCTGCCATGGCAATCGCATACTGCTCATCATTCGGTGCTACTCCATGCCATGCCACATTATTCTCCATAAAGGAAACTCCCTTGCCCTTCAAACTCTTTGCTATAATGGCTGTCGGCATTCCCTTTGTATTTCTTGCCTCTTCAAATGCTGCTCTCAATTCATCAAAATTGTGTGCGCTGCAATTGATTACATGGAAGTTAAATGCCTTAAACTTCTCATCTATCGGATACGGACTGCATACCTCTGTGATCGGTCCGTCAATCTGCAGATTGTTATTATCAACAATCACAACCAGATTGTCTAATTTCTTATGTCCCGCAAACATTGCTGCTTCCCATACCTGACCCTCTGCCAGCTCACCGTCGCCGAGTAATGTATAGACTCTGTAACTGTCATTTGACAACTTTGCAGATAATGCCATGCCTGTTGCCACGGAAATACCTTGTCCAAGAGAACCACTGCACATGTCCACGCCGGGAGTATGCTGCATGCAAGGATGTCCCTGCAGATATGAGCCCAGGTGACGCAATGTCTTCAGATCTTCTACAGGAAAATAACCTCTGTATGCGAGTGCCGAATAAAGACCGGGTGCCGTATGTCCCTTTGATAATACAAAACGGTCCCTATCCTCTTTCTTTGGATTCTTGGGATCAATATTCATTTCCTCAAAATACAGATATGTGTAAATATCTGCTGCCGAGAGAGATCCGCCCGGATGACCTGCCTTTGCACCATGCACCGCTGTTACAATGCCTTTGCGGATTTCATTGGCTTGTTTTTGTAGTTCCAATGTGTTCATGTGGTATTCTCCTTCTTTAAATTTTAGTGCGAGCAAAATTGCAAAACTATTTTATCTCGCTTGTCCATAATAAGCATTTGCGCCGTGTTTGCGGTAATAGTGTTTGTCTTGCAGCACTTGTGGAGCGGGTTTTACATCGCGGTTGATTAGTTCTGTGCGGTATGCCATCTTGGCTACCTCTTCCAGTACGACTGCATTGTGCACGGCATCATTGGCATCCTTGCCCCATGTAAACGGACCGTGATTTGCACACAGAACTGCCGGCATCGACTGGGGATCTTTGTCTTTGAATGTATCAATGATCAGTAACCCCGTATTCTTTTCGTATTCGCCGTTGATTTCTTCTCGGTTCAGGCTTCTTGCGCAAGGAATCTCACCATACATATAATCCGCATGTGTCGTTCCGTAACACGGAATGCTCCTGGCTGCCTGTGCCCATGATGTCGCATATGAGGAATGCGTATGTACGATTCCGCCGATCTCTTCAAATGCTTTATAAAGCTCCAGATGTGTCGGTGTGTCGGAAGACGGATTGTATTTGCCTTCTACCTTTTCACCTTGCAGATTCATGACAACCATATCTTCAGGCGTTAGCTTGTCATATTCCACGCCGCTTGGCTTAATGACAAACAGACCTTCTGTTCTGTCGATTCCGCTGACATTACCCCATGTAAACGTAACCAGTCCATATGCGGGTAATTTCATATTTGCTTCAAATACCTGTTGTTTTAATGCCTCTAACATAATATCATATCCCTTTCTAGGTTTCAATAATTAGTTTACTTAATAAACAAATTGTTTTTTCGTAGTTTTTGTGCATTTCTACCTAAGAAAATCCACGGCTGCTCTTTCGATCGGAAGTCCCTTGGTGTAGCGTGCCGTAAATTCTTCAAAGCCAGCTACATCTTTTGCATCTGGCGAAAGCTTGGAACCTGTCTTTCCGGCATATACTTTATTTGCAAGGTAATCCGCCAATGATTCTCCTGCTTCCTTTTGCATCATATAGGCTGCCAGCAATGCGATACCCCATGCTCCGCCTTCACCTGCCGTCTCCATAACCGATACCGGTGCATCCATTGCTGCGGCAAGCATGCTTTGTCCGACTCCCTTTGTCTTAAAGAGTCCGCCATGACCGAATATTTCATCTACCTTGACATTCTCCTGCTTTAAGAGAATATCCAGGCCTGTCTTCAGAGCGCCGAGTGAGGTGAATAAATGAACCCGCATAAAATTAGCCAGATTAAACTTGCTGTCGGGTGTCCTTACAAACAGAGGTCTTCCTTCTTCAAACCCTGTAATGCTCTCTCCCGAAAAATAATTGTATGCCAACAATCCGCCGCAGTCTGCATCACCTTCCAGCGCTTTGTTGTAAAGTGTCGAAAACAATTCATTCATGTCCACTTTCATGCCGAAGCTTTCTGCAAACTCCCTGAACAGTCCGACCCATGCATTCAAATCAGAGGTACAATTGTTGCAATGTACCATTCCGACCAGATCACCGCTCGGTGTTGTCACCAGATCAATCTCCGGATATACCTTGGACAATTCCTTTTCCAATACGATCATTGCAAATATACTGGTTCCTGCAGATACGTTTCCTGTCCTGAGTGCCACACTGTTTGTCGCCGCCATACCTGTTCCGGCATCACCTTCGGGCGGACACAACGGAATCCCTGCCTGTAATTGTCCTGATACATCCAAAAATGCCGCACCCTCCTCTGTCAGAGTTCCGGCATATTCACCGGCTGTAAGTACCTGCGGGAAGATATCCTCCAGTTTCCAAGGATAATTTTTAGATGCTACCAATTCATCAAACTGCTGCATCATTTTCCTGTCAAAGCTTCCTGTTTTCGTATCAATCGGGAACATACCGGATGCCTCGCCTACACCCATTACCTTCTTTCCCGTCAGTTTCCAGTGAATATATCCTGCAAGCGTCGTCTGGAAGCGAATATCGGATACATGCCCCTCGCCGTTTAAAATCGCCTGATACAGATGGGCAATACTCCATCTCTGTGGAATATTATATTGAAATACCTCTGTAAGTTCCTTTGCCGCCTGCTCTGTCATGGTATTTCTCCATGTACGGAACGGCACCAGAAGTTCATTATTTTGATCAAACGCCATATATCCGTGCATCATCCCGCTGAATCCGATTGCACTCAAAGTATGGATTGCTACCCCATATTGATTTTTTACGTCTTCAATCAGTCGTTGATAACAATCTTGCAGACCTGTTCGGATGTCTTCCATACTATAAGTCCAGATGTTATTTTCCAGCCTGTTTTCCCAATCATGACTTCCCGAAGCTATCGGAGCATGATCCTCTCCTATGAGAACAGCCTTGATTCTAGTAGAGCCAAATTCTATACCAAGCACTGCCTTTCCGTTTATAATTGTACCTTTTGCGTCACCCATTTGAATACCTCCTTCTTGATTATGTTACTGTTAAGAAACCTATCATTTCTATTATATAACTTGTATAGTCATATGTACAAGTTGTTTGTCAGCCACTGACGCACCCAAATCAGGAGCGCTTAATGCAGGAATCTCTGATGATCAATTCCGGCTTGATTACCCGCGGTATTTTACTGTCCTTGTCTTCAATCCCTCTCATCTTCTCTAACAGCAGTTCAGCAACCATTTCTCCTATTTTCTCCTGTGGATGTGAGATTGTAGTCAGCTGTACAGGTCCACTCTCTGCAATCAGAGAATTGTCATATCCCGTTATGGATATATCCTCCGGCACATGGATATCATAGACTTCCAAGGCTTTGATTACCTCAAGTGCAATCTGATCGTTGTAGCACACGATAGCATCCATCTCCATTTTACTTTCAACAAATTGCTTTACCATAGCCGCCGGTTTTTTTGCACGGTCTTCTGTATGAAAGAGGATGACATTGTCAGGATTATAATACATCCCTGCTTCGTTCAGTGCTTTGATATATCCCTTATGTCTTGCCGTTCCCTGACTGTCATCAATCTTGAAGATGCCTATGATATGCTTATGTCCTAATTCGATCAAATACTTTGTCAACAGATAGGTGCCCTCTACATCATCCATCACCACATTGGGTTTGTGCTTCATCTGCGGATATGTGCCCTGCAGAAATACATACGGCAGCCTCATCAGGTCAAGTGCCTCATATTGATTCATATGCTTACAGTAAATCTCACTTTTACTCGGCTCAATGATCAGACCGTCTATGTCCTTGGTCATGATATCCTCCAGCGCCCTAGCTTCATTCTTCTGGCTGTTTCCGGTATTTTTCAGGATGATACTGTAGCCTTCTCTTGTCAGTACATTGTCAATTCCCTGAATGACTCGAGGGAATATATAGTCGGATATATAAGTCGTCACAACTGCTACATTATGCGACTCTCCGATTCCGCCTCTCATTCTTTCAATACAATATGTCCCCTTACCGTGGATTGCCTCTAACAGTCCGTCATTTTCCAAAATGGAAAGTGCCTTTCGCACAGTATGCCTGCTGACCTGAAACTTGGCAGCAAGTTCATTTTCCGATGCGATCTTGTCTCCCGGTCTGATCTTCCCTGCAAGCATGTCCTGCTTTAGACTGTCCATCAGTACATAGTATTTTGATTGTCCGTTTTCCTGTGCCATTTAATCACACTCCTACTTTCTTGTAATTATTATCATAGCACTTGTTTGCTCATCTATACAAGTTGAATTTTGACAAAGCTGTTCTGTTTGTAAAAATATTTTGTTTACATCATTTTATTGTAATGCAGTACATATTAAACATTTGTATGGTATGCTAAGATTACAAAGAAAGGATGTAAACATATGATAAAGAATAATAAAGAACTTCATGAGACATTATTCGAATTGCGCACGATCAAGGGATATAACCAGACTGAAATCGCAAATGTACTTGGAATACGCCAACAGACATACTCCACATATGAGAAGGGTTATAATGATATTCCGACCCGACATCTTCTGAAATTATCTAATTTCTATGATGTCGACATTGACTATCTGCTTGGTAATTCCACCTCACGGGATGATTCAATCGATTTGAATGTTCCCTTTACGGCCGAGTACACCATCGGCGAATTCCTTGCATTATGCCTGTCACTCAAGGGAGAGGACAGAAATACCCTTTATGATATGGCTTCTTTTCTAAATAGAAATGAATAAATCCTATTCTGATGCTCCTGCAATCAATGCCGAAAACGAGAACGATATACTGTTACCGTCATCTTCGACATCTATCGTATAACTCTTGGTCTGATAACCGTTCGCACGCAATGTGATTGCATGTGTGCCAATCACCTTCTTGAAATTGCAAGGAGCTATTCCAACATAATTCCCATCCAAATATACCTCTGCTCCTTCCGGACCGTCTATGTATATACGATTCTCTGCTGATGTTACCGTCGATGAGCTGGAGGAGCTGCTCGATGAACTCATCGTACTTGAAGAGCTCGAGGAACTTGAAGCACTTGAAGAACTCGATGAACTCGTTGTACTTGAAGAACTTGTATTTCCCGACACAAATGTGCTGCTGCTTGTCAATTGGCTGAGTATTGAATTTAACAAATCTGTTGCATTCAAGGTACTGCTTGAGGAACTGCTGCTCGAGCTGCTGCTTGAAGAACTGCTGCTCGAACTACTGCTTGAAGAGCTGCTGTCACCTTCCTCATCCAGTTCGATTTCTATCTCTGCAAGAGGTGCGCCTACCTTGATATTTTCGGAGAGAGTCTTATATCCCAATGATTTTACTACGATCTGATGAACACCGTAGCTCAGCTCTATCAGGTCTGAATAATCCGTAGGCTCACCATCGATGAGCAGCTCTGCATATGCCGGACTGATAATAAAGGACAGCATACCTGTAATCGCTTTTTCAATCTTAATTTCGGATAAATCGATTTCTGTTTCCTGATCTCTCTTCACAGAAACATCGACCTCTCCTTCATTTCCTTTATTGGTTAATCGGACTCTGTAGTCACCTTCCGGCACGATCAACAGCATTTCAGAACTGATCGGCTTGATGACCGACTGTCCTACTTCGATCCAGCCTCCGACAAAATATTCATCATTTAATAAACGGATATATCCGTGTCCCTTTTCGATGATGATAGAGCTGATTACCCTGTTATAGCCCTTGATTGTCAGAGTATCCTGCTCATTGATATCCATCAGCTCTACAACTTCATCACCGGAAGTCACGATCAGATCTTCCGTAAATCTGTATTTCTCATCCTGTAATTGTAATACCATCTCTTCTTTATCAAATGTAAACTTTGTAATACCTGTATAGGTCCATGTATTACCGGATACCTTGATCTGCTGTATGATCTTGGAATGCGAGGAATAGTTCACATCCACGATCTCTCCGATGGAAATCTGTGCAACAGACATCGCTTCCCCGTACGGATCCTCGGCAGTTGTCGTTCCGTCATAATAAAGTGCATAACGTGCATCCGACACAACAGACTGAAAGTTAAGGATTTTTTCTTCTGTGTCTCGATATATTAAAATAGCTGTATCATCTTTTGTCAATTCATTGCCGACATCCGCTGTCTGAGATGCGACCGCCTCTTCCGGTTTCGTATTCCGATCGGTATTCAGA
Organism: uncultured Lachnospiraceae bacterium; assembly: GCA_964638005.1. Lineage (GTDB taxonomy): Bacteria > Bacillota > Clostridia > Lachnospirales > Lachnospiraceae > JAAYYM01. The sequence continues at coordinate 13,925 of CAZWXS010000022.1, forward strand.
TCCATAATGATCAGATAACATGCCATGAAGAGCACTACCATGATCATCGTAACCGGAACCATTGGGAAATTTGTCTTTTTCATATGTCCGCCCTTACTAACTGGTCTTTCGTAACTCTAACACTAATTTATCACATATTGCTTCAAAAAGGAATGCTTAGCACCATTTTGTTCAACCAGCTTCCGAAGCTTCTCGATATTTTTTTCCGGTATCCATGCTTTGTTGGAATTGTAATAATAATTTGCCATCTTCCAGAATTTCTCCGGATATGCCAGCCGGAAATACAGATTGTTCTTTTCCTCTCCTGTCAGAGGATTTTCCTGTTCATAGGACTGTAGGATCAAGTTTCCGATGTCCTCCGACCACTCATTCTTCTCCAATACCTTTCGCATGAACTGGTATAGATCATGTATGGGTGTATCGATCTGATACTTCTCAAAATTGACCGTTGCTATTCCCTGATGATTGACAATTATATTATGATGCGTGTACTCTCCGTGACAGATCTGTCCTTTTTTGCGAATGCTTTTCTGAAATGCTGCTTCATCCCATTCCCGCACCCGATCCAGTACATCCTCTGCTTCCTTGTAAAACTCATCAAAATACTTGGCAAAATAAAGTTCAAAATCAGACTTGCAGCTGCGTTTTCTCATAAAATAAAGGATTTTCTTCAATTCTCTTGTATGTTTCAAGAACTCTTCTTTTACGGAGTGTACCAGCGCTGTTTCCAGCTCTGCGGCATCCGGCCAAGCCATCGCCTTATGCAGACACGCCAGATTACGTGCTGCTTCTTTGATTTCGACAGGCTGACATACGTTACACTCTGCACCCTCATACCAGTCCTTAAGGATATATGTATTGTTCATTTTGTCGGCAGTCAATATCCGGTCTTCCTTATTTCTGACATACTGATCTACCTGACTGATACCGGAGGATTTGATGCGCAACAATAATTTTTCCTGAAAATCCGCTCTGCTTTCCCGTCCTGTATATTCCCGTAATATCTTAAGCCCTTTATCTGTCTCACAAATAAGAGCGCCTCGCCCTTTATAGGTGCGAAGCACTTGTATATCATAGTTTTCCAACACACTGATTCTCTTATCATCCACCTTGATTCCCCCTGGGTATTGTTTCATTACCTAGTGTATGAATGGTGAAAATCAAATATGTTAATTCTCCTTTTGTAATTCTGCAATCATTTGCGGAAGTCTGTCTGTCAGATACTCCTTTGTATTATGCTCCGGAGTCTCGATCACATCCTCCAAGAGTCTGCCAAGTACCTGCCCGATTTCTTTTCCCGGCTTCATCCCGGCATTGATAACTTCCTTTCCCGTAATGGCCAGATCCGATAATGATACACAATCGGCGGCCGCAATAATGCTATCATACAATGACTGCAGTTGATCCACATATGCCAGTTTTTCTTCTCTTTGAAACTCACTTTGTGCCATAATATCAGCTCGCTTAACCGAAAACAGCAGCGGAAAGATGTCTGCACCAACCTTATTGATTGCCTTGCGTACTGCAGCCGGCTTCAACGGCGGATTGTAATCGTGATATCTGACGATACTGCTGACAATGCGGATTGTATCATTGTCAAATTTCAGACGACGCATAATCTCCTTTGTCATATCACCGCTTACCTCGCAATGTCCATGAAAGTGATGAATGCGATGCTCATCTTCTGTTCTGCAGCTTGGCTTGCCCATGTCATGAAAAAGCATAATCAGCCTGAGATTCTTGTCCGGTTTGATTGCACAGACAGAACGAACTGTGTGCTCTCCGACGGAACAGTCATGATGCGGATGATTCTGATTCGTCTGCATCATACGATCAAATTCCGGCAATATAACCTTCGTTACACCTGTTGTATATGCCTCCAACAGTAATTCCGGATGTGGAGAAACAAGCAGTTTTACAAGTTCTGTACGAATTCTCTCTGCACTGATCTTCTCAAGCGTTGGCGCCAGCTCGCAGATTGCATTCCTCGTATGCTTTTCAATCGTATATCCTAACTGTGCTGAAAAACGTAAAGCACGTAAAATACGCAGGGCGTCCTCTCCAAACCTCTCTCTCGGTTCTCCTACGGCCTTGATGGTCTTTTGTTCCAAATCTGTCATTCCGCCGAATACATCAATCAATCCATCTTTGTCATTATATGCCATGGCATTGATCGTAAAATCACGACGTCTCAAATCTTCTGTCAGATTACGGGTAAAGGTCACATCTGAAGGATGCCTGTTGTCTTCGTATGCACCATCTATACGATAGGTCGTTACCTCATACCCGTCTTTGTCCAGCATAACCGTAACCGTTCCATGCTGTATGCCTGTATCAATGGTGCGGCGGAAATATCTTTTGACCTCTTCCGGAGTCGCAGAAGTAGTGATATCCCAGTCCTCCGGAAGTCTATTCAATAAAGAATCCCGCACGCAACCACCAACGGCATAAGCTTCATAGCCGCCATCCTCTAAGGTTTGAATGATGGTTTTCACCTTTTCCGGTAATGTGAGTTGCATGTGGGATTCTCCGTGTTTGATATAATAATAATTCTAGGCAAGGTCAAAACTGCTCTGCAGTTTTATCCCGCTAATAAGCTTTGCCCCAGTATACCAAGGTTTTGGCAGGTTTGCCGCAGCAGACGCATGTATCTGCGATGTGTTCCTGTTCGAATGGCATACAGCGTGAGGTTGCTCCGTATTTTTCCTTGATTGCTTCTTCACAGGCTACATCACCGCACCACATCGCTTTGACAAATCCGGGCTTTTCAGCCAGTGTTTTTTCAAATTCCGCTGTCGTTGCCGCACTGTAAGTATGGTTTTCAAGATGATTCTTTGCTCTTGTGAGCATATCTGCCTGTACTGTTTCCAGTATTTCTTTTACCTTTGTCTCTATTTCATCCAATGATACAATCATCTTTTCTCTTGTATCACGACGTACGATTACGCACTGATTTGATTCTATGTCCTTAGGTCCTATTTCCACACGGATCGGTATTCCACGCATTTCCTGCTCGGAGAATTTCCATCCGGGACTCTTGTCACTGTCATCCAGCTTCACTCTGAACGCACCTAACTTCTCTTTGATCTCTGCAGCCTTTTCAAGGACGCCTTCCTTCTTCTGCTGAATCGGAATGATCATGACCTGTGTCGGCGCCACTCTCGGCGGAAGTACCAAACCACTGTTGTCACCATGTACCATGATGATTGCACCGATGATTCTGGTAGACATACCCCATGAAGTCTGATTTACATATTTTAGCTGATTGTCTTTATCTGCATACTGTATCTCAAATGCCTTGGCAAATCCGTCTCCGAAATTATGGCTTGTACCGGACTGCAGTGCCTTGCCGTCATGCATCAGGGCTTCTATCGTATAGGTTGCTTCTGCTCCTGCGAATTTTTCTTTATCTGTCTTTCTTCCCTTGATGACGGGAAGAGAAAGCACCTTTTCACAGAAATCAGCGTATACATTCAGCATCTGCTCTGTTCTTGCTTCTGCTTCCCCAGCCGTTGCATGTGCCGTATGCCCTTCCTGCCACAAAAATTCTCTGGAGCGAAGGAACGGTCTGGTCGTCTTCTCCCAACGAACAACACTGCACCATTGATTATATAATTTCGGAAGGTCTCTGTATGACTGAATATCATTTGCATAGAAATCGCAGAACAATGTCTCTGATGTCGGTCTGACACACATTCTCTCCTGTAAAGGTTCCAGTCCGCCATGCGTCACCCATGCTACCTCAGGTGCAAAGCCCTCGACATGATCCTTTTCCTTCTGTAAGAGGCTCTCCGGAATAAACATCGGCATATACACATTCTCAACGCCTGTTTCCTTGAACATATCGTCAAGCTGCCTCTGTATCAGTTCCCATATGGCATACCCTGCGGGCTTGATTACCATACATCCCTTTACATTAGAATAATCAATTAACTCTGCTTTTTTTACTACATCCGTGTACCATTGTGCAAAATCCTCTTCCATGGATGTAATCGCCTCTACCAACTTCTTGTCATCAGCCATTTCATTCTCTCCTTCGTGTCTGCAAATTGAACATATCCCGATTTTATTGCAAACCATACCGTTTGTCAACTCTCATCCTTGTTTCCGGTCTTGCCGTAATAGCAGCTCAGCTCATATATGATCAACAATGAAATGGGTCCCATGATAATACCGGAGAGACCGTAGAGCTTGATTCCCACATAGATGGAAAGCATAATGACAATGGGATAGACTCCCAGTTTCTTTCCGATCAGCTTCGGCTCCAACAGTTCCCTGCTCAGTGCACAGACGATAAAGAGGATTCCCAATATCAATGCATTGGTATAGTTCTGATTAATGATTTCAATCAATGTCCACGGAATCAATACCAATCCTGTCCCGATGAACGGAAGAGCATCCAGCAGTCCGATGATCAGACCTATCATCAACGCATATGGATTGCCGGTCATCCATAGTCCGACCGTACAGAGAATACTCGTTATGAGCATGATGACGAGTTGTGATTTGACAAATGTGCCTATGGCTGATGCTACCTTCTGCACGATCTCACATAAGACCGAAAATCCTTTGTATCTCCTGCAGTTTTCCTTTATGAGTTCCAGATCCTTAGCCAACAGTACGACAGAAATCACCGCAATCATGACAGCTCCTACAAATTCTGCCGCTCCCTTTACATAGAAAAAAGAGTCATTCATCAGATTCGGGATGATATCAATCTGCATGTTATCCACCATCAGATTGATGTTATCCAATACCAGAGTCTCGATATTGACCGCATCAATCCCAAATGTCTGCTCCATCGCCTGGCAGGAATGTCTGACCATCCTGCACAGCTCTCCCTCATAGACATTGATGCGTGAAAACAGCTTCTTAATCTGCCCCAGTATTCCATCACACGCAAACCAGATCAAAGTCAGGGCAAGGCCTCCCGTCACGATCACAATGAATGTTGCCGCAATCCCTCTGTTGATCTTTAGTCTCCGGTGCATCCACTCAACACACGGATTGATGATCATCACTATGATTCCTGCCAATAAAAAAGGAATGAAGAGAGGTACGAGATACTTCATTCCCAAATATACACCTGCGATAATTCCCAATGGAACTAAATATTTTTTTTGCATGTCTACCACCTTGGTGATAGTATTTGCAACTGCTTCTGATTTATACCGTTATTTTCCGAAATATCTCTGCCGTCGGCTCAATTTCAAAATTCATTTCCCGATGTGTCTTCGGATGCATCAGGCTTAACCGGTAGGCACACAGTGCAATGCCCTTGCACGCTTCGTCCCTGTCACCGCTGTAGCCATACTTATAGTCATTCACCAATGGCATTCCCCGATGCGCAAACTGTACTCTGATCTGATGATGACGGCCTGTGATCAACTCGATTCTGACGAGATGCTTTCCTTCGGATTCATTGCTTCCGATCAAACTGTATCTTAGTTCGGCCGGCTTTGCACCCGGCGTTCCTTTGCTTACGACCTTTGAAGTATTATCCCTTCCGTTCTTGATCAGGTAGTCTGTCAAAGTACCTTCTTGCTGCATTATTTCTCCATATACAACAGCATAATAATACTTCTTCATTGTATGTTCTGTTATCTGTCTGCTCAGTTCGGCGGCTGACCACGGTGTCTTTGCAAATACCAGTATCCCCTCCACGCCCTGATCCAAACGATGGATGAGTCCGACATAAACATCTCCCCGGCTTTTTAAATCCTGATTCTTCGTGCACAGGTAATTCTTCAATTCACTGACCATATCCTTCTCGCCGATCTTACTCGTCTGCGTTGCAACTGCTGACGGCTTGTGGCAGACTATGATATCATCATCCTCATATAATACCTTCATGTCGACTTCCTAGATCTTGAACCGATATCCAACACCCCAAATGGTTTCGATGTATTGCGGTTTTGTCGTATCGAATTCGATCTTCTCTCTGATTTTCTTAATGTGTACCGTGACGGTCGCGATATCCCCGATGGAATCCATATCCCAAATTTCCCGGAACAGCTCCTCTTTCGTATATACATGATTTGGATTCTGTGCCAGAAATGTCAACAGGTCAAATTCTTTCGTTGTAAAGTTCTTTTCTTCTCCGTCGACATATACCCTGCGGGCTGTCTTATCAATCCGCAGACCTCTGATCTCAATGATCTCATTCGAATTCGCATTGCTTCCAATGAGCCTTTCATATCTTGCCAGATGAGCCTTTACACGAGCTACAAGTTCGCTTGGGCTAAATGGTTTCGTGATGTAATCATCCGCACCGAGACCCAGTCCCCTGATCTTATCAATATCATCCTTCTTGGCTGATACCATGATAATCGGAATGTTCTTTGCAACACGAATCTGCTTACATATTTCAAATCCGTCTACATTCGGCAGCATCAGATCCAGTATAAACAGGTCAAAATCCTCCGAAAGTGCTCTGGCAAGTCCTGTATCCCCTGAATTCTCAATCTCCACTTCAAATCCCGATAGTTCTAAATAGTCCTTTTCCAACTCTGCAATTGATTCCTCATCTTCTACAATTAGAATTCTATTCATTTTCTACTGCCTCCTGGTATTTTCTTAAACAAAAGTGTATGGTTGTTCCGATTCCTTCCTTGCTGGTGGCCCATATATAGCCGCCGTGGTCCTCTATGATCTTCTTAACTATGGATAATCCGATACCGCTGCCGCCCTGTGCTGAATTCCTGGAGGCATCTGTTCGGTAAAATCTCTCAAATATATTGGGCAGATCTTTTGCCGCAATTCCTTTTCCGTTGTCTTCAATCTCTACCTGGATTGCATCCCCTATGTCATTGATGCTGATATCTATGATACCCTTGGGCTTGTCAATATACTTGATCGAATTGCCGATGATATTGTTGATAACCCTTCTTAACTGCTCCGGATCTGCTATGATGCGGATGTCTTTGTCCAGATAGTTCGAATAATGGAATTCTATATTCTTCTCTTCCAGCTCCAAACCTACTTCCTCAACGCAGTCACGGAAATAGTCATTTACATTGATGCGATGGAAATTATACGGAATACGGTTCGTATCAATTCTGGAATATAAGGTCAGTTCGTTGATCAGTCGATCCATCTCATTTGCCTTATTATAGATGGTCTTGATATACTTCTCCATCTTCTCCGGTGTATCCGCCACACCGTCCATGATTCCCTCTACATATCCTTTGATTGCTGTAATAGGAGTTTTCAGATCATGCGAAATATTGCTGACAAGTTCCCGATTCTCTGTATCATATTGAATCTTTGATTCGGTTGTGTCCTTCAGCCGCTTGCGCATCTCTTCAAAATCCTGACACAGATGACCGATTTCATCCTGACTGTCCGTCTCGATGGAAAAGTCCAGATTGCCCTCTGCAATCTTCTGCATCGCCGTATTGAGCTTGTGTACCGGAATAACAATACTTCTGTAGATCCAAGAGGTCATAAAGATGCTGGTCAATATCAAAATCAGAGTAATTGCCAATATCATATCCAAAATGAAAGAATTCGGCAACAAACTGTTCAATCGTGTAATGATAAACGCACTGCCGTAATCTCCGTCCGGAAACAGGAAATCAACCTGTTTGATCAGTCTCTGATGATCACCGAAATAGTATTCCCCGTTTTCCGAGTAACTGTCCTCCTCATACAAGGGCAGATTATTCTCCAAAAACGACAGATCTTCCTCACTGCCTATGTAATAGATTTCGCTTCCCTTTCTGACGAGCAAATAGGACGATTTCTTCTGTAATTCCTCATTTACAGTATTCAGATATTCCATATCTTCAAGCTGTCCGGGATTGCTGACTGCAACACGTTTCAACTGATGATAGATCAGCTTAGTAACCTTACTGAATGCCTGTACGGAATTCGTCAATACTCCATAGCTGTATTGTTCTCTCTCGATTCCATATGTCTGCTCAATATTGCGCAACTGCACAAACCCCAATACATAGATTGCAGCAGAAGCAAGAATGATTGGAATGACTACGATCGTGCATGCAGTTATAGTCAGCTTGGTCTTGAGTTTCATAATAAGTAATTATAGCATATGTAATTGTCAATATAACTATAATTCCTCTAAATTATTCTAAAAAGAATCTAAAATTGACCCCTTCTATTGACAAAATCAGTGTATATGCTATACTTAATATTAGTAATCGTTATTGAAATTAAGGAGGTGAAACCTTTGGTATTAAAATACAGTCGTCAGCGGGAAGCCATCAAAGACTATCTGATGACCCGTAAGGACCACCCTACTGCAGATGTCGTATACATGAATGTCCGTCAGGAATTTCCCAACATCAGTCTCGGTACCGTATATCGTAATCTCACGCTGCTATCGGATATCGGTGAAATACTCAAGATCAATATGGGCGACGGAGCGGATCATTTTGATGCAAACATTGCTCCTCACTATCATTTTATCTGCACGGAATGTGGAAATGTCATTGATCTGGATATGAAAAGCATTGAAAAAATCAATGATATCGCCGGTGCGGATTTCAACGGAACAATCGCCGGACACATCACATATTTCTACGGTAAATGCGGAAATTGCAAATAACCGACATACTCAAAATTATGAAATACGATTTCTGTTTTCACCCTTTGTATATGCTATGATATTTTGATATACCTCATCCATCACACGTGCGCGGGCTTCTGTTGTCGCCCATGCAATGTGTGGTGTGATGAGTAATTTATTGCTGTCTTTAATCCTTCCAAGCGGATTGTCTGCCCGCATCGGCTCCGCCGACAATACATCCAGAGCTGCCCCCGCGAGCATATCCTGCTCCAGAGCAGTCGCAAGATCTGCCTCGTTTACGATCGGTCCTCGTCCCATATTGATAAAATAAGCCGACGGTTTCATTTTCTTAAATGCTTCCAGTGTCATCAGATTTCTTGTTCTGTCATTCAACGGTGCATGAACAGAGATGATATCCGATGTTGCAAGCAATGTATCAAAATCTACCTGCTCATAATCCGTTGTACTGTTCTTTCCGCTGGTAGAATAATAGATGACTCTGCAGCCAAATGCTTCTGCTGCCTTTGCAACACCTCTGCCAATCTCTCCAAGTCCTATGATGCCCCAAGTCTTATCTTTGATCTCAATAAAACGTTCGCTGAAATGCGTAAATATCTCACATTTTGCATAACTGCCTGATTTGACATAATGATCATAGTAATTCAGTTTTTCCAACACATAAAAGAGAGTTGCAAATGTATGCTGCACTACACTGGCTGTTGAATAGCCCTTTACGTTACAGACAGCAATTCCTCTGCTCTTACAATAAGCAGCATCTACATTATCCGAGCCGGTGGCTGTCAGGCAGATCAGTTTCAGGCCGGACAGATCAGCGATTGTACTTTCATTCATAGGCAGTTTATTGACAATCAGAACATCTGCACCCTGTCCTCTCTCTACGATCTGCTCCGGTGCCGTCATATCATATTCCACGAACTCTCCCAGATTATGAAACTGACTGACATCTACATCATACCCTACATTAATTCGCTCTAATGCTACTACCTTCATACGCACAACCTCTCTTTCTCCTTGATCATCATCAATATACTCTTCTTTTTTATTAAAAATCTTCCGACCATTCTGCACGGTCGGAAGATTCTTTGATTCATGACAATGAAAAGAGTGTAAAACATTCTTTTCATCGTTTACTCTGGTCTGATTATAATCTCTTAAGCAATGCTTCTCTCTGAACCTCATAGCCAGGTTTGCCAAGCAATGCGAACATATTCTTCTTATAACTCTCAACGCCCGGCTGATTGAACGGATTCACGCCCAACAGGTATCCGCTTACACCGCATGCAAATTCAAAAAAGTAGAACAGTTGTCCCAAATAATATTCATTCACTTCCGGAATATTGATAACGGTATTTGGTACATTTCCATCTGTATGTGCAAGAATGGTTCCGTTCATTGCACTTTTGTTGACAAAGTCTACCGACTTGCCTGCAAGATAATTCAATCCGTCAAGATCTACCGGCTCTTCACCGAGAATGATCTCTTCACGTGAAGTCTCGATATTGATAACCGTCTCAAACAAAGTTCTGGCACCGTCTTGGATAAACTGTCCCATGGAATGAAGATCTGTTGTCAGATCAACGCTTGCCGGGAAGATTCCCTTCTGATCCTTGCCTTCGCTCTCACCATATAACTGTTTCCACCACTCAGACACAAAATGAACGCTCGGCTCATAATTTGCCATGATTTCGATTCCTTTTCCTTTTCTGAAAAGAATATTTCTGATGGCTGCATATTTCAGTGCATCATTGTCTGCAAAATCTGCATTGAGCGCCTGCTCTCTGCCTGCCTGTGCGCCTTCCATCAACTTGTTGATGTCTGCACCGCTGACTGCGATCGGCAGGAGTCCCACTGCTGTCAATACCGAGAAACGTCCTCCGACATCATCCGGAACTACAAAACTCTCATAGCCCTCTTCTGTAGCAAGATTCTTCAAAGATCCCCTTGCCTTATCAGTCGTTGCATAAATTCTCTTTGCTGCTTCCGCCTTGCCGTACTTGTCCTCCATCATCTTCTTGAAGACACGGAATGCAATGGCCGGCTCCGTCGTTGTTCCTGACTTGGAAATCATATTGATCGAGAAATCTCTGTCACCGATCACCTGCTTCAGATGATTGATATAGGTACTGCTGATGCTGTTGCCTACGAAATAAATCTCCGGTGTCTTTCTGATTTCCTTGGATACTGTATTATAGAAGCTGTGTCTCAAGAACTCAATCGCTGCTCTTGCACCCAGATAAGAGCCGCCGATACCGATAACCAATAATACCTCTGAATCAGACTTGATCTTCTCTGCTGCCTTTAATATTCTTGCAAATTCTTCTTTGTCATAATCAACCGGAAGGTCTATCCAGCCCAAGAAATCATTTCCCGCTCCGGATTTTGATACCAACTGCTCCTTTGCATCCTTTACAAGCTTGCTCATAAATGTGACTTCGTCTTCACTGATAAATGAAGATGCCTTGCTGTAATCATATGTTACCTTGCTGCTCATACTATCTCTCCTTTGAATAGTTCATTTTGATAAGTGTAGCAAATACCTATTGTTTTAGCAAGATAAAATTTCCTGCAGGAACTCCTCTATCATCAGCTCATCCTGCGCACTGTCATCATTTTCCGTATCCTTTGCAGGCTTGTCCTCCAGAAGCATGCTGCGTTCTTCCTGTGTCAATTCTATCGGCTGTGACAGTGAAATATGTTGATTTCTGCTCTGTCTCTCCGTCAGACAGAATGTATGTATCATTTCCTTCATCTGTGCCATTTTTCTAATCAAGATACTGCCAAGAATTCCCCCACATAGAAATCCCGCCAGCAGAATACAAATAATACTGTAATAAAAAAAATTATTCATCCTGTAATCTTCCTCTCCTCTCAGCATTCTGTATCCAGTATACTTGTTCCTGCCTGTTGAAAAAAGAAAAATCGTTCAACATATTTCTACATTTTATAAAAATCGTAGCGAAATAAAGGGATGTTTGCTATAATCATCCTAGATATGAGATCGGAGGATAATACTCTTATGAAACGAATCATCCTGACAGGCGGCGGTACAGCCGGACATGTGACCCCAAATATTGCCCTGATTCCCGGACTTTTGAAGGCAGGCTATCAAATAGACTATATCGGTTCCTATGACGGCATCGAAAAGTCGCTTATGGCTGATTTCGATGTGCATTATCATGGAATTTCCTCCGGCAAGCTGCGCAGATATTTTGATGTCAAGAATTTCACGGATCCGTTCCGCGTATTAAAAGGCTTCAAGGAGGCCAATCACCTCATGAAGGAATTAAAGCCCGATGTTGTCTTCTCCAAAGGTGGCTTCGTCTCTGTTCCGGTCGTGATTGCCGCTAAAAAGAACCACATTCCTGCCATCATCCATGAATCCGATATGACACCGGGACTTGCAAATAAACTGTGCCTTTCCTCTGCGGCAAAAATCTGCTGTAACTTTCCCGAAACAGTACAATATCTGCCTGCCGACAAGGCTGTCCTGACCGGTACGCCGATCCGCAGCGAGCTGCTACAGGGTAATCGGATTGCTGCTCTTGATTTTTGCGGCTTTACGGCTAATAAGCCTGTCATTATGGTCATGGGCGGAAGTCTTGGAGCAACTGCCGTGAACAAAGCAATACGGGACATATTGCCAAAACTGTTGGAACAATTTCAGGTGATTCATTTGTGCGGAAAAGGAAAACTCGATCCGTCACTGACACATACAGAGGGCTATATCCAATTTGAATACATCAAGCAGGAATTGAAAGATCTGTTTGCACTGACAGACATTGTCGTATCCAGGGCAGGTGCCAATGCCATCTGTGAACTGCTCGCACTGGGCAAGCCTTCTCTGCTGATTCCCTTATCCGCTAAGCAGAGCCGTGGTGACCAGATTCTGAACGCAAGGTCTTTTGAAAAGCAGGGATTCTCCATTGTAATGGAAGAAGAGGAACTGACAGATGAAAATTTATTGCAGCAGATTACCGCTTTATATCAAAATCGCAGTCAATACATCGAAAAGATGAAACAATCCAAACAGACTGATTCCACCGACATGATACTGGATCTGATTGAAAAATGCGCCGACCGTTAGGTCAGCGCATTTTTAATCTCTGTCAATTCCTCCTCCGAAGGAGAAGTCGGCTTCCAGCCGATAATCTGTCCGTCATCTGCATATCTCGGAATGATGTGCATATGAAAATGAAATACTGTCTGTCCTGCTGCTTCACCATTGTTCTGCACGATATTGACTCCGTCACAATCAAATCTCTCTTTCATGACAGCCGCCATCTTCTTTGCAAGAATGATTGCCTTGCCTGCAAGCTCCTCCGGCAGTTCAAACAGATTCGCATAATGCTCTTTCGGTAGGATCAGAGCATGTCCTCTGGTTGCAGGAGATGCATCTAAAAATATCCTAAAATCGGCATCTTCGTATATCGTATTGGTCGGAATGTCACCATTCGCAAGTTTACAAAAAATACATTGTGAATCTTTCATTTTTTTCAATCCTTTCGACAAATTTCTCGTTCTTTTTTGTGTATGATTTTGTATAATCATCTTAGTTAAAAAATTCAACCATTCAAAGGAGGAATTATGATGCTGCAACTTAATGAACAAGATACTCTGACCCGTATAATTCATGACATCAGTAATCCACTTTCCGTGATCTACAGTTCTCTCTATGTGATACAGATGCAACACCCCGAAATATCGGAATATAAATATTGGAAGGAAACGCTGTCAGATATTGAGGAACTGAAACTCCTCCTGCAACAGCAGTCTCAATCTGTTTCCGGCATAAAAGTAAATACCTGATCCAACATGCGAAGTACCCGGAAGTCTCCCTTGACCTGCATATCACCCGACATAAATGCCCTCTGGAAGGTCATGCGTGCGGCAATGATATGATTCATCACCTCCGATGACAACTTGCAGATGACTTCCGGGTTCTCCATATTACCGTAATAACAATTTAAATCACTGTTTATGATTTCAACAATCAGAGGCTTCTTACGTTCCTTGATGATGAACTTATAACTTGCGGAAAAATTGCCCTGCGGGCTGAAATGCTCCTCCAGATCAGAAATAAACACCGTGTTCTCATCCACTTCCTTGTGATCCATCATGTCCTTAAAGAGACTCGTCAATTCCTGAATATCTTCCTTTTGCTTTTGTACATATGTATCATCAGACGCGTACTTTGACAACTGCTCTGTCTCCTGCGGCGTCAGATTGATGCTACTCGTACTGTCTACCATCTTCTTGACTGCCTGATTGCTTGCCGGCAGGCTTGCTACTCTCTGGGAAATCGTGCGGTAGATATTCTCCGCCTTTCTCTCGATCAGATCCGCATACTCCGAATTGATTTCAAAAGATACCGTATCACTGATATAGCCACAAATACCGCTGCAGGGAAGTCCTCCGAGAATCTCCCATGCAACCGACAGGTTCAGCTTGCCCTCCCGCTCTCCGTAGGTTGTGGACATGACCACCGGACACATGTAGATCTTACTGATCTTCTCTTTATTTCCATAAAGCCAGCAGGCATCCAAAAACTGCTGCATATAGCCGCCGATTCCATACCATTCGACCGTCGTGGCAAGAATGATACCGTCAACATCATTTAATGTGGCCGGCAATGTCGTGATTCCGTTTTTTAACTCATAGAGATTGAAGCGCTCCACATTTACATTTAATTCACGCAGCACTTCCTGCATCTTATTGATGACATACAGCGTCGGATCATCCAAAATCCCTCTGCCGCCATAATAAATATTAATCTTCATAGAATCAACAACCTCTCATTCCAGTGTATTCCGGTCCAACTTTCCCTTATACAATACCACAAATCAGAGGTCTTTAGCAACAGGCGAAATAAAACGTCAGATCCGCTAATTTGATCTCGTCATCCTGTTTTAAAGGTGTCGTTTCATTCGCTGTTAATCGGACTCCGTTCTTATATGTTCCGTTGGTGGAATTTAAGTCTGTCAGATAATAATTTCCCTCTTTTTCAGAAATCTTTGCATGCATTCTGCTGATAGAACGCTCTTTAATCACTGCATCCACTCCCCTGCTCATCTTTCCAATGACAAACGGATCTCCCTGAATGAGGATCTCCTGCAGCTTTCCGTTCTTCATATGAATCAGTTTTGGCTTAGCCTTCTGGTTTGATCGCACCAACAAAACCGTATCTCCGCAGTATGGAGCTTCCCTTGTCATTTCCTTTTGTATCGCTTCCTCCGCATGATAGCGTCGTCTGATTTCATCCTCTGCCTGAATGACCTTCTCTTTGTTTCTTCTGCAATATATTCGATTGGCTGTCACAAAACTGATAAAAGCAACCGTTCCGCCCATACCGGCTGCAACAATCAGCGTAATCTGCTGCATTTTGCGTGATGCAATCAAGAAAACCGGCTGATATATCTGAATCAACAGCAGCATGATGATCAACAATGCCAAGATCGTAATTCCCACAGTGAACAGCACTTTCTCTTCTACCTTTTTCTTAGGCCGCACCTCTGTCTTCTGTTCCGGAAGAATATCTTTTTTCCGATGCTCCTCCTGACGCGGCGGTTCCACTCTCGGTACGGACACGCCTCCTATGGGAACCGGTACTCTTAAGACAGAATTGATATTAAAATTATCTTCCTTTGCCTTTCGATAGAAATCATATGCCAGAACAACTGCTCTTTCTTCCTTATAATCTACCTTGTCCAATATATATTCTGCCAACTCATGGAACGCCTGATCTGGTCCTACATAATACAGCGGAAAGAAGCACAGGCTAATCTTTCTTGTTTCCGGATTGATATACATATATTCAGGCTGTAAAATGAAATGTCCCGTATCCAAAAGGTATTCTTTTGCCGACTTCACTGCTTTTGCAATCCCTCTAAGAATACTGACAAGGGCATCATAATCCATCTCTGCCTTTTCATATATACGGCTGAGCGGCTGTTTGGAGCTAATCTCATATAAGAATTTCTCATGGTTGTCTATTATTCGTATCTCACATTCCAATAGCCCCGCAATACGATTGTTCAGCAGCATCTGCACCTGAAACTCATCATATGCTTCTCCTGCACAATTCAATACTAAATAATTGCTCCCAAGATCTCTGATATATTCTTCCTGAAACATTTCATCCTCTCCGTTCTTCTTCCTCACTCGTTTGCTTTTCTGACCTTTCTGATATAAAGCGGCTCATCTATTCTATATGCACCTGCTTCTTTTTTTGTCTTCCACTTACTACTCCCAAGAAGCTGTTCTATCAGAATACCTCCCGGTATCTGCATATTTCCGATATAAGAAACCGTAACCGAAGATACATCGACCTCGACCGAATCGGATAACTCCCAATTCCCAAGCAGATGATTTTGTAGTAATTCCTCACAGTTCTCTTTTGCCACTCCATATGTATCCTGATCTCCGGTGCGCACCTGACTTCCTCTCAGAGCCGCAATATAGGCGCACTTTTGCAGCACTGCCCTATCATGTGTATAGTAAGCAGCATAAATGACAAACACAATGACCCCTATGATAAAGGGCATTAACAATGCTGCTTCAATCGTGTAGCTTCCTTTTTTTCTCATATCATGATCATCCCTATATAAGAAGCAAGTAAAAAAGGAACAAACGGTAGCTCTTCCTTTCTCCCCGTTTTTGTAAAAATCAACAGAAATACCCCACATACTGCCGCGGCGAATGATGCTCCGATCAGTAAAACAAGACTTTCCTCCAAACTGAGCAATATACCTGTCACGATCAATAACAGAGCATCTCCCTCTCCGACAGCACCTTTTGTAAATCTGCTGACAATCCACATTGCTGCCCCCACAAATATACCTGTCGGAAGATAAATACCATCTGCCAAAAATTCAAACAGAAGAAGTACTGTCTCCACCACTCCGAAACCAAAAAGCACCTTCACAGATACCTCTCGGCTTCTTATATCCGTATATGTGCATATGACAAGCAAAATCAGGATGCATATCGTATTCCATACAACTACTTTCATTCTATCTTCCTCCGCATCTGCTGCAAGGTCTGCGACTTCCGACCTCTGAAATCAAAATTGCCATGACATCTCTTTTTAATCCGCTGCATGTCAAACCACTATGATATCTGTCCCCGTCATCTGTGATATAAATATGTGCACTGTCCAATGAACCATCACAGATTTCGCAGCTTTTGTATTTTCCGCCGTCCGTATTTCTCAAATCACCGATCTGGTCAGCCGAAACCTCCCGGATCGACAATCTGATATGAGAACAATCCTGTGAGCGATGATATACCGTTCCGTAAGGGGTCACATAGACATATTCTTCTTTCCTTCCGGCAGTATTCGCATGAAGCCCACCTCCGTATCCTACCCATTCATGAATCAGGCATCTCTGCATCATGGGAATTGATCCGATTTCAAAATAGTCATATGGAAATTTCAATTGATACTGTACAACCAGATCAATCAAATCCGATTCCCCGACCCTTGCTTCATCAAATCGAAGTCCTCTACTCCCACTCTCAATGGGTGCCCTTTCAAGGTACTCGATCCCGATATCTTCAATCACCTTGCTGCACAAAATATCTGCATCCGGTGGTTGGTCGTACGCTGCCTGCGCCGCTTCTTTGGCATTTTGATGTAGTGCTCCCTGAATAGTCATATATAGACAAAGAGCATCCGAAAGCATTACAATCAACATCATGGCAAACAGAAAGATCGGTAATACCAGTGCTGTCTCTATGGTCAGGCTCCCTTTGTATCGATGTTTGATAAATGATGACACCCTCTCCCTGCTCGCTTTTTGATAGACTTTCTGGTCTGAATCTGGGTCGAACAAATCTAATTCTATTTTTTTTTTCGTTCTCAAATTGCATATTTTTTGAATGTGAGGGATTCTAATACAATTGATTGAACAGGCAAAGGGCATCATCATTTATCACCTTATCTTATTTTTTCATATCCATAATCTCGCATAACGGTATATTCGTATCCGTATCCACTGTTGATTTCTGCAAACGCCTGCATATATTCGACACATCCGTCCATGCAAAAGTCTGCATTTCCTTCTATTATCCTGACATTTGCTTCTATGATATCCATACATCTCTTTCGCTTGCCGACGGCTTCTGTTTTGGCAAGATATGCGCTCAGATACTCCTGATAGCTGAGACCGCTCCCTCCTCCACTGCCCAGATAACTTCTGAATATAAGCAGATCTTCCAGAGGAAGTCTCCAATCACCCGAGGATTTCATAACAGGAACCCTGCCGTTACACAACAGACAATTTACATCCAGTACCGCCTCTGCATAAGCCCATGCATAGATCAAGGATCTTGTCAGTGCCTCCACAAGTCCCGGTATCTCTACTCCGCCGGTCAGTATCAGTGCAAGCTCATAGGCTTGTGCCTTCTTCTCTTCATCACCAAACAGATAATCCGCATTTGACGCCTCTCGAAGCTTTAACAGCTCTAGTGAAATCTGTTCCAGATTTTCGCGATCGCTCCCCTTTCCCATAATGATATACTCCACTTCGTAATCCAGCGCTCCCTGCACCTGTTGTTTTGTTTCATAGGAACATTTGTGAAAAATATATGCATCAAATAATTGATCCGCTTTTTCCCCTGTAACTTCCTCATGAAACACTTCTTCTCCGCTTCCTGCTTCGAGTCTCCTGTGAGAAGTCAATGATTGGATAGGAACGGATTTTGTTGAAATTGTCCTGCCACTCATCACCAGATCAAGTATATTTCCTCCGCGAAGCGCATTGATCTGACTAATCTGTTTCGGAATGGAAATCTCTACAATTCCGCTTTCAGCACTGCTCCGCTCTCCGGATACATCCTTACCGTCAAGACCTCTTGACTGAATGTCTCCTGCAATGCTTTTTCCGTCCCACGATGTTTCATAAACGGCAAAGTGCTTCATATAATTGACCGCCTGCCTGCGCATCGCCCTTCCGTCATAATCAGTTGCCAATAAATATGTCTGAATATCCATGTCTCTTATATCCATTTGAAACCAGTCTCCTGCTGCAAACCGTTGATCAATATTCGGAGCAAGGTTGATCTGCATATATTCAAACAGATGCTCTTTTGTATTACGTATACTGCTGCTGCCTTCTCCGTAAGAAGTGTCGATATAAAAGAGGTCGTATCGCGAAAGAAGTGCGCGATTGTATTCTGCAAACACCGAATGCAATCCTATATCCATGCCTGATTCCATCTGCATTCGCATTGCGTTTATCCGCGTGCTTTCAATGATTGTCAGCAACAGACCACAGATAATAGACAACAACAATGCCAGAAAAACTGTGATTTGACCTCTTTTCATATCTACTCCTTTTTGTGGTGGGTTTTGTTCCGATTATGTCTTTATCGTCCTGCTTTTGGATCATACAGAAGAGCTCTCACTGATAATTCTGTCAAATATTCCGTTGACCAGTGATGTAAGTTGGTCTCTGAAGATAATCACAAGACCGATCAATACCACCAGTATCAGAATCAATTCCACTACTCCGATACCATCTTCCTCCTGTATAAATCTCTTTACCACAGACATGTCCACACCCCCTTTCTTTCTGTTGTTATTTATCACGAAACAACCTGAAGTGACATAAATGCCGGAAGAATGATGATCAGCATGACTATCATGAGCATCATGAACATGGGAATCAATAACTTTGTCCCCGCTTCCTCTCCCAGTTGTTTTGCAATACTCTTTCGTTCCTCAAACGCATCGGTCATCTCTCGTAACAGCAATTCAATCGTCCCCTGCGTTCCCCGTCTGACACCCTGACCGACTATTGATGCCAGTATCTGATACCGCGGCAGATCGGATCGGCTTCCAAACCGCTCATATGCTTTGATTTCTGAAATCCCGCTGCTCATTTCATAATGTGTGATTCTCATTTCTTCATATGCGTATCTCTTCTTCATCCCTGTTTCACGTAATGTAATATATTCGTTTACAATTTGCTGCCATGCACCCTTTACCGTCATTCCTGCTCCCAGGAACAATACCAGTTTACTGACAATCTCCGCATAATCTATCTCCATTTCCCTCTTTCGCCTTTTTACCTGTGTATGTAATTCACTGTCTTTTCCATAATAGAGGACAACTGCCGCTACAATGACAAGGAACAAAATACAAATACTTGTATTGTCCTTTGCTTCCCGCCAAATGATTTTTGTTCCGTCTACTTCTTTTGGCAATCTGACTTCAGCATCTGTAAGGCTTTCTGATTCTCTCTTTGACAGTTCTTCCTCTACATGCCCGAGAAAAACTTCCTCTCTGTCCTGTATGGGCGGATAGATTCTGATATGAAAAGTACTTTCTGCACTATAATCAGCATATGTAATAATTGCCTTAACCTCTGTAAGCGTACCTTCCTTCTCCGTTTTATCCTCCCGGATCTCACCGTATCGATTTATAATCCTGTAATTATCAATCTCCCAACGGATATCAAATGGATAACCTTCTATTTTGCTGACCAGCTTCAAATTGCTTCGAACCTCATCAAATGATGCGTTTTCTCCCAATATAGCGACCGGCAGCAGATTTGCAACCTCATTAAGCATCTTCTCTACCTCTGCAGCCGTATATTGCTGTTCATTGACTTCCAGCCGGATATCCTCCTCTTTTGTCCCCTCGTCATAATATGCCTTCAGATATACTGTTCTGTCCCCTGTCTCATATGGATTTCTTTTAATACGGTTATCTTCCTGTATGACCGGAGACAACAGGGCGCTTACTTCCATCAGCATAATCGTGACTATACCGGCTCCCAATACGAGCAAAAAAAATCTTTTTTTATTTTCGTAATACTCTTTGACCTTTTCTGCTGGAGATTCTGTCGGATATAAAACCTTCATATCATGTAAAACCCTGTCCCGATCTTCAAAACGCTCCATAAAAAATTTTCCTGCTGCCATTTTCATCTCTCCATACTCTTTCCTACAAAGTCCTTGTTTGAACGGCTATACTTTGATGTCTACGATTTGTTCCGACAGCAGAACCGCCGATATGTAAATCATCATAGCAACTGTCATGACAATGATTCCCGCCAGATTGTGATATAGTACATCCAACAGATTTCCTGTACTTTTACCGACGTACAATACAATAAAAAAGGGAATTACATTCATCACTTTTTGTTCTAATTGCTTTGCACTGATCAGTACGTCTATTTCCCGCTTGATTTCTGCTTTATCATTGATGACTTTGATCGTATTGCATATGACCTGCACCAAAGAACCGCTGTTTCGCTTTGCCATGGTAAAAACAGCAGCAAAATCTTGAATGTCGTCTACTCCGCTTCTGTCCGCCAGATCATTTAGACAACTTTCCAATGTCCGGTTCATCAATAACTGTCTTTCTATATTTTTTAGTTCCTCCGTGATAAATCCCTTCTCTCCATATAACATCTGCATGTCCTTTGAAGCTTCCATAAAAGCATTTTCAATAGAGAAACCTGCACTGAGCCCTGATGATACCGCAGTTATTGCTTCCTTGAATTCCGTCCGCAGTCGCTGTTTTCTCCTCTCGATCAGCTTCTTCTTTTTGCGCTTTAGAAGAAACGGCATACCCGGCAGAAGTATCAGAACCGCGATATAGGAACGGTAGAATGTATATGCAAAAAGCAGGATCAGCAATAAATACTGTATTCCATAGAAGAAACATTCCTTTGATTTGAATCGATATATCCTGTAATCCATGCAACTTGTTTCTGCTTGATTTTCTTTCATATTCCACGATGCTCCAATTTTTGTGTATGTCGTAATGAATTGATTTTCTGCAGCTCTCCCATGATTTTTCCTTTTTCATCAGTTGCCTGCTCAACAAATCTATAGAGACTCTGCAATTCTATTTCATCCTTGTGAATATCTATGACCTCCGCAATTTCCAGT
Organism: uncultured Lachnospiraceae bacterium; assembly: GCA_964638005.1. Taxonomy (GTDB): domain Bacteria; phylum Bacillota; class Clostridia; order Lachnospirales; family Lachnospiraceae; genus JAAYYM01. Next base: position 35,376 of record CAZWXS010000022.1, read on the forward strand.
ACCCTTCGGCTCCGATCCCGAAGTCTTCCCAAATGAATTATGATATCGATTCCTGAAGCCATTTGTCTTCGGATAGCGGATAACGGCATCGCAACCCCCATCAGCATCATAGTCTCCATCCGGCTGAGAAGATCCCTTGCGCTGTTTGCATGTGCCGTAGACAGAGATCCGTCATGCCCAGTATTGAATGCAGACATCAGATCAATCGCTTCCTTGCCTCTCACCTCACCCACAATGATCCTGTCCGGCCGCATACGCAGTGCCGTTTTGATCAAATCTCGAATGGTAATTTCCTTACAGCCTTTCACATTGGCATTTCTGGTTTCCATCCTTACCAGATTGGATATACCTTGAATCTGTAGTTCCGCACTGTCTTCAATGGTAACAATTCTTTCATCCTCCGGAATGAAACATGACAATGTATTTAGAAATGTTGTCTTTCCGGAACCTGTTCCCCCGCTAATCATAATATTGTAGCCTGCAATTACCAACCTTTGCAGAAAATCTCTTGCTTCCTTAGAGATGGTTCCCATACGAAGCAGATCTTCCATTTGCAGTGGCTTGTCCGGGAATCTCCGAATGGTCAGAATCGGACCGTTGATCGCAATAGGCGGCAATACTACATTAACACGCGAACCATTGTCCAAAGTAGCATCTACAATCGGGGAAGCCGTATTAACAACTCTGTTTGCCCCGGATACAATCTGTTGGATGATATCCTCCAGACGCTCCCTTGTCTCAAAGCGTAAAGGCAGCGAAACAAGTCTGCCCTCCTTTTCGATAAAAATCGGAGCTGTACCGTTTACCATAATCTCTGTAATTTCCGTATCATCCACCAGTTCCTGCAAGATGTCCAGCCTGCGGATTGCATGGAAGAGTTCCTTGCGGAGCCTGCCTTTGTCATGCAGGCTGATGAAAGTACTCTTGCTGCATTCCACGATACGCTGATCAATGATACCGAGCACCTCTTCGTCCGATACCTCCCTACTGAGATCAATCTGCTCCCTGATTTCCTCTATCAATTTCTGTTTGTGTGCTACCATAAACCTTCCTTCTGCTCTTCCTCCAGCAATTTCTGTACATATTCACCCAGCTCGCTGTACATCAGATGTTCCGGGCCATATTCAAGTCCCTTCATAAAGCCAAAAGTCAATTTTTTCGTTTTATCCAGAATCTCTCTCTGCCCACTCTGTTCTATAAAAGCTTCGTACTGCGTCATCTTGGCATTTGAAACCGCATCAACGCCACAGGGTGTATACAATCTTTCACAACTGTTCAGAAATCGCGGCAGTGCATTCAGACTCTCTCCTATATCCAGAATAATCGTATCATACAGATTGCAATGACTGATTTCTCTTAGAAAAACCATCCAATCCTCCGTGGAAACACAGTGAAGGTCAAGTGGAGATGAAACCGGGGGAATATAATCAAGCCCTTCTATACTCTGCACAATACTTCTCAACTTCATCTCCGTATTTCTGTTTTCCTGGGATATGTAATATAACAGGTCTGCCAAATCCGCCTCATACTGCCTGTCCATTAAAGTCTCAAAACCGGCATAGCCCTCTAGATTTACATATAGAACCCTCTTCTCCTTTGCCAAAATCTGACCCAGTGTCAAAGCAAAAGAAGTCTTCAGAATTCGCTTGATCGGTGAATACACCCCTATGATTTTTGCTTCCTTCTGCAATAGAAAGAACTCTCTGTTTTCTGCTGTCTGTTCAGCGTAGTAACACATAACTTCTTCTAATATGTGCTCCGACGACTGGTATTTGTAGATCGCTTTTTCACATAAGCATTCTGCTCTTTCCCTTGAGCAGGACAGCACAATGACATGATGGACATTGCTGCCTCGAATACGTTCATCCATTGCGTTTTCCGAAATCAGCAAAATTTCTATCTCTTGTTCCGCATCAAATGTCATAAGCTCTTCTACTGTTGTAAATGCCCGAATGATAAAAGGATTCTTTTCCTTCTTGTTTAAAAATTCCATCAGTCGATAAGCATATGTCTGCTCTACATCACAAATAGCCAATATATAGTGTTTCAAAATAATTCCTCCCAACATAATAAGATGACGCTGATTAAGATTGCCGGTGAAAAATGGATCGTAAACTGATTCTTCTCATCTGTATCCATGTAATACGGTTCATATATCCCGGTCTGTATCATTTTTTTAATATAAGCAATGAAATACCGAAATCTCTCCCTAATATTTCTGCAATAGAGCATCTTGCATAAAGCAAATATCCCTCCGATCACCAATGCATAAAGCATACAATCCAAAATCTTTTTCGGTCCCAAAAAACACCCTGCTACCGAAAATAACTTGATATCACCCGCTCCCATTGCACGAAGACAGAATAATATCCATAGGCAGAAAATCGGTAAGCCTATTCCTGCTGCCGCATAAAGAATTCCCACTGATTTGTATTCCATTATTTGGAAGCATGTTCCGATCAGAATACCGCTTACGCTCAACCAGTTCTTAATTTTATAGGACTTGATGTCCATGACGGCGGCAACAGATACAATCAGAATCAAAATCTGCATTCTCATCTCTTCACCATCATTATTTTTTCATTTCTTTGGGGCATGTGTTTGAATAAACTGGATACTCAAGATTTCCAAAGAATTGTAAATCGAATTATAGTATAGATGTTTTTATTTGTCTATACCTTATGTAAAAGTTTTTCATATTTGGTAGATTTCACTAAATTTTTTAGAGAAGCACAATGCCATACAGCAGGAAAACCCCCGGAAATCCTAGCGTTGCGCATGTCAAAAGACTGGTCAGATTGATTCCGACATACACGCCTGCTTCAAAGATTGAAAGTGTCTCATTTGCAAAGTAAATCAAGATTCCGCCAAAGATTCCCCGCAACAGAAAATTAAGAATCCACTCTGTTCTCTTTTTCAGAAATACCATTCCGAGCACGATTGCACAAACGGAAATAATCAATATCATACCTTGCTCCATACGGGTTCTCTCTTTCTCATAAATTATACAAGTCCATTTATACGAATATATGTATAAACAGGTAAAATATGACTATACTATGTAAAAAGAGGTAATTTTCACCGAGAAGAAGGTAGGTAAATCATGCTAAGAAAAAATCAGACTACTTATGAAGAAAAGGCACATATTGAGCTTATGCAGGATATTGCAAAGACCAAATGTGCCTTGGATTGTGCTTATTCGAATTTTGATAATGTAGTCGATCCTGATTTAATCGACTGCTATATTTACGAAGTAAATGCCGTTCAAAAGAGATATAAATTCCTGTTGGAAAAGGCTTCTCGTCAGAACATACCTGTTCCGATCGCCTTATACACGGAAACCTCGTGACATACCCTGGTCCTGAAGATTTTCGTTCAGATCACCTCTCCCATATGTAAGACCGGCATAAACCGTCTGCGTGTTTTCCATGATTGGTCCGGATGGATCCTGCTCACTGATCTGCGCAAATGCTTCCTTTAGATTTGATGCAATTTCCTGAATGATCTCAAGTCTGGTAGGATCCTTTCGGATAACAGCCGTTGATGCTTCCCTGTTTACAAACAGATACAACTGCATCAGATTGTGTGAAATCTGATAATTGAAATCAAGTGCTTCCATCAAATCCGCAACACATCGTTTGATATGGTTGCAATGATTCTTAAAGGCTTCAAAATCTCCGTTTGCATAATTCTTCTGTGCATCCTGTACATCATCCAGGATCATATCATATAGGATGACTATAATCTGTGTCTTATTTGCCTGTGTGATTCTCAATGTATATTGCTGAATCTGTTCTTTTGTCATCTGTCCTTCTCCTT
>CAZWXS010000023.1:0-33450 GCA_964638005.1 uncultured Lachnospiraceae bacterium
GAAAGCCATGCTGCCTCTCGAATCCGCTTCGCTGCTTCTCGTGGCACGGGCTGCGCCCTATAAAAAAGGATTCGGATGTGGCTTAGCAAGTGAACTTGCACACCACATCCGAATCCTTTTTTGCATGGCTTTAGCCTACGAGCCAGTCGTATAATTCCTGGTACTTCATGGCTGATGTGTGCCATGAGAAATCACTGGCCATGGCTCTGTCTATCATTTTGTTCCATTCTCTTTTTTTGTCTACATATACGCTGTGTGCATAACGAATCGTGCGGAGCATCTCGTGGGCATTATAGTTGGTGAAGCTGAAGCCTGTGCCGGTGCTCTCGTATTCGTTATAGGGTTGTACGGTGTCTTTGAGACCGCCTGTTTCACGGACGATCGGGATGGTTCCGTAACGAAGCGCCATCAGCTGGCTGAGACCGCATGGCTCGAAGAGCGAAGGCATCAGGAATGCATCGACGGATGCGTATATCTTATGAGACAACGCTTCCGAATAGTAAATGTTTGCAGATACCTTGGTCTGATATTTCCAGTCAAAGTGTCTGAACATATTCTCATAACGATCCTCTCCTGTTCCGAGGATAACAATCTGTACATCCTCTCTGCAGAGTTCATCCATCACATATGCAATCAGATCAAAGCCCTTCTGGTCGGTCAGTCTGCTGACGATTCCGATCATGAACTTCTTATCATTCTGCTCCAATCCGAGTTCTGCCTGCAATGCTCTTTTGTTCTTGATCTTTTCCTTACGAAAATCAATTGCATTATAAGGGTATTCAATATAGGTGTCCGTCTCCGGATTATATTCTTCATAATCGATACCGTTCAGGATGCCGCGCAGATCATTTGCCCGTGCTCGCATCAAACCGTCCAGCCCCTCTCCGTAGAACGGCATTTTGATTTCTTCCGCATAAGTATTGCTGACCGTTGTAATCGCATCTGCAAATACAAGTCCGCCCTTTAAGAGGTTTGCATCCTTATACGCTTCCAGCTTATCCGGTGAAAAGAAGTACTCCGGCAGCCCTGTCATATCCTTAATCGTCTTGACATCCCACGTTCCTTGGAACTTCAGGTTATGTATCGTCATAACGGATTTCATATTTGCAAAGAATTCTCCCTCACGGAATCTCTCTTTCATGAACACCGGAACAAGTCCCGTCTGCCAATCATGGCAGTGAATGATATCAGGCTGAAAACCAATGGCCGGCAGTGCAGCGAGTGCAGCCTTGGAAAAGAAAGAAAACTTCTCAATATCCGCATAAATGTCCCCATAAGGCTTCGGACCGGAAAAATAATACTCGTTATCAATAAAATAAAACTTAATTCCTTCATATTCCATTTCCAGTATACCGACATACTGTGAACGCCATGCAAGGTCAATATAGAAATGCGTCAGATATTTCATCTGATCCTTAAATTCCTGTGAGATGCTCATATACTTCGGCATCATTACTCTTACGTCAAAATACCGCTTATCAAAACATTTGGGAAGAGATCCGACTACATCTGCCAATCCACCTGTTTTTATAAACGGTACGCTCTCTGATGCAACAAATAGTACTTTCTTCATGTATAATCCTCCCGATACAGGTTTTATATCCTTTGATTATACATCATTACGACTTTTCTGAAAAGTCTTATCTGTTCATTTTATATTCTATCCTGATCTTGTCCGCAATCATTGCAATAAATTCGGAGTTGGTCGGTTTTCCCTTGCCCATATTGATCGTATAGCCGAACAGTGCATCGATCGTATCCATTTTGCCTCTGCTCCATGCCACTTCGATTGCATGTCTGATTGCACGTTCTACGCGGCTTGGTGTCGTCTGATATTTCTTTGCGATGGTCGGATACAGTATCTTCGTAATCGACCCCAGCATCTCAATGTCATTGACCGACATCATAATCGCATCCCGCAGATACTGATATCCCTTGATATGTGCGGGCACGCCTATTTCATGTATCATATTGGTCACATCACTTTCCAGATGATGGATCTGCAGGTTGTCCTGCGAACTGATCTCACGTGCGCCCGATAATTCAAATTGTTTGCGCGAGCGCCCTTTTCTCATCATTTTGATTCTATTTTTGATTACTTCCGGATCAAATGGTTTCATAATAAAATATTTTGCGCCGATCTGAAATGCATCCTCTGTAATCTGCTCATCTCCGACAGCAGAAAGTACTATAAAATCCGGCTGTTTTTTAATCGAAAAGTCTTTTTTCACGCGATTCATGACCTCGATTCCGTCAAGCTTCGGCATAATTAGGTCAAGCAATACTACATCCGGTTCTTTTCGCTTAATGATATTCAGCGCCTCATCCCCATTTGATGCGCTCCCGACTACTTCTACATCATTCTCGCTCTTCAGAACATCACTTACAAGTTCCAGCATACGCCGGTTATCATCAAAAATCGCAACATTCAGTTTTTCCATTCCCATGTTTCTCCTTCATTCTTTATTTTGCATGGCCAATGCTTACTCAGTATATAAAACTCACCATTTTTCTACAAGAGTGATAATCCGCACTTTCAGAGCGGTTTTAACATGAATCTATTGATTCAGCATCGTTTCTATGAAAATACCGAAGCCTTTTGTCGCATCCTGTACAAATACATGTGTTACGGCACCGATGATTTTGCCGTTTTGTACAATCGGAGATCCTGACATTCCCTGCACGATACCCCCTGTCAACGACAGCAATCGCTCATCAGTCATCTCCAACACGATACCTCTGTTGATACTGTCTGCAACCAGATCAATGTTTCTGATTTCAACATCATATGTCTCACGCTGTCCGTTCAGTGAGCAGATAATCTGTGCAGGACCGACTTCAATATCCTGTTTCAGCCCGATGGGAAGTGCTTCTCCCGATACGGCATCAAGAATCATGGAATTGCCGGTTCCGAATACACCATGATTGGTATTTTCAGTGATTTCACCCAGTACATTTTCCGGCATATAATCAATGATTCCCGTCAATTCACCGGGTTTTCCGCTTTCGCCCTTGATGACCGACAAAATCTGTGTATTATAAAGGGTACCGGAATCCACTTCCATTAACAACGCTGTATCCACATCGTTGATTCCATGCCCCAATGCACCGAATTGCAATGTTTCATCCACGAATGTCAGTGTGCCGATCCCTTGGATATTATCCCTTACCCATACACCGATCTTATAATCTCCGTCTGCCGACATGATCGGAGTGACCTTAGTCTGAAAGCGTTCATTGCCTCTTCGGATATCGAGAACCAGCTCCTTTCCGTCACTGTCACTCACATATTTGATCAAATCCTTTTTGTCCGCCAGTTCGATATTATCAACTTTTTCTATATAATCCCCCGTATTCAAAATATGTTCTGCCGGTGCATGATCAGTACCATCCATTCCACGCACTGCTCCCGCGCTGATGACCAGAACGCCGTCTGTTTCCACAAAAATACCTATGGGAATTCCTGCAGGAATCAGACTTGTCTCTTCTATTACCGCAAAGTCGACCTGTTTGAGCGGAACAAAACCGAATAATTTGCAATCCATTACATAATCTCCGGTCGTTGAAGTAATAAAGGTCGTCGGTTCTGACAGATCCACCTCTACTCCCTTCATTGCAGAAACCGGCATTAAGTCATCTTCGTTTTTCAGATATATAACACCTGTTATCGGAAAATTCAGACGCAGTTCATCCTCACGCCCATTTACAATTTTGATTTCATCCGGTACACTGTCCCGCATTTCCCTATATGACATTACACACAGCAAAGCCAGCGCAGCCACACATGTTACTACCAGCACACGCCTGTAAACTCGATACCTTAGATTCATATTTCTATACCTCTCATTCCATCTTCATCACTACTCACGTAAAAAAAGTGTACACATAGCGTGTACACTTCCTTTAGTATATGAAATTTTCTATTTTTCAAACATCTTTTTCTTGGTTGTTGCTAATTCTTTCATTTCAGCTGCGTTTTGTAGGACAACAGGCGTTATTTCTGCACCGCCCAACAGTCTCGCCAACTCCTGAATCTCGGATGCCTCTGACAGTTCTTTCACTTGTGTCAATGTATGTGCGCCTTCCACCTGCTTCGTAATCTCATAATGTACATCTGCCATGGCCGCAATCTGCGGCAGATGCGTAATACAGATCACCTGATGATTTCTCGACAAAAGTGCCAGCTTTTCAGATACTTTCTGTGCCGTCCGTCCACTGATGCCTGCATCGATTTCATCAAAAATCAAGGTTGAAGTCTTATCCTTATTGGCAAGTACGGTCTTGATTGCCAGCATGATCCGCGACATCTCACCACCGGAGGCAACCTCTCCCAGCGGCTTCAAGCGTTCACCCGGATTGGTTGAAATCATGAATTCCACTTCATTATTCCCGTTTGCAGCCATATAATCCTGCAGCACACGAACATCAATGGAAAATCTGGATTCCAAAAAATTCAAATCAGATAATGCCTGCTCCATTTGCTCTGCCAATGTCTTTGCATTCCGGCTTCTGATTGCGGTTACGGCATTATACAGTTCCATCAATTGTTCTCGTTCCCTTGTCGCTCTGATACGCAGTTTCTCCAGATAAGCATCATAATCCAACAGCTGCTCCAGCTTGTGTTCCTGCTCCTCACAATACTCCAGAACTGCCTCAATAGACGTTCCGTATTTATCTTTTAGGTGATTGATTACATTCAGACGTTCTTCAGCCTCCCGGAACTCTTCTTCTCCGAATTCCATATCTGACAGATAATCAGATGCATGTCTGTTAAAATCATTTAACAGATTATCGATTTCCGCAAGTTCCTCCTGCATAGCCTCCAGTTCTTCATCATAGCCTGCTACATTCTTCAGCTCTCTGAGTGCCCTGCCGACACCTTCTCCTGCTCCGCTCTCTGTATCATACCCTGTGCTACAGTGTACGGCATTCATGGCTTCTATGATCTTTCTGGCGTTGACCATCTTGCGATAATCTGCCTCCAATACTTCGTCTTCACCTGTTTTCAAATCCGCCTGCCTGATTTCATTGATCTCAAACTGTGCCAGTGTTGTTTCCCTGTCTTTATCATGGTTCGTTGTAACTGCCTGCGCCAATTCTCGTTCTGTCTTCATATAATTCTCATATTGCTTGCACACATCTTCTAATAACACATGTAATTCTTTTCCGCAGAACTCATCCAGCACCTGCATATGTTTTTTCTTCTGCAATAACGACTGGTGTTCATATTGTCCATGGATGTCTATCAGAATGGCTGCCAGTTCCTGCAGTACACCTGCAGTTACGACTTCTCCGTTCACTCTGCTGACGCTTCTGCCATTCGTGATCTTGCGCTGCATGATGATTTCATCTTCTACCGGAATGTCAAGTGCCCGGATTGCCTGCAACTGCTGTTCGCTCTCCGGTGCAAAGATCAGTTCCGCAAGCGCATACTCGGCATTGTCACGCACGATATCTTTGGACAGTTTTCCACCCAACGCAAAATGAACCGAATCAATAATGATCGATTTACCGGCCCCGGTCTCACCTGTCAGTATGTTAAGGCCGGATTTGAAATCAATTTCCGCTTCTTCTATTAAGGCAAGATTTTTTACATGAAGATTTGTCAGCATAGATTACCTCTGTATTTCTCTTATTTTATCCATAACCTGTTTTGTCTCTTCTACACTCCTGACAGCACACATGACCGTATCATCACCTGCAATGGAACCTACGATCTCGCTGAAGTTGATTGCATCAAGTGCCGCCGCCACAGCCATTGCCATACCGGATACCGTCTTCACAACAAGAATATTCTGTGCCATATCCATGGAAATGAGTCCATCTCGCAACACTCGGATATACTTCTCGGCAAGCTCCGTTCCGCTCTCACCTAAAAAGGCATATCTGGCTCTCCCATCGGCTCCTGCCACCTTGGTCAGCTTCAGCTGTCGGATATCACGAGATACCGTAGCCTGCGTCACCTCAAATCCTGCTTCATTCAGCTTTCTGGCAAGTTCCTCCTGCGTATCGATTACATACTGCTGTACGAGTTCTATGATTTTCTGATGTCTGTTATTCTTCATCGGCTCTACTCCGCATCTGCAAATTTCCGGCGCAATACTTCCAGAAAGTTCTCTTTGCTCATTTTAATAATCCTGGTGGTTTCCTCAGCCTTTCTGATATTCAGAGAATCTCCTGATTTCATTTCCACCGTAACCGCTCCGTCAAAAACTGCCTCTGCTATCTCTATGTTGCCGCGTCTGCCTTCCCCGATTTCTATCCGAATATCATCCTCCGGTGATAGTATGATGCTTCTCGCATTCAATGTATGTGCATTGATCGGAGTCAGCAGCAGCACACGTGCACCGGGTTCTACAATCGGTCCTCCTGCCGACAGATTATATCCCGTTGATCCTGTCGGGGTCGAAACAATGATTCCGTCCGCACCATATGTTTTCAAAAGCATACCGTTCACATAGACATGAAAGGCAATCAGCCTTAGCGAACCGCTTCTGGTAATTGCAATGTCGTTTAACGCAACCTCCGTAGGCAGATCCTTTCCTCCTATATGAGCCGTACCGCTTAACATCATTCTTTCTTGTATCTCATAATCATCCGAGATCAATCGATCCAAAGTCTGCTCTATGTGGTCAATCTCTGCCTCAGCCAGATATCCCAGCCGTCCGAGATTGACGCCGATCATTGCAATATTGCTTCCGGCAATATCCCGTGCCGTCTGTATAAGTGTTCCGTCACCACCGAGTACAATCACACACTCCGTACCCGCAGGCATGTCTGACTCATTCAGATATCCGCCCTTCTCGCCTTTTACACAGCGCACAAAATTATGCATCGTACACTTACAGCCTTTATTCTCCAGATACTCTCTGATCCGCTTTGTTGTAACCAGATTTTGATCCTTGCTCTGATTGGTAACCACAAAGAAATTTCGCATTCCTTCACCCCTGTTCCTCACTGCAGTATAACCGTCATCCGATACTCATAAAACCCTGCATATTTTACTGTAACTGCGTATGTGCAGCCTCAACCAACTGTTTGATTTCTTCGCACCTGTCTTCTGTTTCAGCCTGCCCTGTTTTTTTTATCAGCAACAAGTATTCTATATTTCCTTCCGGTCCCTTGATCGGTGAATAATCCATCCCGATTATCGAAAACCCGATGCTCATGCAATATAGAACTATCTTCTCAATGACTTCCTCATGAATCTTCGGATCTCTGACAACACCCTTCTTACCGACATGTTCCCTGCCCGCTTCAAACTGCGGCTTGATCAGACAGACCATATAGCCACCATCCTGCAGCAATGCATATGCCGGCGGCAATATCTTTGTTAACGAAATAAAGGAGACATCCGTAGCCGCGAATTCAATGATATCAGGCACTTGCTCCGATGTAACATACCGGAAGTTGGTCTTCTCCATGCAGACCACTCTGTCATCCTGCCGCAAAGACCACGCCAGCTGACCATGCCCCACATCAATGGAATATACTTTCCGCGCACCGTTTTGTAACATACAGTCGGTAAAGCCTCCGGTAGAGGCTCCGATGTCCATACACACCATATCTTCCACACGAATGTCAAATGTCTTCATTGCCTTGTCCAGTTTCAGACCGCCGCGACTGACATACGGAAGTGCATGCCCCTTGATTTCTATTTCCAACCCTTCCTCTTCAAAGGTCGTTCCGGCTTTATCTTCCCGTTGTCCCTTAATAAACACATTGCCGGACATGATGATTGCCTTGGCCTTTTCACGGGACTCAGCCAGTCCTCTTTTTACCAAAATTACATCCAAACGCTCTTTCATAGGCTGACGTACTCCGCTATGATCCTCTTGATGATGGAATCGCTGTCAACTGCCACTTCTCTCTTCAAAAGTTCAACATTTCCATGCTCCACATACTCATCCGGCAGTGCAATGTTCAATATTTTTGCCGGCAGTCTTGTTCTGTCGGAATATTCTCGTACTCTTTCCCCATATCCGCCACTGGCCACATTTTCCTCCAAGGTAACCAGTAATGCATGAGATTTCGACATCTCTGCTATCATAGTCTCATCAATCGGCTTCACAAATCTCGCATTGATCAGACTGCAGGAATATCCTCTGTCCTTCAGCTGCGTCCGAACCTGCTCTGCCGTCTTCACCATACTTCCGACTGCAAGCAGAGCGATATCACCTTCTTCATAGAGAACCTCGCTCTTGCCCAGTTCTATCGGTTGTCTGAAATCCTTCAGGCCGTCATAAGCCTCTCCTCTGGGATATCGTATTGCAATCGGATGCTCAAATACAACCGCAAATTTCATCATGTCAGAAAGTTCCCACTTATTTTTAGGTGCCATAATATGCATGTTCGGAATTGAGGACAGGTAGGACAGATCAAAGATGCCCTGATGTGTCTCTCCGTCGCTCCCCACAAGTCCGGCTCTGTCAATCGCAAATACTACCGGAAGATCCTGAATACACACATCATGCAGCACTTGGTCATATGCCCTCTGTAAAAATGAAGAATAGACCGCCACAATCGGTCTCAATCCGCCTGCCGCAAGTCCTGCCGCAAAAGTAACCGCATGTTCTTCTGCAATTCCCACATCAAAGAAGCGTTCCGGATACATATTGGAAAATCTCTTAAGACCTGTTCCGTCCGGCATGGCTGCTGTAATCGCAACTACCTTTTCGTCACGTGCTCCGAGCTTTGTCATGACAGTTGAAAATACGTCCGTATAATTTGCCTTGACTCTGTTCTTCGTCGGCAATCCTGTTTCTATCTCAAACGGCTCTGCTCCATGGAATCTCGCCGGATGTCTCTCTGCCGGCAGATAGCCCTTACCTTTTTTTGTGATCACATGTACGAGCACTGCCTTTTCAACCTTCTTTGCCTCACGAAATACCTTTAACATTGCCTTGATATCGTGACCGTCCACAGGCCCCAGATAAGTAATGCCCATGTCCTCAAAGAACATGCCCGGCACTACCAGCTGCTTGATACCGCTCTTATAGCGCTTCAATGTATCAACCATGGCATCACCGTATTTTGGTATCTTCAGCAGACTGTTCTCCAGTCCGACCTTAAATCCCTTGTATGCATCTGCGGTTCTGATGCTTTGCAGATACTTGGATACCCCGCCGACATTTTCCGCTATGGACATATTATTATCATTCAAAATAATGATAAAATTCGTTTCCAGCCTTGAAGCATTATTCAGCGCCTCATATGCCATGCCGCCTGTCAATGCGCCATCACCGATTACAGAAACAACCGAATGTGTCTCACCCTTGATGTCCCTTGCCTTAACAAGTCCCAATCCGGCTGATATGGAAGTAGAACTATGTCCCGTATCAAAGGCATCGCAATCACTTTCCTTGCGCTTTGGAAATCCGCTCATACCACCATACTTGCGCAGTTCATCAAATCCGTCTCTTCTTCCGGTCAACAGCTTGTGTGTATATGACTGATGTCCCACGTCCCACACGATCTTATCCGCCGGTAAATTCAAAGACAGATGCATCGCCATGGTAAGCTCCACTGCACCGAGGTTAGAGCCCAGATGCCCGCCTGATACACTGATTTTCTCAATCAGGAATTGTCTGATTTCCTCTGCAAGTTCATTGTATTGCTCCGGCTCAATATCCTTTATGTCATTTGGTTGATTGATACGATCCAATATCATCTTTATTCCGCCTTATCTGTTAGTTTAATACAGTGCATAATATTTCATTTCACACGCGTAATCAAAGACTGTACCAGCATCAGAAGATACTCATCTTCTCCCGAATACCCCTTCAAAATATCTATGGCATGCTTTGAATATCGCTTCACGTCTTCCGACGCCTGTTCAATCCCCTTTAGTGATACATAGGTTGTCTTCTCATTCCTTGCATCAGAGCCGACCGGTTTTCCTAGCATCTCTGTCGTAGACGTTATATCCAGTATATCATCCTGAATCTGAAATGCCACCCCTATATCCAAAGCACATTCTTCCATCCGTCCGACAGCCGCATCATCTGCGCCTGCAAGCACCGCTCCGATTGACATAGCTGACTGTATCAGCGCTCCTGTTTTATTCTCATGAATAAATAGCAACTGTTCTTCATTCATTTCCGACTGCTTATGTTCAGCCTCGATATCTGCGGTCTGACCACCTATCATACCATTGATTCCGGCACGCTTCGCAAGTATTTTGAGCGCTCTCGGAATCCCCTGATGGCCGGGAGCGATATCATATGCCTGCACTGCCGTTTCAAATGCGTAGTTTAAGAGTGCGTCTCCTGCAAGGATTCCCATCGCTTCTCCATATACTACATGAGTCGTCTTCCTGCCTCTGCGATATTCATCATTATCCATTGCCGGAAGATCATCATGCACAAGCGAATAGGTATGAATCATCTCCAATGCCACCATAAAAGGCTCCACGACTCGTTCCCTGCCGCCAAACATCCGATAAGTCTCAAGCATCAGTAACGGACGCAATCTCTTGCCGCCTGCCAAGATGCTGTAATTCATAGCCTGCAGAACCGTCTTCTGATATCCCTCCTCTTTCGGCAGATATCGTCTGATGGTCTCTTCGATTTGTGCTACCTTCTCTGAAGTCATTGTTTCAAAATTCATTCAATTCACCCTTCTCACTCATGACCATGACCTGTTTTTCCACATGGTCGATTTTATCATTACAGATTTTGAGCAGACGCATCCCTTCCTGGTATACCTGAAAGGACTCCTCAAGCGTAGTATCCTCGGCCTCCAGCTTGCCAAGCACCTCTTCTATCTGTTCAAATGCAGCTTCCAGCGTCAGTGCAGATGCCTCTTCTTCTGATTTTATCATATGATCCGCTTCATTCTTCATAGCTGTATTCCCTTCTGATCTTCTCTTTATCCACAACAACTGCTGAAATCTGCCCATTTTTCATCTGAAGCGTCAGTTTTTGATTGATTTCCACTTTGTCAACGTCTGTAACAGGCTTACCTTCTGCATTTGTCGTATATGTTAATCCTTGATTTAACTTATCAAGCGGTGATAGTCCCTTCAGCCTCTCGATGTACAACTCCAGCCTATGCTTCCGTTCAAGCAATATCTCTTCCATAGCCTCTCGCAACTGATTATCCAGATCTGCGGCATACATCCTTTTCTCCTGTATCCTGCTTCTCGGGCTCAGATAAGCCATTCGCATCTGCAGCTTTTCCAGCTGTGCCTGATACAGAGAAACCCTCATACGGAACCGATGACTCAACATACTGTAACTGTCGAAGCATCTCCTTGTATAATCTTCCATAGAAAACACCGCCAGTTCCGCTGCCGCCGACGGCGTGGGTGCACGCAGATCAGCCACGAAATCAGCAATCGTCGTATCTGTTTCATGTCCGACGGCCGATATGACCGGTACGGTACACTCAAAGATCGCCCTAGCTACTATTTCTTCATTAAATGCCCATAGATCTTCTATAGAACCTCCGCCGCGTCCGACAATCATCAGATCTACATGCTGCTGTTCCAAAGCATGGATTCCGTTCACGATACTCTCAGCTGCACCGTCTCCCTGCACAAGTGCCGGATACAATATGAGCTGCACATATGGATTTCTTCTTTTGGAAATGTTGATGATATCCTGTATCGCAGCACCCGTAGGAGCTGTTACAATGCCAATCTTTCCTGCATATTTCGGAATCGGTCTCTTGTACTCGGATGCAAACATCCCCATCTCTTCGAGTTCACGTTTCATCTGTTCAAAACGTTCGTATAAAAGGCCCATACCATCCAATGTAATATCACGTGCATACAACTGGTACTTTCCGTCCCGTTCATACACTTCTATGCTGCCGCCAACGACGATCTGCTGACCTTCTTTTAACTGGAATTTGAGACCGGCACGATTGCCTGCGAACATAACGCATGTTATCGTACCATTTTTGTCTTTCATGGTAAAATAGATATGACCACTGGAATGGTACTTCACATTAGAAGCCTCTCCCTTAACGTAGATGCTTCGTAACATAAAGTCCTGTGCAAACATGTTTTTGATATAAGAATTAATTTGACCTACAGAATAAACATTGTTCATTATGCCATCTTTGCCAATACTCCGTTCACGAACGCAGGTGACTCATCTTGACCGAAACGCTTGGCAATCTCCACTGCTTCATTGATTGCAACACTCACCGGAATCGTATCATCATATTTGATTTCATACACAGCAAGTCTGATAATTGTAAGATCCACCTTGCCCATACGGCGAATTCCCCAGCTCTCTGCCTTTTCCTCAATCATCTGATCGATTTCGGGAAGCTTGGAAATGATATCGTCGTATTTCTCCTGTATGTATGCGGAGTCCTTCTCTGAAATCTCAGATAGTTCCTCCATATACAACCTGATCTGCTCCGGCATATCCTCCGGAGAATTAAATTCTACTCGAAACAGCATCTTGAATATATGCTCCCGAATCTGTCTTCTGCTCATATTATTCTCCCGACTACCGATCCTGTTTCTCCATATTGATACCGGCAATACGGATATTGACATCCGACACTTCCAAACCGGTCATATTTTCAATTGCTGCCTTGATTCTCTCCTGAACACTCTTACAGGTCGTCGGAATGTTATATCCGTATTCCATGATCAATGCGATTTCCACTGAAACTGCCGAATCGATCACTTCCACTCTGACACCCTTGCCGATGGTCTTCATACCGACCTTGTTCATCAGTTCCTTTGTGATATTTCCTACTGTCGCCGCAACACCCTCTACCTCTACTGCCGCAAGAGCAGCGATATTGGCAACAACATCATCGGCTATCCTGACTTCACCGAATGCATCTCCCTGTAATGTATGTGTGGTTTTATCTGTTTCCTTAGCCATTTTATATTACCTCCTTGCAAATCTCTCTTTGCACATTATATCAAACCCACTAATTTTTGCATAGTACGAATTTATTGTTTTGAGTATACTATACCATTATTATAATTTTATAAATAAAAGAGCATCGATAGTTGTTCTCTCATCTCAACATACCGGACACTGCTTCCTCCGTTCAGATAATCAAAGATCTTTTCATTCGTGATCAAATGCTGATAATACGCCTGATACACATTCGCATCCGCACATTTCAGCTGCACGGTCGTCTTGCCGTTCGCATAAGCTGATGAAAAAAGACCTGCCAATTGGTTCTCATTGAACTCTGTCAGGTAAATTCCCTCTCTCACATAGTAATTTGCTGCCATGGAATCACATATTGGTAATATAACCGGTGAGTTGACCGCATGTGTTGTCCGAATCATTGAATCCGGTATATTCAGATAATCATAATTAATCTCCGGAACTGACGCATTGCCGGTAGAGGCATCTATACCCGTAATATTATAGGAAGCATCTCCCCATGTGACATCCATATTGTAATATGCTCCGTCGATTCTGACAATGTTCCAGACATGCGGCTCATTTCCCTTTACAACGCCCTCCGCCAATGTGCAGAATATCCCGGTCTGATTCAGCAAATACTGCGCCGCCTTTGCATAACCCTGACACACGCTCCTGCCATTCAAAAAAACACTCAGTATATTCTGATTCTGCTCTGAAGCAACATCATATTCCGTATGAAGCACCAGATATTCATAGACGAATTTGACCTTGTCATACTCGGATGCTCCGCCCGGCATCTGGCTGAGTATATTGGCTGCGGCTGCGGCTGCAAGCCTTTCCTTTTCCGCCTTTTCGGTCTGCGACATTGTATAGGTGCCGGACAGCGTGATCTTGTTCAATATCCCGGCACGCGTAAGCTTTGTCATGGAGTAGCCCTGTACATAGAATATCTCAGGATGATCCAGCATGACGCTCTTAAACACCTTATCTATCTGATTCGTATCTGTCGAAGACACTGTAATATTCTGTCCCATAGTACGCAGTATCGTCAGTATTTCCAGATAAACACGCTGTTCATCTGTATTGAGCGTACTGTACGCATAACTGTCGGTCTGGGTCTGTGCTGCCTCTGCAAGCCCCTCCTCTGAGACGCCTTCATACGCTTCTTCTGCAGTTTCTGTCTCCTCCAGCACCGTAATCAACGGTTCTTCTTCGACCTGCTGTACCGGCGTTACTTCTGTTTCAACCGCGGGAGCCTCAACGGCTTCCTCCGGTTCAGCCGGTATCTCCGGAACCGTCGCTTCGGTCTCCGCTCCATACAACTGATCCGCAAGCCAGTCTGAGAAATCATGTGAACAGCCTGTCAATGACAGCATCCCGGCAATGATCAATATCACATACAAATAATTATTTCTTTTCATCTGCCCTTTTCCTAATCTCGTCCGAATTCTTCCAATATCAGCCCTTCATTTCTATCCAATGTCATCCCGATACTCCATGCATTCACAAAGAGCAGCAGCGGATTCCCTTTCAGATCCTTGACCTTCTTCATATCCGAAGTGCCTGTGATCTTATCCAAATCGATTCCTTTGTTCTGAATCCATCTGATATGTGCATACGGAAGATTCTCCAACGCGATCTCCACATTATATTCATTCTCCAAACGGTACTTTAATACCTCAAATTGCAGCACGCCTACCACACCTACGATAATTTCTTCCATACCGGTGCTCAATTCCTGAAATATCTGGATTGCTCCCTCTTGGGCGATCTGATTAACACCCTTGACAAATTGCTTTCTCTTCATCGTATCAATCTGTCTGACTCTTGCAAAATGTTCCGGCGCAAAGGTCGGGATACCCTCATATCGAAAGTTTTCTCCCGGTACACAGATCGTATCTCCGATTGAGAAAATACCCGGATCGAAGACACCGATGATATCACCCGCATATGCTTCCTCCACGATTTTTCTCTCAGAAGCCATAAGCTGCTGCGGCTGTGAGAGACGCATGACCTTACCGCCCTGCACATGATTTACCTCCATGCCCGCAGTGAATTTCCCCGAACAGATGCGCATAAATGCAACCCTGTCACGATGTGCCTTATTCATATTTGCCTGTATCTTGAATACAAATGCAGAAAAGGCATGCTCTGCCGGATCGATGATTCCGATGTCTGATTTTCTCGGCAGGGGCGAAGTTGTCATTTGCAGAAAATACTGCAAAAAGATTTCCACACCAAAGTTCGTAAGTGCCGATCCGAAAAATACAGGTGACAGCTTTCCGCTCTGTACCTGTTCCAAATCAAAATCAGAGCCCGCGCCGCTAAGCAGTTCCATCTCATCATACAGCTGCGTCTTGGCATCCTCACCGATATATGCAGTCAGCTGTGCTTCATCGGCAGCCGGAATTCTGGTTGTCTTTCCCTCTTTGGTACCCTTTTCCGTATCTTCATAGGTAATGACGCATTGTTCTTTTCTGTCATAGACTCCCTTGAACCTCTTACCGGAACCGATCGGCCAGTTGATCGGACAAGTCGCAATTCCCAATTCCTTTTCAATGTCATCCAGCAGTTCAAACGTATCGTTTGCATCGCGATCCATTTTGTTGATAAATGTAAAAATCGGAATTCCCCGCATGCCGCAGACCTTGAACAGCTTACGCGTCTGCGCTTCCACACCCTTACTTGCATCAATGACCATTACCGCTGAATCGGCTGCCATCAAGGTACGGTAAGTATCCTCCGAGAAGTCCTGATGTCCGGGAGTATCCAATATATTGATGCAGAATCCGTCATAGCCGAACTGCAATACGGAAGAAGTAACAGAGATACCTCTCTCCTTCTCTATTTCCATCCAATCCGATACCGCATGTCTGGCTGTTGCCTTTCCCTTAACGCTTCCCGCAAGGTTAATTGCACCGCCGTAGAGCAGAACCTTCTCCGTCAGAGTCGTTTTACCGGCATCAGGATGTGAAATGATCGCAAATGTCCTGCGCTTTGCTATTTGTGTTTCATTTGTAGTGTCTGACATAATTTCCTCCAAAATTCATATTCGATGCGGATAGGAAATACCGCATGATTCTTTTATAATACGGAAGTTCCTGCAATACCGTCCGCAATCCCAAAATACGCAAGAACGGTTGCACCGATATCGGCAAAGGTAGAGCGTGTCCCGATATTCTTTCCGCTAATTGACTTGCCGTATATCAAATATGGCGTATACTCTCTGGAATGATCTGTGGAAACCGTATATCCGGGATCGCATCCATGATCAGCCGTGATCATCAGCAGATCCTCATCATTCAGCTTTTCTATCATTTGCGGCAGGAAATCATCAAAATACCGAATCGCCTTCGCATAACCGTCAATATCATTACGATGACCGTACAGCATATCAAAGTCCACAAGATTCACAAAACAAAGACCGTTAAAATCCCGTTCCATGATCTGAAGCGTCTGTGCAATCCCATCTGCATTTCCCTTTGTATATGTGTATTCCGTCAATCCTCTTCCTGCAAAGATATCCTTGATCTTCCCAACACCGATTACATCGTATCCTTTTTTGGACAGCACATCCAGCATCGTGTCCTTCGGAGGTTCCAGAGAAAAATCATGTCTGTTCGGCGTCCTTGTATAGTTACCGTGCTCACCGATAAACGGTCTTGCAATGACGCGCCCGACACCATACTCTCCCGTTAGTATCTCCCGTGCCATCCTACAATACTCATACAATGTCTCAAGCGGTACGACATCCTCATGTGCCGCAATCTGAAACACGCTGTCAGCCGAGGTATAGACGATCAGCTTGCCGGTCTTTACATGTTCATCACCATATTCCTTGATGACCTCTGTTCCGGAATACGGCAGATTGCACAGTACACCTCTGCCGGTCGCTTCGCTGAAACGCTCCAGCACTTCCTTCGGAAATCCATTCGGAAAAGTCGGCAGCGGCTTTTCCGAAATAACACCTGCAATCTCCCAATGGCCAATCGTAGTGTCCTTTCCCTTCGAGCTTTCAGCCATACGTCCGTATATTCCTGTCGGGTGATCCGTCTTTTTTCCGCAGGTCACACCATCAATATTAAACAATCCGATCCGCCCCATATGCTCCGCTCCGAAATATGAACTTCGTGAACAGGTCAATAACGTATTGGTTCCTTTATCTCCATAAGCATCCGCATCCGGCATTTCACCGATTCCCATGCTGTCCAAAACAATCAAAAAAACTCTCTTATTCATAAGCATACTGCTCCTTCCGTTTGCTTGTGTACCCAATAAAATATAGTACCACAAAAAGGAACGCCAAACAAGTGGCATTCCCTTTTACTTAATCGTCCGCATACTCTGCTACTCTACCGGTTCAATCGGTGTAATCACAAGATTTTCAGGCGGAATACCTGTTTTTCTTTTGATTACGTCCTCAATCTGAGCACGTTCGGCATCGGACACCTCATAAGCGTTTACAAGCACATCTGCTGCGCCATCCGTAATACTCACCACTACATCCGTAAATCCCTTTGCCGACAACAGCACCTCTGCCGCAGTTTCCCGCTCTGCGATATCCACCATAGAGATCATCAGATTGATGGCTTCCTGCTTCTGGACATCCGTCACTGCCGTTGAGTTAATCACCTCAAGCATGGTCTCCTTGTTCTTCGCACGTGTCTGTTCCTTCAAAAGTTTTGCATCCGATGCAATGCTTGCACCTGTCATGAAACTTGTGAACACGGCTTCCCCCGGTGCTTCTTCTGCCACATCCGCAGCTTCTGCATCGGAATCCAGGCTCTCAATATCTCCCTGCAGTTCCTCTGCCAGATAGATGTCCTCATCGGAAATATCGGCAATCACCGTTTCATCCTCCTCAGACACGCTCGCCGAAGTCTCCTGAAATGCATCCTCCACCGGTATTATCTCATCAACCGCCGATGCATTATCTTCGTTCTCGAACTTTGTTCCCGTAAAGTTCAGATAGCCGGCTACGGCAATCATGATCGCAAGTGCTGTAATAATCATTTGATTTTTTCTCACTATATTCTTCATCTTTCAATGGTCTCCTTACTGCTGCTTGTTTTTGTGACAGCCATCCTGACTACTTTAATCTTATGCACGTCTACCGGAAATAATGCCTTCACAACCTCGGTAATATTTGACCTCACGACTGCATCTCCTCCGCCCTCACAGATTACAGTGATTCCCTCTACCTGCGGCGACAATGTCTTGGATACATATGGAATCATGGCACCATCAGCTCCCTCTGTATAAATCGTTGATTCTACCGTCTCACTTTCTGTCACGGTGCGATTTCCGCCTCCGGCATCTTTCTCGATCGTACTGACTCCGCTGTCGCTTATATCCTTCAGCACAATATGTTCTGTTCCTGCCTTCAATGTAATGATAACCTTGACCTTTCCTGCACCTGCAACATAAGAAAGCCCGTCCTCCAGCTTCTCCTCCAACGCCGCAACATATACTGTCTCTTTTGAAGTTGCCTCTTGTGAAGTCACCGCACCTGTATCTTCATCTCGGAATAATTTCTGCTGCTCATCCTGTCGTTCCGATTCCTTCTGTTCTGTCGGTATGGTGATAACCAAAAGCAAGACTCCGGTCAAAAGTATGATCAGAAACTGATCCTTCTTCATTTTGCGTATCTTCTCTTTCAGTTCTCCGCCCAGCTTCAATAATGACAATCTGAATCACCTCTTCTTCCAATTCCAACTTCCTTGCAATGTCTGTCTGTAGCTGTCTATATTCTAAATCGTCACTCTTTTCACTCATTTTTCCGATAATTATACTTTCAACAGGGATATTAACAGACTTATCCACATTTTTTGAAACCTTGACTCTGATCGACTCTATTTCACCATAATCCACACTATCCACATCCTCGCAAACACTGATGTTTACTGCGTCCACAAAATAATTATCTTTAATTTTCGATTTGTTAAGTATTGTTTTAATTTTATTTTCGTATGTGGATAAAGCCCTAGAATACTGACTTTCTTCCACTTTTTCAGAAACACTGTTCTCAAAATTTAATTTTTTGCTGTATAATTCTGTAAGGCTGTCTTCTACCGAATCAAATGCATTTCCAAATTGTCCGCCTGCATCCAGAATGAACGCAATCATAATAATGCCTAACAGCAATTTGACATATTTCTGATATTGCTCCCCCGGCAGCATATGTAGGATTAAGCCCGTCATTACAATGATTTCGACCAATCCGATGATAGTATCTTTAATATATGCGAGCATATTCAATATCCTCCGTTGGTTGACACAGTGACGATTGCAATCGTTATCATAAACAGGACAATCGACGTAACAACTGTTTTCAATAGCATCCCTGCCCCATCTCCCATGCCGCCGATACACTCCGCTGTTCCGTTTGCAGCCAGTCCACCCGCAAATGCAGCAGCCAGGCGGTATAAAAACATGATAACTGTCAGCTTTACAATCGGTACGAGTACAATGAACACCATGACACACACTGCCGCTGCTCCGACTGCATTTTTAATCAATACCGCCGAACCGACTACCGTATTCCATGTTGCTTCCGTCACCCCCGACATGCCCGGCAGCATGGATACGGCACCTGTCAGCATGCTTGTCTTGACAGAATGAAGCACCGGCGTAAACATGCTCTGGATGGTATTGATTCCGATTACGACTGCGATCACGGTCTTCAAAATATATTGAATGATGCTCTTCAGCAACTTCAGCAGCTGCTCCAGAATTCCTTCTCCGACGATATGATTGATGATGATCAATATGATATAAATCTGTATCATCGGCAAAACAACCGTTGCAAGTATAGCCTCCACCAGAAAGATTGCCAGAAGTGCCGTTCCGTAAAACGTTGAAGCAGATGCCGAACCGGACACAAATGCAACGCCCATAAAATAGGCCGGCAGCAAAGCTTCCATAAACATAACGAGATTTTCCACCGTTTTCGTCGCAATTTCTATGGTTGTTTTCATTGACTGAAGCAGCAGAACCGCCATCAGCAATGCCATAATGTAAAAAGCAATCTTGGCAATCTGACGGTTTTGAAAGGCGGTTGTAATATTAGACAGAACCGCGGCAAGTACAGACAACAAAATGACACTTGTAATGGCAAATCTATTTTCAACAACCTCTGATGTCAGTATTTTCAAGACTTTCTCATATATTAAACTTACATTTAACGCCTCTTTGCCTGACATGATGTCCCGAAATACTTGTCCGAAATCCATATCATAATCCATTTGAATCTGTTCCAATGCCTTGTCAATCTCCCCAAAATCCGGTTCTTCCATAACCGACTGCTCTGTTATGCCGTTTACTTTAATCTCCTCAATGTCAACAGCATATGTACGCACTGTCAATCCGCTGCTTATCGACAGAACCACAAACACCCACAACAATACTCTGCAAAGCTTTCGTACACGGTTCCCTTTATGCTTGCCCATTTTGAACACCTCGCTCCGCTCATCTCAATCCAGAAACACATACAGCTTTGTCAGCAGAGTCTCTAATGCCGGCAGGCTTAATAACAGAATCGAAAGTTTTCCAAACACCTCAATCTGACCGGAAACAGACTGGTATCCTGCATCACGACAAATGTTTGCGGCAAATTCCGCTATGTAAGTCAACAGTACGATTTTAACCAAAGTCTTACCCAACTGACCGGCAAGAATCGGCGCATCCAGCCTCGACAGCATCAGAATGATCTCCTGCAATTCATCCATTGAACCACACAACAGAATGATTCCGGTCGCAATCCCAATGTAGATTCCATACTCTCCTTTTTGACTCTTGAACTGAAGCGCAATCAACACTCCGACAAAACCGATTGCCGCAATCCGCAGAAGTTCCATCACATATCCTCCTCTTCTAGAGTGCAAACAGCTTCTGAATCGTCTCAAACAAATCATATATGTACGGAATAATCCACGAAAGTACCAGTATCAGTCCCGCCAGACTGGTTAAAAATGCTTGTTCCTCTCTGCCGCTGTGCTTCAGGACCTGTGTCAATATTGAGACCAATATACCAACTGCCGCTATCTTAAATATCAAGCTGACTTCCATCGCCTGCTTCCTCCATATCAGATCCTTTTTATTTCGGTTTTACAACAGGACGACAATCACGAACACACCGCCAAGAACCCCCATTGTACTATATATACGGGACGTCTCCTGCATCTGCTTAAGAGTCCCGCTCACTTCCTCCTCCAGCCGCGCCTCATACTGCTGTATCATATTGATCTGCATCGTTTGATCCCTGTATCCAAATTCCTCACCAAATCCACACAGGCCTTCTATATCTCCATCCTTTAGTATGCACCTGGTTGGACCTGCAGCAGATGAGAAGTATGCATGGACCTTCTCACTCCATAATACAGACAGTGCCGTTCCCTCCCTATACCGCAATTCCTCCGTCAGTTTTGTGAGGAAACCTGCCACAGGTTCTGACAGCCTGTCTGGGACAGAAGCAAAGCATTCCGGCAGATTCAGATTGCGATGCCTGATTTCTCCCTCCAACAGCTGAAGCATCTTAATCAGCTCCCGCTTCAGGGCGATATAGCATCTCATATCATGATTGAAGCTGTAAGAAATGCCAATACTCCCCGCAAGTATCAATAATGCACCGCATATTCTAACCATCATACTTCCACCTCTGGATATTTCCATATACACTGATATTCAGAATTCAAAATCCGAATATGCCGATTAACCGATGCCCGCCCCTCTAACATAACATATCGTTCCACTGCTTCTCCATGAATCAACTCACGTAACATGCGTTTTTTAATAACATCCGTTATATCATATCCATGAATCGTGGCAATCAGTTTACATCCGGAATACAATGCCGTTTCAATCGCAGCTGCATCTTCACCGCTTCCGATCTCATCTACGGCTATGACATCGGGAGCCATCGCCCGTACCAGCATCATAATTCCCTGTGCCTTTGCACAGCAATCTATAATGTCTGTCCTCATTCCGATATCATTCTGCGGAATACCCATATAGCAGCCTCCGATTTCCGACCTTTCATCCACTACTCCGACCGTCTGCCCGCCATTCGAAATCTGTCTGACGAGGTCTCTTAACAAGGTTGTCTTGCCACAGCCCGGAGCGGAGATGATCAGCGTGTTATACAATCTTCCTCCACTCTGCAGATGTGGAAGCAGGAGGTCTCCGACTCCCGGTATCTCATGTGCAATCCTAACGTTGACACAAGTAATATAGCGAAATGTCTTGACAGCATTTCCTTCAATTGTCACACTTCCTCCCACTCCGATCCGGTGTCCTCCCATTGTTGTTATGAAGCCCTGTCGCAGCTCCTCTTCGTACGCGTATATTGAAAAATCACATATGTAATTGATTAACTCAGACAATTCGCAAAGGC
Source organism: uncultured Lachnospiraceae bacterium (assembly GCA_964638005.1). Lineage (GTDB taxonomy): Bacteria > Bacillota > Clostridia > Lachnospirales > Lachnospiraceae > JAAYYM01. The sequence continues at coordinate 22,243 of CAZWXS010000023.1, forward strand.
TCACCACATATGGCCTTATGCTGTTCTTTTGTCTTATAATTTCTTCGCGTCCGTCGCATTTGACAATGATTGGTTGTCCTACTCTGAATCTGATTTCCCGCAATTCCTCGAACCGATACCCACCTGCCAGAATCAACTCACGTAAATCACACGGAAATAACTTGTAAAATGCCTCAGCCTTGTCCATATACATCACCCACTGTAATTATATGAGACAGGTTCGGAAATATTCAAAAAACATTATCCTTCAAACAAAAAAAGCCCCTCGCCTTTATCAGGCGGGGGCTCTGTACAATCTTCTTATTTAACTATTCCTGGGGAGCATCCTTCATAGAGAAGCTGATCCTGCCCATCTTATCCTTACCAAGGCACTTCACTGTTACGACATCGCCAAGGGTCAATACATCTTCAACATGGTTGATTCTATCCTTTGAAATCTTAGAGATATGAACCATGCCTTCCTTGCCCGGTGCAAATTCGATGAATGCGCCAAAGTCCTTGATGCTTACAACCTTACCCTTGAAGATCTGGCCTTCTTCAAACTCTGTTACGATCATCTTAACCATCTCAACAGCCTTGTCCATTCCTACAGGATCTGTTCCGCAGATAGATACTGATCCATCATCGGAAATATCCATTTTGACACCGGTCTGCTCAATGATTGCATTGATGGTCTTGCCACGCTGTCCGACAACATCGCCGATCTTCTCAGGATTGATCTTGATCTGGATGATCTTCGGTGCATACTCGCCGACCTCTTTACGAGGCTCTGCGATACAAGGTCTCATGCAATTGTCCATAATGAACATTCTCGCCTCACGACATCTTGCAATGGCACCTTCAACAATGGCTCTGGTCAGACCGTGAATCTTAATATCCATCTGAATTGCCGTAATACCTTCTGTTGTTCCGGTTACCTTGAAATCCATATCGCCGAAGAAATCTTCAAGTCCCTGAATGTCTGTCAGCAATACGAAATCATCGTCTGTATCTCCTGTTACAAGTCCACATGAAATACCTGCAACCATCTTCTTAATCGGTACACCTGCAGCCATCAGCGACATACAGGATGCACATGTAGAGGCCATAGATGTGGAACCGTTGGATTCAAATGTCTCGGATACGGTACGGATTGCATACGGGAACTCCTCCGTTGAAGGAAGTACCGGTATCAATGCTCTCTCAGCAAGTGCTCCGTGACCAATCTCACGACGTCCCGGTCCTCTGGAAGGCTTTGTTTCTCCTACTGAGTATGACGGGAAGTTATAGTGATGCATATATCTCTTATTGATCTCGTTCTCATCCAGTCCGTCGATTCTCTGAACCTCTGATAACGGTGCAAGTGTCGTAATGTTGCAGATCTGTGTCTGTCCTCTGGTGAACATGGCAGAACCATGCACTCTGGGAACAATATCTGTCTCTGCTGCAAGCTTTCTGATCTGTGTGATCTCACGGCCGTCCGGACGCTTGTGATCCTTAAGGATCATCTTACGAACCGTTTTCTTCTGATACTGATAAAGTGCTTCTCCGATTAACGGCAGCCAGTCTTCCTTATCTGCAAATGCTGCTTCCATCTTATCTCTGATGACACGGATATTCTCTTCACGTACCTGCTTCTCGTCTGTGAAAACTGCAACTTCCATTTCAGCCGGTGTAACGATTTCCTTCATGGCTGCAAACATTTCCTCAGGAATTGCACAGCTTGTATACTCATGCTTCGGCTTACCAACCTCTGCCACGATCTTGTTGATAAATGCAATGATCTCTTGATTGATGCCGTGTGCCATATAGATGGCTTCGATCATCTTTGCTTCCGGAATCTCATTAGCACCTGCTTCGATCATGATTACCTTTTCTGCCGTAGATGCTACTGTCAAAGTCAAATCACCATTCTTCCATTGTTCCTGATTAGGATTGACGATGAACTGTCCGTCTACTATACCGATCTGTGTTGTCGCACACGGTCCGCTGAACGGAATGTCGGAAATGCTGGTTGCGATTGCAGAGCCAAGCATTGCAACTACCTCAGGGCGGCACTCGGGATCAACTGAAAGTACCAGATTGTTCAGTGTACAATCATTTCTGTAATCCTTCGGGAATAAAGGACGCATCGGTCTGTCAATGACACGTGATGTCAATACGGAATTCTCAGATGCCTTTCCTTCTCTCTTGTTAAATCCTCCCGGGATCTTGCCAACCGCATACAGCTTTTCTTCAAACTCTACACTTAATGGGAAGAAATCAATTCCCTCTCTTGGCTTCTCTGATGCCGTCGCCGTACATAATACAGTCGTATCACCATAGTGCATAAGTGCTGCACCGTTTGCCTGCGCTGCCACTCTTCCGATGTCTACCGTAAGAGTATGACCGCCGATTTCCATTGAATAACTTTTGTACATAATGTTCTCCTTTCGATGATGCCGCCGACTCACTCCAAGCCGCAGCAGGTTGACGGCAGAAGAATATTATTTTCCGAAACAACTGATGAGCATACGAACGGATTCATATGTTCGTCAGTGGTCTCGGGATGATTCTTCTGCACATTCTAATTATAAATAGGGCGGATAACTCCGCCCTATTATAAACTACTTTCTGATTCCTAATTTTTCAATCAGTTCACGATACTTTTCAACATCAGTTCTCTTTAAATAGTCAAGTAATCCACGTCTCTGACCAATCATCTTGAACAGACCGCTTCTTGAGTGGTGATCCTTCTGATTGCTCTGCAAATGCTCTGTGAGTTCCTGAATTCTGGCTGTCAGAATTGCAATCTGAACTTCCGGCGAACCTGTGTCGCCTTCTTTTCTTGCATATTCCTTCATGATAGCCGCTTTCTTTTCCTTGCTGATCATAATGCATATCCTCCTTTTCTAAAATGTAACGATCCATATCTCATACCGCCATGAATCGTTCCGGTATCCGCTCTCACTAAGACCAGGTCGGAGTGTCCGTGCTCTGAGTGGGGCATTTCATACCTGTGCATTATAGCACACTATCGTATATCTGTAAAGCAGGAAACGTATGAAATACGCTTCCCGCACATTACCTGTTTTATAGAATCCTTCTGACCGCAAGCGGTGTTCTGTAAGATGCATTGGATATCTTAATACCTGTTCTTGCGCTGCTGGCATGTACTACCTGTCCGCCACCGATATAAATCGCCACGTGGTTGATCGTACTTCCGTTGCCGTAGAATACAAGGTCGCCCGGCTTTGCCTCTGACAGGCTGATACCTGTACCGTAACCCGCCTGTGCACGGCTGGAATGTGGCAGTGATACGCCAAAGTTCTTAAATACCGACATAACGAATCCTGAACAGTCGGCTCCGTTTTCAAGGCTTGTGCCACCCCATACATACGGATTACCCACATACTTCTTAGCAAATGAAACCAGAGAAATACGTGCATCCGATACGCCTTCGCCAAACTTCAGTTCCGTCAGCGTAACCGCTTTATCAAGCTCTATCGCAATGTCCACAAATTCCTTGGAGATAAACCCTTCTTCATCATCGATTGCAATCTTGACCCATTCTCCTGTATCTTCAAGTACTTCCAACTCTTCCCCTTCGGGAATCAGTGTAATGACATTCCCGTTTGTGGAAGGAGCCGTCCGCACCTTCAACGTCATCGTGTTGACCGTTGCCATCGTCGTCTTGACTTCTTCTGCAATAGTTCTTGCTTCTGTCCCTGTATAGAGAAATTCTGTGCTGACATAACCCTCTACCTTACCGGACTTGATCTTTGCCCAGCCGTTTTCTGTGGAAATGATCTCACATCCGGCATTCTTTGGCATCTTGCCGACAATCTCTCCGTCCTCTTTAGGCTCTTTTCTGACGTTCAGATGATTATCTACATGTGCAATACCCAGATTCGCAAAACCATAGATTTCTTTAACTGCATCCTCACCGACCACAATCTGGGGCACTGTAATCTCTATCGGTTCAGCCGCAGATGCCTCTGTCACAGAGGGAGCCTGATTATCGGAAACCGTACTCGTGGTTGTATCTTCATTAGAAGCAACCGCCTTTCCCGTCGCATCAGTACCCACTTCAATCACTATTTCCTTAGCCGCACCCGCACTGATTATAGACTCTAACGGATCCGCCATCGCATCAAAAATAAAACAAAAAGACATAAGTCCACTGAATAACAGTGCGCTCACGCCCTTGATTGCTTTGTTGTTGATATGAATTATATTTAAATATCTTCTATTATGATTGCTTTTCATGCAAAAATGACTCCCATGTATCACTGCAAAATGTTACGAAATTGTTACAATTACATCTTGATTATAACAACATGGGGCAATTATGTCAACATATTTTCCAAGATTCATATGTTTTCCTGCACTTGTCTTGCACTTACCTCTTTCTTTCAGTATAATAATGTAGGGCTTATGAATTGTACTTTTTCTCTAAAGGAGGTATCACGCTTATGGAAGATAACATCCGTGTCATCAATCGTGCTTTCGATATTCTCGAATTACTGGCGCATACCGACCACCCTATGTCTCTGACAGAAATTGTGTCCGAAAGCGGTATCAGCAAAACGACTGCTTATCGTCTTTTGCGTACTATGCATGAAAGACATTATGTAGAAAAAGGAAAAGACTACTGTTACACAATCGGAATCCAACTGATTGAAACTGTCAGCAGTCATATCAATGGTCTGGAACTGCAGACGGAATCCAAGCCGATTCTTGCTTCCTTGCGTGAAGACCTGAACCTGACAGCTCATCTTGGTATTTTGGATGGTGTCGATGTCATTTATGTAGAAAAGCTTGATCTGTATCCGACAACACGGCTCTATACACAGGTTGGTTATCGTTCTCCCGCCTACTGCTCTTCTATGGGAAAATGTATGATGGCCTGTCTGTCCGGAGATGAACTGGATGAAATTCTATATCATCTGAAATTCGAGAAATTCACTCCTAATACAATCTCAAATGCCAAAGAATTAAAGTTGCATCTGAAAAAGGTACGCTCACAGGGCTATGCCATTGACGATCAGGAATACATGATCGGACATCGTTGTATCGGGGCACCTATCTTTGATTATCGGGGAGATGCCATTGCCTCGATCAGTGCCAGCGGTCCGATTATGCAAGTTACGGATGAAAAAATATCACTGGTTATCAATGAAGTAAAAAAAGCTGCTGCTGAAATTTCAAAGCGCATGGGATTTGTAGGCTAATCCTTCACTGCATATATACATACGTCAAAATAACCGACGTGACAGCTGCCACGCCGGTTATTCAAAACTATGATTTCCTATTGAGTCCACCTTTTCTGAGGATAGGATCTCTCCATTTGAATTGCTGTTATGCTAAAATATTTTTTAATACAACTGATTTCGTTCTGGTCATTTCGTCAAAGGTTGACATAACTCCCTCTGTCCCAATTCCTGAGAACTTGTATCCGCCAAACGGCATTTCAAAGCTTCTGAAGAAGCTGGCACCGTTAATCACAGAACCGCCGCATTCCAGCGCATTTGCAACTGCAAATGCTTTTTTCATGTCTTTGGAAAATACGCATCCGCACAGACCAAACTTAGAAGCGTTGGCAATCTCGATTGCCTCCTCCATCGTCTCAAACACAATGATCGGAACCACCGGTCCGAAGATTTCCATATCCTTTGCTACATCGGCAGTCTTTGGCACTCCTGAGATTACCGTTGGCTCATAAAATGCACCGTTTCTCTTACCGCCAAGTACAATCGTACCACCCTGCTTTACTGTCAGATTCACTTGTTCTTCAACACCGATTGCTGCTTTTTCGCTGATCAGGCAGCCAAGGTCAGAATCCTCATCAGAAGGCATCCCATATTTAATTGCACTAATCTTAGAAACAGCCTTTGTTGTAAATTCTTCCACACGGCTCTTATGTACAAGAAATCTCTTTGATGCACAGCAAACCTGTCCTGTATTATACATTCTGCCCCATAACAGTTCATCCGTTGCAAGATCGACATCTGCATCATCCAAAACAATAAATGCATCATTTCCGCCAAGTTCCAATGCTGTATGTGTCAAATTATCCGCAACCGCCTTTGCAGTTGTAATTCCAACCTCGGTCGAACCCGTCAGTGTTACAAGATGTACATCCGGATGTGCACAAAGCGGTGTTCCGATGACAGAACCTCTTCCGGTCAAAATCTCAATTGCTCCCGGAGTTACGCCTGCTTGATTCATCAGTCCCGTTAGTTTACATAACGTAAGTGGATTGTCCGTTGACGGTTTTACAATTGCTGCATTTCCTGCCAGCAACGCCGGTGCCACCTTCTGATCATACAGATCGCACGGAAAATTAAAAGGAATAACACATACCACTACACCGATCGGCTCACGCTGTGTGATCAGTATGGTATTGTCCTGCCCTGCCTCCAAACCTGCAGGAACCACTTCTCCGTACAAATGCTTTGCCTTTTCGGAAAATGCTTTGAAGGCAATCGGAATGTTGCCGATTTCCGCTCTTGCTTCTTTGATTGGCTTTCCTGTCTCATCCGATAAGGTTCTTGCAAGCTCCTCTTTGTTCTGATCCACCAGTTCCACAAATTTCATCATGATTTCAACTCGCTGGTATACAGGAACCTTCGCCCATATTTTCTGTGCTGCTTTTGCTGCTGCAACTGCATTTTCCAAATCCTCTTTTGTTGCCTCCGGAACCGTATCAATCACCTTGCCGGTTGCCGGATTCAACACATCAAGCTTTTTCCCGTCTGATGCATCTACGGACTTTCCGTTTATCAACATTTTCATATCTGAATCCTCCTACTATTTATTATTCTTTCCGACTATATCGCAAATCTGCTTTTTTCTTCGCACTGTTTCATCTCTGTGCTTTTTAACATTCTCAGTCACAGAACGCCGTATACGACAGCATCAGACCACCACAGGTATTATTGTTGTCGCTGGTAAAACCATACTCACCAAAAGTAAATTCCACGATGAAAGGAATGTCTCCGGCTGCTGCCTGTATTCCGTCAACCACCTCATTGATTCTGTCACCGATTCCTGCACGACGACCGCCGCAGTGTACCAGATGCAAGGCTGCCGGTTTCTTGTCTGTCTTATGCAGCAGTTCCTTTACGGTATTGCCCGCCGCCGCAATCAGCTCGTCAACACTTGCTTCCATACGAATGACACAGGTCTTCTCGGATAAATTATTTCCGATTGCCATGGAACCGTCATCATTTCCGTTCATCGGATGTCTGATTGCAATCAAGTCGCCAAGTCTGTCTTTCACACCAAGCGGTGAAGTAATCGTCGTAACAAGTAGATTGCCTCCTGTGACTGCATCCTTTGATAAGCCACGCCACTGTGCATATTTCTCTGTAGCAGGAACTCCATCAATTTCTGCGAGCGTACGGTTTCCGTTGACCTTGGTGATTACACCGAAATCATCTGTCTCACGATAAGCTCCCGTAAACAGATTCTCGATTTTGGCTGTTGTATAGAAGAATGCCACAATCACACCATCTGCAAATACATTATCTGCATCATAAAGTTTCCATTCTCCTGCGATGGAATTGTCTGCCGCACTGCCTCCGAAAAAAGGAACTCTGCCAATGATAGAACTGATTCCCTTTAAGTAGAATTCTTCTTCAGCCGGTGAAGCCGCCATATAGAAAAACGCCGGCGCACAATCCTTACCTGCTTTTTTCATTGCTTCCTTTGCCAATTTTCGACCCGTAATATATGGATCCTCGCTGCTTCTTTCCATTGCGGCTACTCCAACAGCCATATCTGCATCCGAAAGTGCCATAACCCCAACAAATCCGTCATCAGATGCGATATATCCTGCCGGTGTGATAACACCCGTAAAGGAAGTATTGCCAAGTACAGCTGCCCCATCCAGCTCCTCAGTTACTCCACTCATCATAGCCGGCACATCATATGTACAGCTGCCATATACAAAGGCCATCTTTACGTGATCAAGACCCTTCTTTGCAATTGCTGCCGCTTCTTTTCCCGCTGCTTTCGCATCTGATAAAACACTCTGTCCAACATTTGCTTTTAACATGTTACTGCCTCCTTCTTGTATACATTGTATATTTACGTTTGCAATTACCATTATATTTTAGTCAACTTGCACTTACAACCGGTGTATTCCATAAAGCGAACCAGCCGTTCCACTCTACGGAACGGCTGGTTTATATCAATGCTCTCCTGACACAAGCAAGCTATTTAATTCTTTACCCGAATCGGAATCCGGATGGTAAACACAGAGCCCTCTCCCGGTTCACTGTCAAGTTCAATCGTTCCGTCACGGTATCCGACAATATGCTTGACAATCGACAGGCCCAGTCCGGTTCCGCCTGCTTTCTTGTCACGCCCTTTGTCCACACGGTAGAACCTTTCAAATACATGCTCTTGATTTTCTTTTGAAATACCGATTCCGTTATCCTTCACAACGATGACCATCGTATCATTTTCCCGACTGATATTGACCCACACATCTCCACCCTGATGATTATACTTGATTGCGTTCGTCATCAGATTCGTCAGAAGTTCCTCCATCTGGTTTGCAGATTCTTCCAGCACAATCGGCTGACAATCCGTATGTATACTGACCTCCTGCCCTTTTGCAATCGGTTCAAGGCTTTCCACAACTTCGGAAAGCAGCGGAGCCATTCTGACCTCGGAAAGATCTACCGATAAGTCCTTCGTCTCCAACTTTGAAATCATCAGAATATCATTGATCAAGCTTGTCATATGATCTGCTTCCGTGATAATTCGACGGATACAATCTTCTTCAGCCGCAGTGTCCTTTGCCAGATGATTCTGTAAAATCTCTGCATAGCCCTTTACAGAGGTAATGGGAGTTTTGAGTTCATGTGAAGCATTTGAAAAGAATTCCTGTCTGACATGCTTTTCAAATTCCAGTCTGTCCATGTTCTCCTTGATTTCAGATATGAGTTGGTCTGTCGTATAAGAGATAATATTTAACTCCTCATATCGATAGGTCTTAAAATCAAACTCCGGTTCATCACTCTTGATATGAACCATCTCCTCCGCAATCTCTCGAAGAGGCTTCGTCACTGTATCCGAGAAGTGTACAGATACTATCATCGCCAGCGCAAACAGAAACAATGCCGCCAATGCCAACGAAGGAAGCAGAACTCGCATATAATCTGAAATACCGCGAAATGCAATCGCTACACGAATGACATAATCACCACCGCCTGCAAGCTGTGCCACATACAACATATTTTCTCCCAGCGTATCGGAGTATCGTGTTGAGTATCCGAAGTCCGACAAAAACGCCTGTCGGATTTCCTCTCTTGCTCCATGATTCTCAAGTGCATTGATATCCGCAGCATCTGTATCCGCTATGACACTGCCATCATTTTTCAATACGGTGATGCGTACCATATTACCGTCTTTTCCCGCCGCATAGTCCAGTGTTCTCTTCATTTCAACAATTTGCGCTTCTACATCTCCGGTATAATCCAAAGCATAATCAATCTCGCCTACAATCTGACGCAGACCTCCTATCGTAGTATGTAAAAGCTGATTTCCAGCCACGATATAGGAAATCACTCCGAATACAGCCAGTGTAATTGCCAATATAATTAAAAAACGTTGTGTCAGTGCCCGTTTCATATCTTTCCTCCATATTATCCGTTCCTATTTACCATAATCCTATTTGTCATAAGAAACAAACCGGTAGCCCACATTTCGAACCGTCTTGATGCTCTCTGCGCCCTCATCACCCAGCTTCTTGCGTAGCGTACCCACATGGATGTCCACTGTTCTGGTCTCCACATCGCAATCATATCCCCACAGTCTGTCCAGCAGTTCGTCACGGCTTACGACACGTTGGCTGTTCTGATACAGGTACATCAACAGTTCAAACTCCCGATAGGTCAATTCAATGTTACGTCCGCCTGCCAGAACCTCTCTTGCCCCTGTATCAATCTGTAGGCCGTTCACACATAATTGACGCGGATTTTCTTCCTGTTTTGGCATCCGGCGTAACAACGAGCGGATTCTTGCCGACAGTTCCATGATTCCAAACGGCTTGGTCATATAGTCATCTGCACCGCAGTCCAATCCTGTGACCTTGTCATATTCCCGATCCTTTGCCGTAAGAATCAGTAAAAGCATATCCTTGATCTCCGGCATCCGACGAATCTTTCTGATGGCTTCCAGTCCGTCAATCCCCGGCAGCATCAGATCGCAGATAGCCAGAGCCGGCCTGACTGCCTCAATGACAGCAAGCGCATCCTCTGCATTTTCAAAGGCATCTACCTCATAGCCGTTGCCCTCCAATGCCATCTTAATCAAATTACGGATATTCTCATCATCTTCAATTACAAAAATCTTCGCCATATGCTTCTCCTCTACTAACGTCTCTATCATGCAACTTCCCTGTCAAGCTGCTGCTCTGCAATGTGTTGCAAAAACTACAGCAAACGCACCGAATCAATCGCACCTGTTTCGCGGAACATTGCCCACTCACATATATTAACCGCATGATCACCGATCTTTTCAAGATATTTCGCAATCATCAGCACATCCACGATACAATCCGGATCTACCTTTTCCACATGTTTCGTTGCCTGCCCGCTGTCGGCACGAAGCATCATAACCACTTCATCCTTCACCTGATTAAAAAGGTCATCTACAACATCATCCATTTTAATAATCTGTGCAGCCGCCTTGCTGTCATTTTGTATAAATGCATCCACTGCCCAATGCACCATGTCTTTGGATGCTCGGATCAGTTCCGGCATAGGACTCGAGATTCGGTAGATGGAACGTCCCTGATTCCGATCAGCCAACTCCGCAATATCAGCCGCATGATCACCAATCCGTTCAATATCCGTAACCACCTTCAATGCTGCAGACACCATACGCAGATCTCCTGCAACGGGCTGTTGTCTGGTAATCAAAGAAAGACACTTGGCTTCAATCTCCCGTTCCATATCATTGACAATCCGATCCCCATTCATAATCGTCCTGATCAGTTCTGTGTCTTCATTCTCCAGCGCACAAAATACTTGATCTATCGTATGTTCCACATGCTCGCCCATCTCAGCCAGGCGATTATGCAGCTGTTCTAATTCCAACTCAAAATTCATTCTTGCAGTCATGATTTATCCTCCTGATTATACTTATCAGGGGTATCCTTGTTCGGGGTAGGTTCCCTTTGGGAAACCCCGAACTTGCTCATTGCTTCGCAAAGAGAGCTCTCCCCTGATTATA
>CAZWXS010000023.1:33550-37475 GCA_964638005.1 uncultured Lachnospiraceae bacterium
CTCATTGCTTCGCAAAGAGAGCTCTCCCCTGATTATAACATACACTCTGGCGGTGCCTCAAGGACTTCCACATCTGGGCTGCCGCCGTAGGCCGATTATCCGAATCGGCCTGTAATATAGTCCTCGGTTCGCTTGTCTCTCGGCCGTGAGAAGATCACTTCCGTGTCATCCAGCTCCACGACCTCTCCAAGCAGAAAGAACGCCGTATAGTCTGAAACACGTGCTGCCTGCTGCATGTTATGTGTTACGATGGCAACTGTATACTTCTCTCTGAGCTCCTGCATCAGATCTTCGATCTTTAAGGTTGAGATTGGATCCAAGGCGGAAGTCGGCTCATCCATCAGCAGTACCTCAGGCTTCACCGCCAGTGCCCTCGCAATGCAGAGCCTCTGCTGCTGTCCGCCCGACAATCCCAGTGCGGATTTCTTCATCCTGTCCTTGACCTCATCAAAGATGGCTGCGCCCTGCAGACTCTCTTCCACAATCTGATCCAATTCCTTCTTGTTCTTGATTCCATGTATCCGCGGGCCGTAAGCAACATTGTCATATATGCTCATCGGAAACGGATTCGGCTGTTGGAAAACCATTCCGATCTTTTTGCGAAGCAGCGTCGTGTCCACCTTCGGATCATATACATTTTCACCGTCCAATGTCACAATTCCTGTAATCTTGACGCCGTCCACCAGATCATTCATGCGGTTCAACGTTTTCAAAAATGTGGATTTTCCACATCCGCTCGGCCCCACAAATGCCGTAATCTTATTAGTGGCAATCTGCATACTCACATCTTTCAACGCATGGTTGCTTCCATAATACAGATTCAATTTGTCAGTAATGATTTTACTTTCCTGCATAGTTTTCATCCTTTTACATGTTATGTTACATTACGTGTTCTATATCTCAATGCCTGCTGACATCCAGTTTTCCGATCAAATACTTGGTCAACAGGTTGATGACCAGTACTATGACCAGCAGCACGAATGCGATTCCGAATGCTGCATCATACTGTGCCTTGGACATGCTCAGGTATAGCTGTATCGTAAGTGTTCCGCCCGGCTGCATGATTTTCCCAAGCAGCGCCTTTCCTGTCTGTGGCAGCAGATATCCGCTTCCTGCCGTAAACAGAAGTGCTGCTGACTCTCCTACGATTCTGCCGATTGCGAGGATAATACCCGTTACGATACCCGGCATTGCCGATGGCAGCATGACAGTTCGTATCATATACCACTTTGTTGCCCCAATCCCAAGTGCTCCGCTCCGGTATGTATCCGGTACTGTCTTCAAGGCTTCTTGTGTATTTCTCGTAATCAGCGGAAGTACCATCAAGGTCAATGTCAACGCACCGGTCAGAATGGAATATCCAAATCCCAGTGTTGTTCCGAAGAAAATCATACCGAACAGGCCAAATATAATAGACGGAATTCCTGACAATGTTTCTGTTGTAAACTCAATCAGGCTAACCAACTTACCCGGTCTTGCATACTCATTTAAATAAATCGCCGCACCAATTCCCAACGGAGTCGCTATGAGCAATGTCAGAAAAATCATATAAAGCGTATTCACAATATTTCCGGCAATTCCGAATGTTCCGTCAATCGTACTCGGAACGCTCGTCAGAAATGCCCAGTCTATCACTCCGATGCCTCTGTAAAATACATATCCGACAATCCCGATCAACAGCAAAATCGAAATCACTGCACTCAGATTGATCATTCCTGACAATGCCGCATCCATCGGCTTGGTTTTTTTCTTTTTTACAATGATGCTATATTCCATCCGCCCTATTCCTCCACATTGCTATGCTTCAGTATCTTCGTTAAAGTCATATTGATCAGCATGATAAACACAAACAGTACCAGACCAATCGTAAACAATACCTCTCTATGAGTATCCGTTGCATATCCCATCTCACTTACAATCGCTGTCGTCAAAAATCTGACTGAATTGAACGGAAGAGGTAGATTCACAGAACTTCCGGACACCAGACTGATTGCCATAGCCTCTCCGATTGCACGTCCGACACCCAGCACGATCGCTGTTACAATACCGGACTTCGCCGCCGGAAGGATCACCTTAAAGATTGTCTGCATCTTAGAAGCTCCCACAGCAAGCGATGCACTCTTCAAATGTCCCGGCACTGCCTTGATCGCCGATTCACTGACATTGATCACCGTCGGAAGGATCATCACCGCAAGCACCAGCACTGCCGAAATCAGATTCGCCCCACCCGTAAACTGATGCGTTGCAGAATCCTTAAAAATAACCAGTTCCAATTTATACATCAACGGATTCAAGATCAAAATCCCTAACAGTCCATAGATTACTGACGGAATCCCCGCCAACAATTCCACTGCAGGCTTCACAACCGCTGCCAATCTCCTAGGTGCTGTCTCAGCCAGGAAAATCGCCGTACACACCCCAATCGGCACCCCAATCATAATCGCCAGCAAAGTTCCCACAATCGATGTCAGGATAACATACAAGATTCCAAACGACGGATCCGCCGCCGACGGCTTCCAAACAGTCCCAAACAATATTTCCCCAATTCCAACCTTCATAAACGCCGGAGTCCCACTAATGATCATATAAACCGTAATAGACGCCACAGCCAGCACCGCCGCAAAAGCACAAACCGTAAATACCCCCTGCGCCACCGTCTCCACCATCGTCTTATTCCTATAACTACTAATAATCGAACTCTTCCTACCCATCATCCCAAACTCCTATCGCCTCAACAAACTCAACACAACTTCCTCATATCCACTCATATCCGTAATTTGATTCCCTAACTCTTCATATCTTTTATAAATCATCCCCCTAGACCAACAGCCCTGCATGCAATATATTGTGCTGAGCAGGGCGTCGTTGGGGTGGTGGGCGCGAAGCACAATATATTGCATGCAGGGCGTCCGTTAGTCTACTCCATTTTTATTCAACCGTAATCAAACCAACCGATTCAATCAACTTCTTTCCTTCATCCGATGTCAAATATCCAAACAGCGCCTGTACGTTCTCACTCTGCTCTGCGATTTCCCCTTGCGTAGCCATTACAAACGGTCTTGAGAGGAAGTACTCGCCTGCCTTGATATTCTCTGCTGTCGCTGTCACACCCTCTAAAGATACTGCAATGACAGTGTCATCGATGACATCCAGTGATACATATCCGACTGCACCCGGCGTTGAAGCGACCTTAGCCATAACAGCACCTGTACTGTCCAATTCGTTTGCATATACACACATATCCTCGATCTCAAGCAATTCCTCAAATGCACCTCTTGTGCCTGAACCTGACTCTCTGCCGACTACTACGATAGGCATATTCTCACCGCCGAGGTCACTCCAGTTTGTCACCTTACCTGTATAAATGTCGATCAGATTCTCCTTCGTCAGGTCTGCTACTGTATTAGCCGGATCAACTACAACTGCAATTCCGTCGATTGCCACAACATTCTCTACAGCACCGCTTTCCTTTTCACTTTCCTTCAGAGCACGTGATGCATTTCCGATGTCTGCACTGCCCGCAAGTAATGCTTCGATTCCCGCACTGGATCCGATAAACTCTGCTGATACTGTCACACCCGGATTCGCTTGCATAAATGCTTCTGCCAATGCATTTGAAAATTTCTCCATTGATGTAGAGCCTGCAAGTGTAATGCTTCCCGAAAGACTTGAAGGTGCTTCCTCCGCAGCCGGAACCTCCGTCTCTGCGATTTCCTCTGTTGGTGCCTCTGCTGTCTCAACCGCTTCTGCCGGTGCTGCCGTCTCAGCTGCACTCTGTCCGCAGCCTGCTAACATTCCTACTGTCATAGCTGCCGCTGTCATTAACGTTACTATTTTTCTTACTTGGTTTTTCATTTTTCATTCTCCTCTTCTTTTTCAACATCTGTATCAACGTTTTCAGATTGTTGATTTGCTTACGATGAAT
>CAZWXS010000024.1:0-35116 GCA_964638005.1 uncultured Lachnospiraceae bacterium
GTGATGCGTTGAAGGCTGCAAGGTTTGACTGGAACAGTGCTGCTCTTGCTGCTTCATCAGCCTGAAGTTTTGCAAGGTTTGACTGATATAATGCCTGTCTTGCTGCTTCCTGCTTTGCTGCTTCAGCTCTTACTGCTGCCTGTGATGCATTAAATGCTGCAAGGTTTGACTGATATAATGCCTGTCTTGCTGCCTCTGCCTCGGCTGCCTTAGCTCTTACTGCTGACTGTGATGCATTGAATGCTGCAAGGTTTGACTGATATAATGCAACTCTTGCTGCTTCCTGCTCTGCTGCCTGTACCTTTACTGCTGCCTGTGACGCATTGAATGCTGCAAGATTTGACTGATATGTTGCCTGTCTTGCTGCTTCTGCCTGAGCTGCCTGCTCTTTAACAGCTGCCTGTGATGCGTTGAACGCTGCAAGATTTGCTTTGTACAGTTCCTGTCTTGCTGCTTCCTGCTCTGCTGCGAGAGCCTTAACTTTTGCCTCTGCCTCTGCCTGTGATGCCTTTACTTCAGCTTCGGTAATTGCGAAAGCATCTGTCGGTACTGCTGTTGCTACAGCAAAACCAAGAGCTACTCCCATAACACCAATTACAATTTTCTTTGTTAAATTCTTCATTAGAATCCCTCCTTAATATGTAGGTGTAAACTAATTCTAATACATAATTCGTTAAAATGCAACTAAATTGTATCAAAATATTGTTTTATAAAACGCCTTTTCACCTTTTCAGATGATCCGGCGTTCCATATTCGGTTGATTAGTCCATAACATAAGGCATTAAAGCGATATGTCTTGCTCTCTTGATTGCTACTGTAAGAGCTCTTTGATGCTTTGCACAGTTTCCTGTAATTCTTCTGGGGAGGATCTTGCCTCTCTCAGACACGTATCTCTTCAACTTATTGACATCCTTGTAGTCGATCGTGTTATCCTTGCCGCAGAATACGCATACTTTCTTTCTTCTGCGCATACCGCCGCCGCGTTTCTTATTTGCGTAATCAGGTCTGTCACCTGACGGTTTGTTATATGCCATTTTACTACCTCCTGTTTAGAATATACCGGTCATTGCTGCCGGCTCTTTTGGTTAATTAAAAGGGAGCTCCTCATCTATTCCGTCCGGAATATTCATGAATCCGTCTCCTGCCGGTGCAATCGGCTCAGGTCGCTGTGCCGGAACATATCCGCCTTCATTGTTACCGGAAGCGGCTTTACTCTCAGCAAATTCCTGTTCCTCTACTACAACATCTGTTGTGTAGACCTTAACACCGTCCTTATTTGTGTAACTCCCCGTCTGAATGCGGCCGGTCACAGCAATCTTGGTTCCTTTTCTGAGATACTTCTCTGCAAACTCTGCACCTCTGCCGAATACGACACAGTTGATAAAATCTGCTGTCTGCTCATCTCCGTCTCTCTTGAACCTTCTGTCTACTGCCAACGAATATCTGGCAACTGCTGTCTGATTATCTCCGCCCGAATATCTGACCTCGGGGTCTCTTGTCAATCTTCCCATTAAGATTACTTTATTCATGCCATTCTCTCACTTTCTGTTATGCCTCTTGCTTAACGCATAAATATCTGATGACATTCTCCATAATGCGAACTCGATTCTCAATCTCTGCAGGAGCAGTTGACTCCGCATCGAATTGGATAAAGTAATAATAACCCTCTTTCATCTTCTGAATCTCGTAAGCAAGTCTCTTCTTACCCCATTCATCGACATTGGTTATTGTACCGCCAAAACGGGTAATGTAGTTCTTTACCTTCTCAAGTGCGGCAGCTCTTTCCTCATCTTCGATTTTTGCATTAAGAACAACGGCTAATTCGTATTTGTTCATGCTGGTTACCTCCTTATGGTCTCTGGCCCCTTTTTTCAAAGGAGCAAGGAATGTGTGCTCATACGCATGGTACGAGCGTGGTTAAAATATATCACGAGGACTTATGATACCATAAATCCCTTGATATTTCAAGAGTTTTCTCGAATTTCCCTCGTGTTTTTTTCCACTAACTTACGTGGAACCATTACTTGATGTTCACACTTCATACATTTTAGTCGAAAGTCAGCTCCGACCCTGAGAATTTCCCACTCAAAACTGCCACAGGGGTGCTTCTTCTTCAGTTTGACGATATTCCCAACCTTATACTCCATAAAAAACTTCCCCTTTATTCATTCCACCACGATCTGGCCCAATATCTCTCCTATTTAGTACTTGCTTCGCAAGTCCTTTATGCCCATTCGGGCATTCATTCCACCACAATCTGGCCCAATATCTCTCCTATTTTCCCATGTATCACCAAGTTGGCACGGTTGTCCATGGGGGTGGTGTCGCGGTTGATGAGTACGAGGCGGTTTCCGCGGTAATAGTCTATAAGTCCTGCTGCGGGATATACCGCAAGCGAGGTTCCTCCGATAATCAGCATGTCTGCATTTCTGATACAGTTGACGGATTCCTGCATGATGTTCTGATCCAGACCCTCTTCGTAAAGCACAACATCCGGCTTGATGCCTCCGCCACATTCACATTCCGGTACGCCTACAGTTTCCTTGATATAGGACATGTCATAAAATTTACCGCATTTCTGGCAATAATTGCGGAGCACCGAACCATGTAACTCCAATACTTTTTGACTTCCGGCCAGCTGATGCAGTCCGTCAATGTTCTGTGTCACGACAGCTTTCAACTTTCCGATTCGCTCAAGCTCTGCCAATTTGAGATGTGCTGCATTCGGCTCTGCCCCTTCACTCAACAGCTTATCCCTGTAGAACTTATAGAATTCTGCTGTCTTGTGCACATAAAACGTATGACTGAGTATCGTTTCGGGCGGATAATCATATTTCTGATGATAAAGACCGTCTACGCTCCGAAAATCCGGAATTCCGCTTTCCGTAGACACACCCGCTCCTCCAAAAAACACAATGTTATTGCTGCTGTCAATCCATTCCTGTAACTGTTCAATACTCTCCATCCCTGCATCTCCTTTCAGATGAGACCAATCTGCAGTTCTGCCTTCGATACCTTGATTCCGTCCTGATTCTGAATCACTGCCTTAACAATAATCATTTGAAAGGTATCGTTCTTCTCCGACACTGTTCCTTCTATTAATAATGTGTCGCCAATGTATACCGGCTTTAAAAATTTACTCTTTACGCTGTGCACCAGACTCTTTTCACCGGGTAGGTATACTCCTGCAAGCGTTGAATAATAAGATGCAGTCAGCAAGCCATAGACAACGCATCCCTTATGTCCCTTCGATGCAGCATATTCTGCGTCCTGATGTAAAGGATTGGTATCTCCTGTGATTTTGCAGAATGCCGCCTGATCCTCGGCTGTCACCGTAACCGTAAAGCTTTCCTTCTGCCCCACTTCAATTTCGTCATATGTGTATCGATTCATACCGGCCTCCATATACTTCACTTATATATTGTTACTCGTCCATCTTTCTCTTAATCAAATCTATCATCTGACCGACATTTTCAAGCTTGTTGACTTCCTTAATGTCAAATTTCATGGAAAACTCCGCTTCCATTGCTATCACAAGAGAAATATGCTCAAACGAGTCCCAATCTTCGATATCGTTTGCATTTGTTCCATCCTCTATTGCGAGTTCCTCATCATCAAATACATCTCTGAATATTTCCTGTACTGCATCAAAAATTTCTTGTCTTGTCATGTCATAATTTCCTTCTTTATATTTTTTATAACTCTTGCATTATAATAATCTCAAACATATATATCTATTCTTTTATCCGTAGCAGCTCTACATCCATGAGCCTCCTAATCAGAGGTATCATTTCATCTGTCGGCACCTTGATCATATCACTGAGTTCAAACAGATCAATCCTGCCGTCTGCATAGCCCACGATATTCTTAATATCCTGTGCTTCCTTTTCCAGCGAGGTGTCTTTGCTGCTCACTGTAGGAATCAGATTTCGTTTGCCAAGCTGCGGCTCACAGAAGCAGGTTACTTCATAATATTCATTATATTCAAGCGCCTCGATGCATTTTGTCATCGCATCATAACTGCCCTGAAAGCCCTCCGGCGAAATCAGAGTCATGTCATCCGCTGATGTATGATATTCCGGATATACATGATATTTGGAACGACAGAAACATACCACCGGCAGATCCACGCCCGGAGACTGGTACTGACGCTCATCCGACCCTCGTTTCAGGTAAGAATACTTCTTATAGTCCGGATAATGATACTTTAAAACATTATTCAACGCCCGGTCTGCCAATGTATTCTCATATCTGGAACTGACCAGAGAATATGTTCTGTTATCGCCCACACAGGTAATATTGAAGCCTGCAACAATATTTTTCTTCATCGCCTCAAGATTACGGCTCAGATAGGTAATCGCTCCTATGGTCTCAGGAACAAAAATAATGCGGTAGGTATATTTCCGCTTTGGCAGCTGCTTGATCCAGCCTGCCAGATGTACCGTCAAAGCCGGTCCCGAACACTCATTATTCGCCATAGACGGATGGCAGATATAAGTGGAGAGAAAGATTTCCTGTTCTGTCTCGCCCGGAATTAAAAGTTCTCCGTATGTTAAGCTACCCTCGGATAAGTCCGCATCTATAACTGCATGATAAATTCCGGCCTTCAGCTTATCTTTCTGTTTCTGTGACATGCAGAAGCCCCATCGCTCCTTATAATAAGAAGTCGTGTACGGAATCAATTCAGGTTGATCGGGCAGTGTGTATATATGCTCCTCCAGTTCCTCTCTCGAAATCACGGTATCCACCGGTACAGAATATCCTAAGATATGCAGATTGTTCTCTGCAAAATCTACAATACGGCTACCTTGTTCATCTTCGAGATAACCTCCTCTGATGTTCCACTCCTTAGGAACCGTCCAGTCAAACACCTGCGTTCCGGTCGGAATCTCGTATAGCTTGATATCAGGACAATATTTCTTTAAGATATCAAACGTCCTGCGCACGCCGTTTCCCGTAATGCTGCGGCATATCGGAAACAATTCCCCCGCAAGCGCATACATACTCTTTCCCTGCATATCCTGTCTTCCTCTCATACACAATGTTCCTGTCTTACTGACCTATATAGGTACTGACCTTGCGACTATGATTATTCGCCACGTCATCCGCAATAATCGGATAAGCTCCCGCAAGATCTATCATCTTATATTCTATGTCATTGATTTTGTATCTCTTTGATACACCGGCCTTTACAAAATCCTCTTCCAGAGGATAGATTGTAATCTGTACATCCAGATCCAGATCTCTCACATTCATGGAATAGGTTGCCGGATAGGTTTTTCCTGATTCATCTGTATAATCCGCCGTAAAATCCTTTAAATAGCGGTAGGAAATGCCCACCTGTTCCTCTACATAATGCACATATACAAAAGAATGCTGGCAGTCCTTATCAATCAGCAGATTCTTAAAATGATGTTTCGTGACATAAGTAAACGGTGAATCCGCGCCAAAGGAACTCTTATTATCCATTGCACATAGTTCTCTCTGACCCTTTCCCCATACAGCAAAGGAATAAATCGGATGTTTTGTACGCTTAAAGTCCTCTCTCTTTAATGCAAACTTGCCAAGAGAGCCCGTCTTGCAGGGAGTTTTATAATAATCAAATGCCTTGCCCTTACAAAAATCCCAATTAAATGTAGGAATTACGATTGTTCCTTCCGAACCGACAGCTTCAATCATACTGTCAATCAACACATTCAGATCTGTTTCATCCTTATGCTCTATACAACTGTAAAGAAGCTGCTTTACATCAGAGGTAATAAACAGATTGTCATCTGTCTCAATGGGAAGTTGCTTTATGATATCTTTTAAGGGGATGTATTCCGACATTTATGCCTCCGCATCGCTATCTGCTAATAGGTTAAGACTTTTACGCCTGCATTCATTATAGTATGTTTTGCAATTTCCTTCAATGCATTTTTGGAATACAGAGGAAGTGCCCGCGCCTTCCGTCTTATAAACGGCAGACACGAGCACATTATGAGAAAATGATATTAGCAATGTATCATTTCTTCTGA
The DNA here is from genome assembly GCA_964638005.1 of uncultured Lachnospiraceae bacterium. Taxonomy (GTDB): domain Bacteria; phylum Bacillota; class Clostridia; order Lachnospirales; family Lachnospiraceae; genus JAAYYM01. The sequence goes on from CAZWXS010000024.1 coordinate 6,018, forward strand.
AATTAGCAGAACGGATTCTCTGACTTATATTTCATGTCCTTCGGCTGGTTATAACCGATTTCATCCAATTCTACGCCGATGTACTTGAATACTTCGTAAAGAGCCTTTCCGTAGTGTCCAAATGCAACAGCACCATGATGAGGATAGTTGCCCTCGATCAATACGTGACGATAGAAACGTCCCATCTCAGGAATTGCAAATACACCGATACCGCCAAAGGATCTGGTTGCTACAGGAAGTACCTCGCCATGAGCGATGTATCCGCGAAGCTTTGTATCTGCTGTACTCTGCAGTCTGAAGAATGTGATATCTCCGGGTGCGATATCTCCCTCGAGCGTTCCGTTGGTAACCTCAATCGGAAGATTTCTTGCCATAATCTTCTGATATTTCATGCTGCATGCCGCAAGTTTCTTGGAGCATGTATTTCCACAATGGAAGCCCATAAATGTATCTTTATGTGTGTAATTATATTTTCCTTCGATTGACTCTTTGTACATATCTGCCGGAACGGAATTGTTAATATCAAGCAATGTAACAACATCATCACTGACAGCTGTACCGATGAACTCTGATAAGCAGCCGTAGATATCTACTTCACAAGATACAGGGATTCCCATACCTGTCAGACGGCTGTTAACATAGCAGGGAACAAATCCGAACTGTGTCTGGAATGCAGGCCAGCACTTACCGGCAATTGCAACATATTTTCTGTAGCCTTTGTGAGCCTCAACCCAATCAAGAAGTGTCAGTTCATACTGTGCAAGCTTAGGCAATACTTCCGGCTTCATGTTACCTGTTCCGAGTTCCTCCTCCATTTCCTTGATCTTAGCAGGAATGCGCTCGTCATTTGCATGCTTGTTAAATGCTTCGAAAAGATCAAGCTCTGAATTTTCTTCAATCTCAACACCCAAGTTATATAACTGCTTAATTGGTGCATTACATGCCAGGAAATTGAGCGGTCTTGGGCCAAAACTGATAATCTTCAGATCTGAAAGTCCGACAATCGCACGTGCAATCGGAACGAACTCATTGATCATATCAGCACATTCATCCGCTGTTCCTACAGGATACTCGGGAATATATGCCTTAATGTTACGAAGCTTTAAGTTGTAGCTTGCATTCAGCATACCACAGTAAGCGTCTCCACGTCCGTCCATCAAAGAATTCTGTGACTCCTCAGCTGCTGCAATAAACATTGACGGTCCGTCAAAATGCTTTGCAAGCAAAGTCTCTGAAATCTCAGGACCAAAGTTTCCGAGATATACACAAATTGCATTACATCCTGCCTTCTTAACATCTTCAAGCGCTTGCATCATATGAATTTCGCTCTCTACGATACAAACAGGGCACTCATAGATATCTGCAGCATCATATTTCGCCTTGTAAGCAGCTACAAGAGCCTTTCTTCTGTTGACTGACAATTCTTCCGGGAAGCAGTCTCTGCTGACTGCTACAATGCCGATTTTTACTTTGGGTAAATTATTCATTTTGTTTTCCTCCTAATTTTGATAAGTCTATGTGATTGATATTCATAGATATATATTAAGCAGAGCACCTCAAGACCTTCGGTCTCTCGGTCGCGTCGCTCCCCATATAAAGCACTTCATGCCATTTTCTGCAAGCAGAAACGTCCTGAATCACTTCATACAGCTCTGCTTATACGCGCACATTCTCGCCGATCAGTCCGTTAAATGCTCCGTCGATCTTGGCATCCGGATGAGCAATGAGCCATTTGTTTCTTGCAAAGAGCAGCTTATCTTCCGGTGTTCTGTCTTCTGCCTTCTCAATATCCGTATTTGTTCCCTTCGGAAGCACTACTACAACCTTGAACTTGCTGTCTCCATGATTGCACGGTGCATAGTGTAATGTAGTCGCATAACATTCTACCGCCGTACCCGCAGGGATTAAAAATGCCTCTATCTTTGAAGTATCATATGTTCCGTTATCCGTCACATCCTGCTCGGATCCCCAAAGCATAATCGCATCTGTAACCGCCACATTGATTTCAGAATCTCTGTGATATTCCACCGCATTCAGCAAGTGATTACTGCCGTTGCAGTATCCGATCTGGATAGGCATCCCTCCATACAGGCTTTCTGCGATTGCCGCCGCCTCCGGACACGCCTCCAGTTCTGCAACGCTTGCTACATATACAACATCATCCGGCAATGGTGTGTCACTCATTTTCTGAATGATATTGCCAAAATCGATTCCCTTGATTACCCTCCCATATTTTCGAAAAGATGGGTCTGTTACTTTCTGAATCTGCATCTGCTACAACTCCTTCCATCCTTGCCGCGCGGCAATTTGTTTATTCATTAAACTAATGTAAGTATAAGATACCACTTGTATGCACATTGGTCAAGTTGTTTTCACAAATTTCTATATGATTAGTTTACTTATTAAACTAATTGTATTATAATAGTAGCGATTCATATCCACCTCAGAAATCACCATACAGAACCACATAAAACAGGAGAATCCTATATGATCACAGGAAGCAAGGAACTGATACGAGATATCAATATCCATCTCGTATTGGAAACAATCATCAATCACGGACCCATATCACGCGCCTCTATCGCAACCAGGCTCGGACTCACCAAGGCTACGATATCTGCTATTGTCAGCAGTCTGATCGAACAGAAGCTGGTTCAGGAAATCGGCAGCGATGATACCTCACTGGGTCGTAAGCCTATCCTGATCAGTCTCTGCGAAGAGAGCGGTCATGTCATCTCAATAGATTTGGGCGTTGATACCATATACATTCTATGCTCCGATTTAAAAGCAAATCACTGCAGCCTAAAGCAATATCCGAATCATTATTCCTGCAAAAATATTATCGCAGGTTTGAAAGACATCATCAAAGAATCCATGGATACACTCCCTGAATCTCCCTTTGGCGTTGTCGGAATCAGCATTGCAATCCATGGCGTTGTAGACAAGAACGAAGCAACCTTTACACCCTATTATGCCTATGAAGGACTTCCTTTCGCAAAGGAACTGTCTGAACAGTTTCATGTACCCGTTCTTCTTGAAAATGAGGCCAACCTTTCCATCATCAGCGAAAAAATCTTCTGCCATAACCTTGCCAATATGATCGGTATCAGTGTCCATTCCGGTATCGGTATCGGTGTCATCATTGAAGACAAACTATATACCGGCTTTAACGGAAATGCCGGTGAATTCGGTCATTCTATCGTTGTCGCAAATGGTCGTCCCTGTCCGTGCGGAAATGAAGGCTGTCTGGAACAGTATGTCTCTGAACGGGCAATATTGCGTGATTTCGCCGCCATGAAGGGACTTAATTCTGTCGATATCGATACTTTCATTGCAAAATATATTGATAAGGATCTCGATGCACTCGAAATGCTGGATCAGTTTGTCAAATATATGTCCGTCGGCATCAATAACCTGCTAAACATATTTAATCCGGAGATGATTGTCATCAACAGTTCTTTTACCATGAACCTGCCCTACATCATCCCCGAAATCACATCCTCCCTCAAGAATCGTATGAACAAACACTGTACACTGGTATCTTCCGGTATGCAGGATTCTTCCATATTGATGGGAGGCGTCTGTATCTGCATAAAAAATTTCTTCGGCATCAGCTCGTTGGATCTAAGTCGTCATTGATGCCCTCCTGTGCATATATATAAACATCAAAAAATACTGTTATATCTCATAAAAAAAAGACAAGCGCATCATGATATGCTACCATCATTGCGCCTGTCTTGTTTTTTTATCGCTAAAAATTTAGTAAAGACATTTCACCGTAGGATATATCTTCTTGAACTGCTGATATTTCTGTTCATACTTCGCAACCAGTTCCGGTTCCGGCTCTACTGTGCCGACTACCTTCACCAACTTCTCTGCTGCTTCCTCTACACTTGCATATTCACCGCATGCCACTGCTGCCAGCATCGCTCCACCATATCCCGGGCCTTCTTCTGACTCAATCACTTCTACTTTGATACCAAGAACATTTGCCATAATCTTCTTCCAAAGCAGACTCTTAGCTCCACCACCACATATCTTAGTCTTCTCAATCCTAATTCCAAGCGACTTTGCCACCTCGAAAGAATCTCTAATTCCAAATGCCACACCCTCAAGAACCGCCTGTGTCATATCTTCTCTTGTCGTATCCATGGACATGCCGATAAACATTGCTCTTGCATCCGGATTATTATGAGGAGAACGCTCCCCCATCAAATAAGGCAGGAAAAATACATTGTTCTCACCGAGCTTCTTGATACCTTCCTGTTCCTTACCATATTCCTTCGTTCCAATAATATCTTCCATCCACCATTTATTACAGGAAGCGGCACTTAACATACATCCCATCAAATGATAACTGCCATCCGCATGCGCAAATGCATGCAGTGCATTATTATCATCCACGCAAAAATTCTTGCTTGAAATGAAAATTGTTCCACTCGTTCCAAGCGAAATATTGCACATTCCGTCACCAACCGTACCTGTTCCAACCGCAGCTGCCGCATTATCTCCTGCGCCTGCCACAATCTTGACATCTGTTGTAAATCCAAGCTCCGATGCAATCTCAGGAAGGATATTGCCGACCACCTCATAGCTCTCAAAAATCTTAGCCATCTGTTCCTCTTTCACACCACAGATTGCCATCATTTCCTTAGACCAACATTTATTCTTAACATCAAAGAGCAGCATACCCGATGCATCCGAAACATCCGTACAATGTACTCCTGACAATTTATATGCAATATAATCCTTCGGAAGCATAATCTTTGCAATCTTCTTAAAATTCTCCGGCTCATTCTCCTTCATCCATAGAATTTTAGGTGCCGTAAAGCCTGCAAATGCAATGTTCGCCGTATACTCCGACAATTTCTTCTTGCCAATGACATTATTTAAATACTCTGTCTCCTTACCGGTTCTTCCGTCATTCCACAAAATCGCCGGTCTGATGACATTGTCATCCTGATCCAGCACTACCAGACCATGCATCTGCCCACCAAAACTGATGCCTGCAATCTGAGACTTATCACACTCACTCGTCAACTCAGCAAGTCCGCTCATCGTCTGCTCCCACCAGTCCTCCGGTTTCTGCTGTGACCACCCTGCTTGCGGAAATTCCAGTGGATACTCCTTAGACACGATCTTCTGAATGCCGCCACGTTCATTCATCAGCAACAACTTCACCGCCGACGTTCCCAAATCCACACCTATATACAACATACAACTTCCTCCTTTTACAGACTCATCGTCTACTTAGTTCAGTGACTAAACTATCTATCCCTAAGCGTACTATAATTACCCCTACTTGTCAATTGCTTTTCTAACCAATTAACTTTCCATAATCTCTCTTCACCACACCCACCCCCTCCCATCACTGTCTCATCTCATACCCCCAAACCCGTGGATTGCGTTCAAGCATATGGAATAGGCATAGGTTGTCGAGGTCAAGCCAAAGGAGTCTGAAGACATAAAAAAGATGGAAGCTCACCTTCCATCTTTTTTGCATATGGCTGAAGAGGACGACGCGTCGAGACAACCTATGCCTATTCCATATGCTCGAACGTTCACAGCCCACACCTTACCCTCTATTCTGCGCCTCAATCAACCCTTTTCCTCCATAAAGCTCACGCAGTTTCGGCTTCTCAATCTTGCCTGTTGGATTTCTCGGAATATCCGCAAAAATGTATTTATGAGGTCTCTTATATCTGGGCAGCTGCTTACAGAATTCTTCCATTCTTTCTTCCGTCATAATATATCCTGCCTTGGTCTCAATGATTGCCGCACTGATCTCGCCAAGCCGCTTATCCGGCAATCCAATGACTGCTACATCATGAACTGCATCATTGGTACGGATGAAATCTTCTATCTGCACCGGATAGATGTTCTCACCACCACTGATAATGACATCTTTCTTCCGGTCTACGAGCAGGATAAATCCATCCTCATCCTCTCTCGCCATATCACCTGTATAAAGCCATCCATCGGCCAAAACCTCGTCTGTCGCCTTTTTATCATGATAGTAACACGTCATGACACCCGGGCCCTTGACTGCCAGTTCACCCACTTCACCCGGCTGAACCGTCTGGCGTTTCTCATCTACAATCTTGACCTCCCAGCCATAACCGGCCTTGCCTATCGTACCTACCTTGTGGATATTCTCTACTCCAAGGTGTACACAGCCCGGTCCGATGGACTCGCTCAGTCCATAATTCGTATCATACTGATGATTCGGGAAATACTGCAGCCATTTCTTGATCAGACTCGGCGGAACCGGCTGCGCTCCAATATGCATCAATCTCCACTGTGACAATTCATAATCCTCTAATTTCACCTGACCGCTTTCAATGGCCTCTAATATATCCTGTGCCCACGGAACCAGAAGCCACACGATCGTACAATGCTCCTTTGATACCGTATCCAATATGAATTCCGGTTTCGTACCCTTAAGCAGTACTGCCTTGCTGCCTGACAACAAGCTTCCGAACCAATGCATCTTAGCACCTGTATGGTAAAGCGGCGGAATGCACAGAAAGACATCATCACGTAACTGACCATGATGATTCTGTTCCACTCTGCATGAATGCATCAGACTCAGATGTTTATGTAAGATTGCTTTCGGAAATCCTGTCGTACCTGACGAGAAATAGATTGCTGCATCATCCTCATCCGTAATCTCTATATTCGGTGACTGGCTGGATTGGTTTGCCGCCAGCGAATTATAATCATCTGCAAAAGAAGGACAGTTCTCGCCCACATAGATTAGAAGACGCTTCTTGCTGATTTCATCTGCGATTTCCTCGATACGTCCGATAAATGCCGGTCCGAAAACCAACACGTCAGCCTGTGCCAATTTTACACAATAAAGGATCTCATCCGATGCATATCTGAAATTCAGTGGCACTGCAAGTGCTCCCGTCTTCAATATGCCAAAATAAATCGGCAGCCACTCCAGACAGTTCATCATCAGAATCGCAACTTTGTCACCCTTTCTGATTCCTCTTGCAAGGAGCAGGTTGGCAAAACGATTTGCCTTTTCGTCAAATACGCTCCATGTGATCTCGCGTCTGTAATGCTCTTTTGGATTCGGCTCCATCAGTTCATATTCTTTCCATGTCACCCTTCTGTCTTCTTTGATCTCAGGGTTGATCTCAACAAGGCTGATATCATTTCCGTATTCACGGGCATTTCTCTCTAATAATTCTGTAATCGGCATTTTCCTTCTCCTTTATCTATATTTGTGCTCTAATATCTGCTTTTCTTCGCTGCTTTAATGCGTTTACTCGATGAAGTATAGTATAACGCGAAGTTACACATGATGTCAATGAATTATCCCTGAAATCCATAGAACAGAAAAAGTATTCTTTCTATAATATAATAAACCCCTTCGAAATACTCCGAAGGGGTTTTATCAACTGCTTTATATCTGTATTTCAAGTGCAATCGGTTCCACACCACTTAGTTCTACACTGACCTTGTCAGGCTGGCTGACACCCACATACATAGTAAATGTATTGCTATCCAGAACGGATTCTCCCTCTTCATTGACAGACAGGAACATTCCGCAGGATACCTTCATTTGCACTGTCCGAGTTTCACCTGTTTGCAAATGCACTCTTTTGAAACCACACAGACTGTGATTTCTGACCGCATACACAGACTGATGATTCTTAATATACAGTTCTATAACTTCGTCCGTATCATAGCCACCGATGTTGCTGATCTCAACCGTCACATCTGCATACATCTGTTTGATGTCTGAAACCGTCAGTCCTTGCTTCACTGTTTTTGGAACATCCACCACCGCCTTCACAAGTGATACCCCGCTGTAGGTCAGTCCATATCCAAACGGATACTGTGCTTCATGCTCCATATATCGGTAAGTCCTCCCCTTCATGGAATAATCCTCAAAGGCAGACAACTCATTCAAAGACTCATAAAATGTAATCGGTAACTTGCCCGACGGAGATACCTTGCCAAACAGAATATTTGCAATGGCTGTTCCCCCTTCTGCACCGGGATACCACGCCTGCATGATGGCTCCTATATTCTTATGTTTCTTGGCATAGCCCAGATCCATGGCACTGCCTGTCATCATAACAAGTATTGTCGGTTTTCCGATTTCTGCTACCTTCTCCAACAGTTTCTGCTGGAATTCCGGTAGCTTCAGGCTGCCCTTGTCACCAGACACATACGCATTTCCTTCATCGCCCTCTTCGCCCTCAAGCGTTTCATCCAGACCGAGGCACAACACAACAACATCACTCTGCTTTGCCACAATTGCTGCCTCACATAATCTGTCACCCGGAAGTGCCAGATTCTCCGTACGATTTTCGGAAAGGTGTGATCCGTCCGAATAATAGACGCGGGTTGCTTCTCCCACAGCATTTTGTATGCCCTGCAGAACGGTTGTATAATGTGAAGAAGTTCCATGATAATTACCAATCAATGCGCTTCTGCTGTCCGCATTCGGACCGATTACTGCAATGGTCTTGATCCGATCACGGTTGATTGGCAATGTCCCGTCATTCTTCAACAGTACAACCGCCTTCTCCGCAACCTGAACCGCCAGTTCTCTATGTGCCTTGCTCTCAACCTCTTCATACGGTATCCTGTCATATTCACTGCCATCAAAAAGCCCCAGCAGATATCTGGTTGTAAAAAGCCGCTCTGCTGCCTGCGTGATATCTTCCTCAGTAATCAGACCTTCCTGATAAGCCTTTAATATGTGCAGATACGTGTTTCCGCAATTCAAATCGCACCCTGTCTTCAATGCCAACGCCGCTGACTCAGCCGGTGTCTTTGTCACCATATGATGTTCATGGAAATCCTTGATGGCCCAGCAGTCAGATACAAAATGTCCTTCGAATTTCCAGTCGCCTCTCAGAATATCCTGAATCAGTGTTTTGCTGCCGCAGCATACCTCACCATTCGTTCTGTTATAAGCACCCATGACGGACTCCACGCCCGCTTCCGTAACACATGCCTCAAACGCCGGCAGATAAGTTTCCCACATATCCTTCTTCGATACCTTTGCATTAAACTCATGTCGTACAGCTTCCGGACCGGAATGTACGGCATAATGCTTTGCACAGGCAGCGGTCTTCATGTACGCTCCATCGCCCTGAAGTCCCTTCACAAATGCAACTCCGAGACGACTCGTCAGATATGGATCCTCTCCATACGTCTCATGTCCACGACCCCAGCGCGGATCCCTGAATATGTTGACATTCGGTGACCACATGGTCAATCCCTTATAGATATCTCTGTCTTCTTCTGCTGCATATGTATTATATTTTGCACGTGCCTCTGTCGCCACCGTATCTGCTACATTTTGCAGCAATTCATCATCAAATGTTGCCGCCATACCGATTGCCTGAGGAAATACCGTTGCCGTTCCTGCTCTTGCCACTCCGTGGAGTGCTTCATTCCACCAGTTATATGCCGGAATTCCCAGCCTCGATATTGCAGGAGCATCATATTTTAATTGTGAAGCTTTCTCTTCCAATGTCATCTGGCTTACCAGTTGTCTTGCTTTTTCTTTTGCTTCCTTTCGGCTTCTCATACCACTGTCTCCCTTATTCCTTTTACTGAATTGATTAACCTTTTACTGCACCCTGTGTAAGACCGTCAACAATCTGATTGCTGAAGCAGCAATATACAATAATAGATGGCGCAATTGCAATTACAATTGCCGCAAACATCTGTACATAGTTTGTTGAATATGGACCTACGAAATAGGTCAGTGTAACAGGCAATGTCTTTTTTGTAACATCTGATATGAATACCATCGCAAGAAGCAATTCGTTCCAATTGTTTACAAATGACATCAGTCCCGTAACAAACAGTCCGGTTCTTGAAAGCGGTAACGCAATGCTGAAAAAGCATCTATAAATTGAGCATCCATCGATACACGCTGACTCAAACAGCTCTGTCGGCATTCCTCTAAAGAAACCAACCATGATGAAAATGGTCATTGGCAATGAAAATGTGATATATGGAAGAATCAATGATGTGAGTGTATTCGTCATATGCACTTTGGAAAACTGTACAAACAGCGGTATTAATACACAATGTACCGGAATCATCATTCCAATCATAAAATAGGTCAGTGCAGTACCTGACAACTTCCATTTCATACGACCGATCGCAAAAGCTGCCATGGAACCAACCAGCATACTGACAAGCAAAGTGACCAGACAAACTATAACCGAGTTGAGCATTGCTACTCCCAGTTTGCCTGCTGTCCATGCCACTTGGAAATTCTCCCACTGTGGAATTGCCGGAAGACCAAACGGACTTGCGAATACCTCTGCATTTGTCTTAATGGATACAGAAACCATCCATAATAACGGTGCCACATATACAACTACCAGCAGCGCGAGGAAGATGTATATAATGATAGAAACAATACTTAGTTTACTTCTGTTATTTTTCATTTTCCCCACCTCCTACATTTCATAGTCTTCTTTTTTAACACACCGGTTAATGATAAATGTAACCAACAGGCACATTCCAAGCAGGGTCAGTCCGATTGCACTGGCATAACCATATTTGAAATACTTAAATCCCTGTTCATACAGATGCGTTGCCAACACATGGGATTGATTGTTTGGACCACCCTGTGTCATGTTATATACCAAGTCGAAGAACTTCAGTGAACCAATACAGTTCAGTGATAAAGTTGTCGCCATCATTGGTTTGATCAACGGTAATGTAATATGTAAAAATGCTTTGGGCTTATTTGCCCCGTCTATATATGCAGCTTCATAAAGCTCCTTGGAAATTCCGGATATCTGAGCCATATAAAGCATCATTGTCTGTCCTACATACTGCCACAACGCTACAGATGCGATTACTTTCATTGGTAAAATGATGTAGCCGTTTGTGTCCATCAGCCATAATGGTCCTTCTATTCCAATCATCGCAAGCATCTGATTGACACCCATTCTCGGATTGAATAAGAATGCCCACAAAAGTCCTAATGCTGCTGATGAAAGAACACATGGTAAATAATAAATATTTTTAAAGAAATTCTTTCCTTTTTTCAAGTTTGTCAGTAAAGCTGCTAATATCAAGCCTAAGATCTGCTGTGTCACAACAGAAAAAATCATAAAGAACAATGAGTTCTTCAATGCTATTTTCATAACCTTATCTTTTGTAAATAGTTTTATAAAGTTCTTTAACCCAACGAATTCGGGTTTTGTAAGTGCATCCCAATCACAGAGCGAATAATAAAATGCCTGACAAATCGGAATCAGTAAGATTGCCGTAAATAATATGACTCCCGGTGCTATAAATAAGGCTATTGCTTTTTTATCGCGAAATATCTTATCCATTTGATTACCTCCCAATGCAGTGCTTATTCCCTATTACTTATTTTTGTAAAAGATACGGGACCGGTCTGAACCAATCCCGTATCTTTTTAACAAAAACTTCTATTTGATTCTTAGTTTACATTCTCGTCATAGAAATCCTGAACTGTCTGGAAAGCTTCTTCTGATGTTACATTACCTAAGAACAGATCTACCATCGCGTTGTCAAAAGCATCTCCTGCTTCTACAGATGCAAGTGACTCATTGTAGAATCCTAATGTACCTGTTGACTTAGCAAGAATATCCATTACGTAACCAAGCTGTGCCGGTGCTGCTGCTTCATCGTACTCTACATTGATTACAGGAATCTTACCACCAACTTCTGCTGTGTACTTCTGAGCTGTCTCGTCTGTGAAACATTTCATAAGTGCGATACAAGCATCCTGGCTCTCCGTTGTTGCGCTCATAACAAGGTTATCTGTCTTAACGATCATGCGGTTAGGATCTGCTCCGCCTTCGATAGCCGGGAATGAGAATACGCCACACTTAGATTCGAAATCCGGATTGTTACCATTGATCTGTCCGATTGCCCATGAACCCTGAACCAACATCGCTGCTTCTCCATTATAGAAAGCTGCTGTAGCCTGGTCATTTGAATCACCGGCTGCTGTAGGCTGGAAGTACTGTGACAATTCAACAAGATCTTTTCCTGCTGTAATGAAAGATTCATCTGTCCACTTTGCTGTACCTGCATTAACACCTGCCAAGTTGTCCGGTCCACCTGCTCTGTCGCAAAGGTAGCCTGCAATCATGGATAAGCACCAAGGTGTTCCTGCTGAACATGCGATGGGAGTATAGCCTGCATCCTTTAACTTCTGGCATGAAACAAGCCACTCGTCAAATGTGGTCGGAACCTCTGCTCCTGCATCTGCAAACATTTCTGTATTGTAAAATACAAGTGCTGCTGCAAAATTAGTGGGAACCGCCATAATCTTTCCATCATATGTCATTCTCTCGAAGATACCTTCTGTAAATGTTCCATACCAATCTGCTTCCTGACTTGTTAAAATATCTGTCAAGTCTGCTGCGGCGCCTGCTTCAACATATGTAGTCAAGTTAGGGCCGGGATTACAAATGTAAACATCCGGGCAGTCACCTGCTGCAATCAGAGCATTTAATTTTGTATCATACTCTTCCAGATTTGTTGTAATCGGTGTTACATGATACTGATCCTTATACTGTTCATTGAATCTGTTGATTACATCTGCATAACCAAGTGAAATCAAATCTTCTGTTGCCTCAAGGTCATCCCAGAACATCCATGTGATTTCCTGAACTTCGCCTGTTGCTGCTGCTTCTTCAGCAGGAGCTGCCTCTTCTGCCGGTGCTGCTTCTTCGGTTGCCTCTGCTGCAGGTGCTGCTTCAGGTGCTGCTGCTGAAGAACCACAGCCTGCTAACAATGATGCTACCATTGCTACGCTGAGTACTACGCTAAGTAACTTCTTTTTCATTTTTAGATCTCCCTTCCAAAATAGGTATGATTGTTACTCTCAAAGCATAGCAGAACAAAAGCAACTTTTCTTCATAATAATTGCTTCATGAATATCAATTCTTGCTATTTTTATTGGACAATTTTTGAATAAAAAGGAATTTAATTGGAGTGTTTTTAGGCACATTTGGCATAAAACGCTCTATTTTCTTCGTTTTTAAGTGCACTATTTATGAGTATGTTGCATTTTTTTAAATACATGCTATAATAAATAGAACATCGAAATCGCAATATTTTGTATTTGTAAATTATACAGATAACCTATTTATTGCTATTGATTGTTTCTGATTGCTCTCTATAAAGGAAGGAGAACCTACCGAAATGATTGAAATACTGAACGGCATACACGAAACCGTCAACTTTTCAAATGACTCTACTATCTTGCTGTATGATAACAATGAAGCAGAGGATTATCCAATTCACTGGCACACCCCTATTGAAATCCTCATGCCGATAGAAAATACCTATAGAGCCATCTGCAATAATGTGAATTTTGACCTGAACATCGGCGACATCCTGCTCATAGCCCCAGGAACTCTGCATTCGCTGTATGCGCCTCCCAGAGGAAGGCGGTTGATCTTTCAGGCAGACATCACACTGTTGAATTCTATTAAAGAATGTGAATCGGCTGTTTCATTGATTTCTCCGGCAACACTGATCACACCCGACAATGCACCGCAGATTCATGAAACACTCTGCTCTTTGATGATGGAGATCTTAGACGAATACAACGGGGATGCAATATTAAGTGATGCCTCTATCTACTCAAGATTGATTCGTATACTGGTTTTGGTCGGAAGGACACATGCAACCGATATGGATCGATTCGAGACCAGCCAGAACAAACAGCAGGAATATATTGAAAAATTCATGGAGGTCTGCGACTATATCAACAAACATTGTACAGAAAATCTGACACTGGATGATATCTCCGAAATGGCAGGCTTCAGCAAGTATCATTTTTCACGACTGTTTAAGCAGTTCACAAGTCACTCCTTTTACAAATACCTCAACCTGCGCCGTATCATGTACGCAGAGAAGCTGCTCATCAATCCCGAAGTCTCCGTAACCGAAGTTGCTCTGCTTTCGGGCTTTAACTCTATCTCTGCATTCATACGCATGTTTAAGATTTGTAAAAACTGTACACCTACGGAATTCCGTATGATGTATCAACAGCGATGACTCCGATATATATAAAGAACGAGAGCAGGTCATGATAGATATGACCTGCTCTCGTTTCTGTTGTATGTTCTAAATCGTAACCGTCTCCCCCGCTTTGATCTTTACTACGCTTCCGCCTGCCTCAATCCAAATCGTACCTGCTGATGGATTATAGATGACATTATGATCTGCTGTAGAAATCAGATTCTTTGCTGCGCACAGATATTCTTTGATTTGAATATTGGTTGCATACCAGACTTCATCGTGTCCTGATATTGCGGCGCAGAATTTTTCCATACGCTCCCAGCTGTTTTCACGATGAAATTCAAAACTATGACCCCATACATAGAACAACTGCAGATCGACATAGTGCATCGGTTTCAAAAACCGCTCCGTCAATCCGAAGACATCCGCATTGTGATGACATGTCGGATTCCAAAGCAGAAAATCCTTGGGTATTTGGAATTCATTTGTGTTGTTGACCGTTCGGGAATATTCAATACCGAGCGTTCCCGCCACTGAACATATCTCGTCCGAATAATCGCCATACGGATATGACATTCCCCGCACCGGCTGCTCGACCAATCTCTCTAATTCTCTCTTATCATCCAGGATCTCTTCTATCAATCTCGTACGTGTCAATTGAGAGAACCACGGATGTGTATAGCCGTGACATGCCACCTCATGTCCGGCAAACAGACCTTTAATCTCTTCTTTCTTGAGGAATTCATCCTTTTCATTTTTCACATCCAGCGTTCCGGCATTCAGGTGAAAAGTCCCTTTCAATCCATATCGATTGAACATTTCCACCAGTTGTCTGTCATAAATCTGCCCATCATCATAACTCAATGTAAATGCATTTTTCTTTCCTTCCGGAAATAAAATCTTATACCTCATGCGCTTCCTCCATTTCCATCACTGTGTTTTGCTTATCTTCAAATAAAATACGCAGTTTCTTCATCACAGACATATAGGCCGGAATCAAAAACAGATCTGCTGCAATCCAAGCCAACGGACTGGCCAGACAAGCACCCATATATCCCATCACCGGCACCAGCAGAAATCCTGCAGCCGCACGTGCCACCATCTCGCATACCCCTGCAATGATCGCAAACCGTGGAAATCCAAGACCTTGTATCATGAATCTCACTATATTCACAAGTGCCAGCGGAAAATAAAAAGCTGCGTTGATTAACAGGAACCGCCTCACATTTTGCAGAATCTGTGTCTCATTTCCATCTACAAACAGCATGGTAATCCGCTCTCCTGTAAAATATATGATGACCAATGCCAAAACCGAATAGACCGCTCCTAATACGACACAATTCTTAATCCCCTCGTTGATCCTCTCAAGCTTTCTCGCTCCTATATTCTGTCCGCCATAAGTCGCCATTGTTGTACCCATTGCATCAAACGGACAGCAAAAAAACATTCCTATCTTCTGCGCGGCCGTGATAGAAGCTACAATCGTCGAGCCGAGCGTATTGACAGCCGATTGGAGAATGACTCCTCCGATCGCCGTAATGGAATACTGAAGGCCCATGGGAACTCCCATTCCGCACAATATTTTCATCAAATGAGTATCTGCCTTCCATTCTTCCCTGCTTAGCTTCAATATCTGGAATTTTTTACGCATGTAGAAGAAACAGCAGAGTGCCGAAACCAGTTGCGAAACCACCGTTGCAAGCGCCGCTCCCGCTACTCCCATATTGAACACCAGAATGCATACAAAATCTAATATGATATTCAACAAAGAAGCAATTGTCAAAAAAATGACCGGCGTCTTGGCGTCTCCAAGCGAACGGATATATGCCGCAAGCAGATTATACAGATAAGTAACCGGAATTCCGATAAAAATGATAACGATATATTGATAAGAACGATCAATAATATCCTCCGGTGTCTGCATCAGTTCCAAAATCGGTCGGCAAAAAGCCACCACAATAACCGTCATAATCACTGCAAATACAATCGCCAAATACACACTGTTTGCCACAAACCTGCGCAAACCCACCTCATCCTTGGCACCAAACTTCTGTGCAATCGGTATTCCAAAGCCGCTGCATACACCCATACAGAATCCAATGATCAGAAAATTGACAGAGCCTGTCGCTCCCACAGCCGCCAGTGCCTGTACGCCCAGAATCCTTCCCACGATAACCGTATCTGCAAGACTATAGAATTGCTGAAACAAAAAACCGAAAAGCAGGGGAAGCGAAAATTCAAGAATCAGCTTCATCGGTTTGCCCTGTGTCATATCTCTTATCAAAGTCTACACGCTTCCTTCATAATCAGAATCAACCAAGTGAAATCTTTCCGTCAGCAATCTCACTGATGACTTCTACCAAAAATTCATGTTCTCTTTTCAGCACCCGTTCCGCAAGGGTATCTGCCGTATCTCCTGCAAGCACCGGAACTTCTGTCTGCGCTACGATATCACCACTGTCATACTGCTCGTTGACGCGATGTATGGTTACACCGGTTACCGGCTCTCCCGCCGCGATCACCGCTTCATGCACATGAATCCCATACATCCCTTTCCCACCGTACTTCGGTAGGAGCGCAGGATGAATATTAAATACACGATTCTCATACTTACGCAAAATAGAATCACCGAGTTTCCTCATATATCCCGCAAGAAAGATCATATCTGTCTGATGACTTTCCAAAACTTCCAGCATCTTTTTCTCAAGTTCCTCTGCTTCCGGAATCTCCTTATGACTCAAATAATAACGGTCTATGCCTTCTTTTTTCGCACGCTCATACGCCATAGAATCCTCATTGTTGGTAATCATCGCAACCACATCTGCATTGATCTTACCCGCTTTACAGCCATCAATGATCGCCTGCATATCCGAACCGCCGTGTGACGCAAATACTGTTATGTTCATCTGTCTGTTTCTCCCCACTTTTCTGAATGTGATATCTGTAATTTATACCTATTGCTTCTGCTTGTCCAGCATTTCCTGCAAAGCCTCATCACTGACACTGATCCAGATGTCCTCTTCGTCTGCATTCAGTCCGAGATACTCTCTGAGCGTACAGGTTTCATCACTCATACCCCATTTGTGTGTCTCGTCATCAATTTCCTCAAAAGCTGCCTCTCCCGCCAGATATCGCTCCTTAAATGTCTTACCACTGTTCACTTTCTTACCCTCCCTTATTTCAAAAAGTGCTCTTCTATGAATCGAGCAACACCATCATGATCATTATCGTAATCAGATATATATCTGCCTGCCTCTTTTACTGCCTCAAGTCCATTGATCATCGCAACTCCGTACCCGCAGCACCGCAGCATCTCAACATCACTGATATCATCTCCGAAAGCTGCAATCTGAGACAACGGTATCTGC
Source organism: uncultured Lachnospiraceae bacterium (assembly GCA_964638005.1). GTDB lineage: Bacteria > Bacillota > Clostridia > Lachnospirales > Lachnospiraceae > JAAYYM01. The sequence continues at coordinate 23,390 of CAZWXS010000024.1, forward strand.
AGATGTGCCGCCGTCTTCTCTACAGCATTTCCCTTGGTAACTCCGCAAGGACATATACAGTACCAATCTTCCATAGCAAATCCAAACCCTCTGCACTCCGGATATTGATTGACAATCCTATAGAACTCTTCCGAATTCTTCGTCTCTACCGTCATCTTATAAGATGCCATATGCAGGGGTTCTGCATAATCATGATAAATGCCATGTGCATAATCAGGCCCATAAGACTCCAAAATATTCTTACAGTTACTGAAAAACTTGTGTTCCGTCTCAACCGTCACATCTCCCAATCCTTCTGTCTGACGCAGTTGATACAAAATACCATCCACCGTCTCCGCCGACATCACGGTCTGTACTATGATTTCATCATTCATCTTGACCAATCCGCCATTATCCATAATTCTGATATCCGGCTGCAGGATGTCTACATATTTCTGAGAAGGCAGTTCTGCCCTGGCAGTCGCAAAGCCTGTCAGAATACCACGTTCCCTGCACTTTCGAAATATTTCCCGGGTATACTCCGTAATCTGCTTGTCCTCCGTCAGCAAGGTATCATCCAAATCTGTTAAAATGAGTCGGATTTTGTTGTCCATAATGTCTTTCCTTCCAGCTTCTCAAATAATATATTCTATGCTTCATCTCTGCAAAACAGGTCATGCTTGCAATCACTGTTCCATATGTATTCTATGTGGTCTGCAATCTCCACTGCCCTTTCCTCTCCGAATTGATCCCTGACAAATCCCAGTGTCATATCAATTCCCGCCGATACGCCGGAGGATGTATAATACTTACCGTCTGCGACCCACCTGGCCCTTTCCCTCCACAGCACATGTTCCCCTACGGAGCGAACCCAGTCAAACGCTTTTTTATTACTGGTTGCCGCTCTGCCATCCAAAAGTCCTGCCTTCGCTAACAACGCTGACCCTGTGCAAACCGACAAACAATAAGCCGCCTGTTCGGCTGCCATATGCAAAACTGCAAGAAATGCCTCATTGTCAACATAGGTACGTGTTCCCTTACCTCCCGGAACCACCAATATCCCGTCTGTATTCACAAGGTCAATTCGCTCCGTCATAATACGCGTATCCTGTGCACTGATGATCTCCCCACCGTACAAAGATCCGTAGTGCAGTTCATACTCCTCCACCTTACCAAGGATCTCTACGGGTCCAAATACATCCAAAGTCTCAAAATCATCAAATAACAATACATTTACTCTCATAACTGTTCTATCTCCCTTTTCACGATTCCATTGCCTTTCTCTTGGCCAACTGTTCCGCGATCTTTTCTACAACTTCGCGAAGTTCCAGATGTTCACAATCTATCACAACATCCGCATATCTTTCGTAAAGAGGCGTTCTCTCCTCATACAGATCAAATAAGGTCTGGTTCTCTCTCATAGAAACACCTCTGTCCTTCAAGTCTCCAAGTCTCCTTTGTACCGAACCGAACGGCAGTTTCAGATACACCACCATACCCATTTCACGAAAATGCTCCATAGCTTCGGCTCCATAGACGGCACTCCCTCCGGTTGCAATCACATGACGCTCTGCACGGATGGAAGCATTGATTTGATTTTCCAGTACGTTGAATCCGTCCAATCCCTTTTCTTCTATCAATTCCTGCAGTCTCTTGCCTGTCTTCTTCTGAATCACCAGATCAGAATCCATAAACTCATACCCGATCTTTTTTGCCAGTACGACACCTACTGTACTCTTACCGGCTCCGGGCATTCCTATGAGAATGATATTGTCCTTTTTCATATATAGCTTACCTTTGCCTTACTTTACTGTTCCCTGTCCTTGTTTTCCTTACGCTGTTCTTCATAAATCTTATAGAGCTCTTCCACTGCAAATGACACCTTTGTCACAACATTCTGTTTGGTAGGGTAGCAGTAGTAGGAGTCGTTTTCAGTGGAAATATCAATACAGTCAAATGGTTTTACATATACATAATCATATTCAATATGGATTCCATACATGCTCTTGGCACTGCGTGTGATGCAGTATGGCTTTCCGCGATATGCACCCTCCAGTTTCAGACCCTTTTCATTATGCGTCAATTTTGCATTCCCCAGATGAATAAAACTCTTTGCATGCGGCAGCGAATAAACATCCACCCAATCTTCAAAACAGTAGGTTCCCTCTTCAATTTGCCGTCTGACCTCGCTTCTTTCCCACTCAAACCAATCCGGTATATGCGTAAATCTGGTCTCGCCGTCTTCCATGTGCAGTTCACCAAACTCATCCATTTGCCATTTTGCCTTACAATGATTGCACCATATGGCACCTCCGTCAGATTCCATTTTATGCTCTGTATGACACTGTGTACACTGATACAGTACCTTGTGCAGATTTTTGGCTCTCTGTGGATCTGCTATCTGAATGTTGTTATTCTTCTGCCATTCATACTCATTGTAATACAGCGCCTTACGAATGATATCATTGATCTCATCTACAGAAGCCTGCTCAATCTGCTCTGCCGTCAAGATGCCTGTCATAGTCGTATAGAGCGGCACTTTCCTTGTATGGTTGTGATCCCAAAACGGTGAGCGAAGATAATTTCCGTGGTGCACCAGAGCAACCACAGGCACCTTGAACATCTTTACCATTTTACCCAAAGAATCCGGCAGTATTGCCGTTGTGCCGATGGGAGAATATCTCGCCTCCGGATACATGCATACGATATCGTCGTATTCTCTCATACAGTAACGAATCGCCTTGATCAAACTGAGATCATTTGTAAACTTGCGCTTACAGATACAACCCAGCAGTTCCATAATATGCGGTCTTCTGTAATAGCCGTCTATCGTTGCTACATTATTGATGGCATGTGGAAATGTTGCAATATAACATAAATTGAAATCCACAAAATACATATGATTTGACAGCAATAAATATGGAGGCTGAATGCCATCCATATCTATTTTCTCTATCTTGTATTTTGTTCCGATCAGCGAAATCTTACTGAGAAGCCATACCGCAAACGTAAACAGAGGCAATGGCTTTCTGGGCTTTATCTTTGTATTATAAGGTGTTACTCTTTTGTAATTGACATCCATATCGACCCTTTACTTTTCACGAAAATGAAATTGTTTTCTGCCCTCTGCATAATCTGCGACGATATGACCGTCACCGAACAATTTGTACTTATAGGTCACAAGTCCCTCTAATCCCACCGGACCTCTGGCGTGCAGTTTGCCTGTGCTGACCCCGACCTCTGCACCAAAACCATACTTGAACCCATCGGCAAAACGTGTGGAACAATTGCAGTAAACTCCCGCCGAATCCACCAGCTGCATAAACCTCTTGGCTGTTTCCTGATCTTCTGTGACAATGCTGTCAGTATGATGGGAACCATATTTGTTAATATGTGTCGCAGCCTCTTCCATGCTTTCTACCAATTTGACAGAAATGATATAGTCCAGATATTCTGTCTTGAAGTCTTCTTCATCCGCATGTGCACATTGGATGATATCCTGTACTTCTTTGGTTCCTCTAATCTCAACATGCTTTTCTTCCAATGCTGCCGCAAGCTCCGGCAGCAGCTTTTCTGCTGCGTTCCTATGTACCAGCAGGGTTTCTGTTGCATTACACACTGCGACATACTGTGTCTTGGAATCAACAATAATCGGAATCGCTTTATTGATATCAAATTTCTTATCTACATAGACATGACAGATACCGTCAGCATGTCCCATAACAGGAATCTTGGTATGATCCATAATATAACGTACAAACTCATTAGAGCCTCTGGGGATTAACAGATCAACCGCATCATCACATTCGAGCAGTTCATCTATCTGGGAGCGCATCTCTGCTTGTGCCATACAGCCTTCTGGGAGTCCCGCTGCCACGGCTGCATTATAGATGACTTCAAAAAGCGCTCGATTGGTATGAATTGCTTCGCTGCCCCCTTTTAAGATTGCACAGTTACCACTTTTCAAACACAATGTTGCTATCTGTACCAGTGCATCCGGTCTGGACTCAAATATGACACCAATGACACCAATCGGACAAGTCTCTCTATACAGCTGCAGTCCCTGATCCAACTCCCTTGACAGCTGAATCTGAAATAGCGGATCCGGCAGTCCGATAAGCTGATTGATTCCTTCTATGACACCCTGCAGTTTCGTTTCATCAAACTTCAACCGCTTTAATACAGGCATCGAAGTATTGTCAGCCTCTGCTGCATGCAGATCCTTTTCATTTGCCTGAAGTATCTTATCCCGATTCTTCTCAAGCGCTGTTGCAACCGCTCTGAGAGCTTCGTTTCTGACTTCTTCAGACAGTATCGCCATCTTGGTGCTGTCCTCTTTTAACTTTCTTGCTTGTTCTCTGATATTCATTTGGTTCCTTTGACCCTCCGTCTTTTATGCTATGATTTATTTATGACAAGTCTGTCAGCTGCATCCTGTGCAAGCGGACTTCTGACGCATTCCTCAAAATCAAATGTAATCTGACTGCACAACGGACTTCCCTTCATCTTCTCCGATGCATATACCAGACCGTTATTTCTCTTATCCAGCTTGGTCGTATCAATCTGATCCGGATCACCGCAAAGTACGATCTTACTTCCCATGCCGCAGCGCGTTACCAGTCCTGTAATCTGATTCGGTGTTGCATTTTGCGCTTCATCCACAATGATGAACGTGTCATTGATGGATCGTCCGCGCATGTATGCCATTGCCTCCGCTACGATATATCCTCTGTCAAACAGTTCTTCAATCGGACTTTCCTGTACCCGTATGCCATCCTTCTCTCCATAATCCTTGTTGATATCCATCAGCACGGACAGATTATCAAAAATCGGTCTCATCAACGGCCCTATCTTATCCGTCTCTGATCCCGGAAGATATCCGATGTCATCATCAAATTTCACATTCGGCCTGCATACAAGAACTTTTTTGTATATCCGTTGATTGATGACCTGTTCCAAACCCGTCGCCAGAGAATAGAAGGTCTTCGCTGTACCCGCCGGTCCCTTCAGAATGACCAATGGTACCTGCTCCGCCGGTGTCAGCAATGCTTCCTGTGCAAACCGCTGACTGGCATTACGCGGTACGACATCAAACGGTGTCTCTTTCTCATACTCCAATTTTACGATCTTTGTTCCGTCATATTTTCCGAGCGCACTGCTTTTCAGATTCGATGCATCCTTCAGCAGCACGAATTCATTCGTTTCCAGTTCCGCAGGCTCATACAGCTGATCCAGTGACAGGCTGCCCTCTTGATAAAATGCCGCAATGCCCTCTGATCTGACCAACAGTTCCTGCTTTCCTTTGTACCGCAGAGTCTCTTCCGATACTTGATTCTCTCTGAAATCCTGTACCTCGATGCCTGCAACATCTGCCTTAATCTGCATGTTGATGTCATTCGTGATCAAAATACATTTCTGCTTGCTCATACGCTGCAGCCCCAGACAGACCTGTATGATCCTATTGTCCGGTTTGTCCTTGGCCCAGCCGTCAGGCAGCGGTGTATCTACCTGATTATATTCAATGCGCAGACTTCCGCCTCCCGGAAGTGCTACGCCGTCTCGCATATTACCCTTTCCACGTAGTCCGCTTAAGATACGGATGGTCTCTCTTGAATTGAATCCCAGCTCTCCCGGAGCTCCCTTGAAAGAATCCAGTTCCTCCAGCGTCGTGTTTGGAATTACTACATCATTGTCATCCAGTGATGTGATGATATAAGGTGAATTAAGAAGAATATTTGTGTCCAAGATAAAGGTCTTTTTCATAGAATTCCCCTTTCTGATTTCCCCCGCTATTTAGTTGTTCATAAAATATCAAACTACCTCTTTTAGTATATCATGAAAAGTTGCACTTTCCTACACCCTGTTTTTTTCCAAACACAAAAACCGTTCACTCATATCACAAGCAGCGAACAGGCAAGGAGCATCTGTGCAAGATAATAAGTCAAGGTCTCTGTAAACTGTAATCTGTGCTTTGCTCCATGGTAAAAATACAAAAAGAACAACAGCGTGTCCGATATGATAAAGAAAGCCGTTCCTGACAAAATCAACAGTGCCCCTGCTGCCTGCTCCATACCGATCCACGTAAACAAGCCTGTCGAAAACAAAAGTGACACAAAGAAAACATAGATCATAACCGGATATTTCATTTTTCCGAGATGGATCCGAAGCCTTCTGACCAAAACGACCAGCAATCCGACATAAAAAATCGGAAACAGCAGACTGTATGGAGAGAATGTCCCCAGCTTATACAGTCCGACAACGAACAGGATATGACCCATTAAAAAAGAAATCAATCCCTCCTTCATATATTGCTTGATTCCGTTTGCTCCGGTCATGGCAAGCTGAATATCTCCAACCATGCATAGGCCGAATCCGGCACTCATACATTTTGCATATTCCTGTGCACTGCATGTTCTTCCTGCAATCAATGCCATCACGACAAACCCCAGACTTGCCGCTGTCTTCGCATAGATGCGGTACTTCTTCCATTTGCTGTGCAGACTTGCAATTTCCAGCATAATAAATGCAATCATATAATAAATCAATATTCCTAAGAAAAGTGTCCGGCTCATGACGATAACTCCTTTGACATATTAGTATCAGTATATCATAACTCCGACTGTTTTTGCTAAAATTGACAGATGAAAGGTATAAAGATATAATAATGTTGAATATTATATCTTTAAGCGTAAGCACATAGGAAATGAGGCGGAGATTATGGAAAACGAACAGGAAAAGAGTATAGAAACCGGTACTGTTGATACAACAGCGAAAAAGCCGGAGAAAAACAAGAATCATCTGAACCCGACCGCGATTATCATTGCTTTGATTGCAGGCATCAGTTTGATTGTCTGCTCAAGCGTATTGACAACCGGTATCGTGACTTTCAAAGGAAAGAGTCCCAGCGGTGGAATCACGGCAACAGGCTCTGCAAGTTGTGATTTTGAGTCTGATCTGATTGTATGGAGAGGTTATTTCTCTGCATACGGAACTACTACAGAGGCTGCTTATCGCTCTATCAAACAGGATTCGGATGCTGTCAGAAAATATCTTGAGGACAACGGAATAGAAGAAGATGAAATGGTCTTCAGTTCCGTCAATATCAGCAAGCATTACACAGAACTATACAACGATGAAGGTAATTATATCGGTGACGAATTAGACGGCTACGACCTCTATCAGGATGTATGTATTACTTCTTCGGATATAGATAAAGTAGAGAAAATCTCCAGAGACATTACGGGACTGATTGAATCGGGTATCGAATTTTCCTCTGATGCACCCGAATACTATTATACAAAGCTGGATGAGTTAAAACTTCAATTGATTGCAGATGCTACGGAAAATGCAAAACAAAGGATTGACCTCATCGCCGGAGGAACCAGTGGCAATACCGGTACTCTTTCAACTGCAAGCCTCGGTGTATTCCAGATTACCGCAAGGAACTCGGCGGCTGAAGACTATAGTTATGGCGGCACTTTCAACACCTCATCAAGAGAAAAGACCGCAACCATTACAGTAAAACTAAACTATAATGTAAAATAATCTTTTGTTATAAAAACTTCCATACGCTTTTGGTTTTTCCATGAGATTCTTTACAGTGCTGTTCGGAAGAAATAATCTATTTGCTTTTCATCTTCCGTATATAAATAGGGCCCATAGGTCGGTATTGTACAACACATAACCTTTGTCCCTGCAGAAACCAACAACTGATAGCCCTTATTTGACATAATGCAGGCAGGCTTTTCTGATTTGATCCCAAGCGAAACATATCGCGCCGTATTGCTTAAATCAAGCCAGTCCGCATCTGTCTCTCCTCTTGCTTTCAGAATTTCTTTTTTCGTCCAGTCAAAATAGTTCCAAGTCTGATATTTAGGTGCAATCCCAATCTGCCTCGGCAGCTGTGTTTTCTCGGTGAGCAGCAATTCTCCCTTTGCCGTATAGAAAGAAAGCGCACCCGTTTTCTTATCTATCCGCACAAGCAGTCTTCCTGTTGCTATCTCCACCACATCTCTTGCTTCTCTGCAATTCCATTTGAAATTCGAATCTGTTGATATCTCCGATGGAAGATCATCCTGCTGCCTGATGGCTTCCCTGCCAAAACTAATTCGTACCGTATTCTCCGATATCGGCGTGATGCGAAGTATACCATAGGCACTTGTCACTTCAACATAATGCTTACTGCCGTTGATCCATCGAACCGACAGACTTAAGTTAGGACGACCCAGCGGTCTCAGACTGGTCGTTTCCGGCATTTTTCCAAATTCTGAAACTGTCTGGACGTTCATGGATTCTTGTTGTTCCCGGCCTACAACTGCTTTATCCGATGAAGTCCTTGTGACATTCAATTGATTGACCGGCGTCTTGATGCCTGTCACCGCATTATGATTTATTTTCCTGCTGATGGCTGTTCTGCCATAAGCTTTCGCTGATGGATTTCCTGCTGTCGGTTTTGTAACGGCAATGCGTTTCGGTCCGATCTGATTGCGAAGTTCCATCTCGCGATGCCCTTCTTTTGCCTGCTCCAATTCTATCTCTTTCTTGGTTCGGGTGTCTTCTTCCGGTGCCGTCTGTACCGTCGGTTGTGGCTGTACTACCAAAGATTTCTGCTTCTGTTCCTCTGAAACCGGGACTCCAATCAAATCCGTCAGTTTTCCGGAATAGAGCACAACCAGTTCATGAAGCGCTCTGGTTGCCGCCACATATAACAATTTCGCATAGCCGTCTTCTGCCGGGTAGTTTTGATCATCTGCATTAAATAAGAGAACCGCATCAAACTCCAAACCTTTGGAATATTCTATCGGGATGACCATGATGCCGCTTCCGAATTCTTCTGTCTCAGCATTAAATTCGTGAATCTCAATTTTCTTCCGCAGCTCAGCAGATACACTGCCTGCTTCCTCTTCATCCCTACAGATGACCGCAATCGTCTCATAACCGAATGCCTGCCACTGTGCAATTGTCTTGATCGTCTCTCGGATCAACTGCCGCTCGTCCTCACACCCTGTCGTTCGGACTTCTTTTCCATGACGGATGATAGGCTCGATCGGATAGATCGGAAAGGTTCCATGATACAAAATATCAGTCGCATAGTTCGAGATTTCCACCGTATTACGATAACTCTTTCGAAGCAGTCCAAAATAGTCAAATTTGTCAGGAAGCATCAGACTTCGCAATTCTTCCCAGTCTGTCAGCCCATAGTCAAAATAGATATTCTGGGACACATCGCCCATAATCGTATATGTACATTTGCTGAGACAGTATTTTAAAGAACCGTAAACCATCATGCCGAAATCCTGTGCCTCATCAATAACGACATGACTCGCTTCCTGAATAACTTCCGTTTCTTTAATCCGCTTATACAGATAAGCCAGTGCCGCCAGATCATAAAGATCCAATGCCGTTCCGGGCAGCGGTACATGATTTCCCTTTGCCGCCTGCTCCATTAAGAAATCATCATATAATTCAAAAATCGAACCGTTCCATTCCCTTTTTCCGAAATAAGTCTGATAATGGCGAAGCAGTCTTTTCTGCTCCTCCTGCGGGTAGGAATAGTATTTTCCGTAAATTTCATTTTCCAAACGTGAAATCAGATGCTCAGTTAGTTTGTCCAACTTATCCGGACGTGATAAATAATCAAACTTTTTCAAAAGTCGTTCGATGACAGAACGGCTCATCAACAGATGATGTGTTTTCTCAATCATGACGTCTTCTCTGGGAATCACGCTCCACTCATACCGCTTGCAAAAATCCTCCAGATCATGAAACCAGGAAAAACTACCCTTGACGGAAATCGCAGGATCTCCCTGATTCAAACTTTTCACCGTGTATCGATCCGCATCCCAATCCTCATACAGCAGTCTCGTGAAGAGCTGCTCCATCGTCATTTGTGAAACTCCATAAACATCCAAGTCCGGCAGGATACCTGTAATGTAATTCAATAAGATGCGGTTGCTTCCGATGATATAAAAGTCTTTCGGCTGAAACTCCAAATCATAGTTATATAAAATATACGAGATACGATGCATCGCCACAGTTGTCTTACCCGAACCGGCACCACCCTGTACAATAACATTGTGCTGCGGTTTCTTACGAATGATCTCATTTTGCTCCTGCTGGATCGTTGCAATGATTTCACCAAGAACTGCTCTTTTATTTCTGGCAAGGTATTTCGTCAGTAATTCATCATTTGCAACTACATCCGTATCATAAAAGTCTTTCAATTCATCATTTTCAATCTCATAAGTCCGCTTTCTGGACAGATCAATCTCAAATGCTCCCTCGCCCTTGACTGAATAAGTACACGCTCCAAGGGATTTCTCATAATAAACAGACGCAATCGGAGCCCTCCAGTCAATGACTCTGGGCTTCGCTGCATCTTCCGCAATCACAGATTTTCCTATATAATAACACTCTTTTTTCTTAAGACCGGCATCTGTAAAATCAATTCTTCCGAAGTAAGGCTTCTTCCTGCTTCGTTCAGAACGCAGTAACTCCTGCTGTACCTGCTTGAATCTGGCATCCGTATTGAACCACTGTGCCAGGCCCTCCTTATCTTCCAAATCATAGACCTCCCTCAACTCATTCAGTTCATTCGCCAGATCCTGAACCGATTCTCTGGTCCGATTCAGATTGTTCTCTGCGATGGTAAGGATGTCTGCAAGTGTCTGTATTTCTTCTTCCCGCGTAACTCCCGATATCATATCTTCCTGATTTTTCTGCTTTTCCTGACTCATTCTGTATCTCCTGCCTTTTGCATTTTTCTATTATAACAAAAAGCATAACAGAATGGGGGAAAAATTACATATAATCATTCAGTCTCGACTTTACACAACTTTGCACCTCGTCTATGATTTCATTACATTTCTTTTTACTCATTCCTGCTTTTATACCAACCAATCGTAACTCCTCATTACCTGGATCTTTACCGTTCCCATTGACAGAAGTTGTATGCTCACCATAATATGTGTTACTGTATGTGAGATCATATGCCGGACTTAAACACCATCTATTATTTTTCTCATCATATAAATAAGTAAAGTTTTTTGCATGGTCATCTCGATTATGGGCAAATACATTAAAGCACATTCTTCGAAACATATTCTCAGCATCAAAGGAATTATCTCCGGTCATTATCTTTACTAATTTCATCAGCTCGTTATAATCAAGACAAGGCTGACTAAAATCAACCTCTAAAAGAGCTGCTGCCGTACACATATGAACGCGATTTTCGTTTTTCCCTGCTTCATCTTCCATGCGATCGAATCGTTTCGTTCCAAAATATCCACTACACCTATCAGAGGAAAACAGCCTTGTTTCTGTCATAACAATTCCGCATTCTTTTGCACATTTTGCGTAAATGTATTCCATCTGTCCGGAATTAATGCCATCTATATGTGCCGGAAATTTAATAATCCATTCCTCACCATCTATCTTTGTCATGATTTTTGGTCTGGCTCCGCCACTGGTTCCGCCTAATTGATAAAGTTCATCCAAATTATCATGATAGGTTGTCGTCAATATTTTTTGACACTGAGCCGCCAATTTATCCAAGTCCAGTTCTATTGCAGCATGAGCCATTCTCATTTCCGGTCGATAAGTCAGAGCTCCCATTCCTGAGTTTCCTACAATAGCCAGCCTATCCAGCACAGATAATTTGTCTGAATCGACTTCATTTTTCTTCAATAAACGATTTAATAATATATTTCCCCACGCATCCGGAAGACTATCGGCAAACACACCAAACAA
>CAZWXS010000025.1:0-34933 GCA_964638005.1 uncultured Lachnospiraceae bacterium
ACCATGGGTGGAAAAATACCACATTGCTGCAACGGCGTTGATAACGGAACACCTTGCATGATTTCTTCTTTACAACCAAGTAGCGCATCTTTGATAATTCGATTATCCATAATATTTCCTGTAATCTCTACTGCATCCACAAGTGAAATACCTGCGGCTAAAAGTGTGCTAACGGTTCTCGCAAATCGTGCAGAGGAGGTCTTAATTGTGAGTGCACCAAAAAGTGGAATCTTCAACCCAATCTTAGCAAAAAGATATTCTCCTGTTGCTGTTGACTTGAACCACTTGAACAATACAACCACAGCCACAATGACCGCAATTACGATATACCACTTCTCCATCATGAAATCACTTGCCGCCATAACTCCTCGAGTAATTGCCGGAAGTTCCATATCCATATCCGCAAACATATCCGTGAAACTAGGAATAACTGTAGTTAACATAACAATTACTACTACAATAGCAACAATGCACACAATGATAGGATAGATTGCTGCTTTCTTTACCATACCCTTAACACGATTGTCTTTCTCAAAATGTGTAGCCATACGATCAAACGCCACATCCAGACTACCCGATGCCTCACCTGCTTCTACCATAGAGCATAACAGCGAAGGCAAAAACTTCTGTGCACGCATTGCATTTGTAAGAGACTCACCTTTTTCTACATCTGTCTGAATCTCTTTGATTGCTTTCGCAAGTTTCTTGTTTTCTGTCTGCTCTCCAAGCATATTCAATGCATCAATCAGTGTAACGCCTGCCTGTGTCATGCTGACAAACTGTCTACAAAACACACTATAATCTCTGGCTTTCGGCTTTCCACCTATATTAATCTGAATATCCTTATTTAGCAGTGACTGCTCTTCCACAGAAATAGGAATAAGGCCCTGTGATTTTAGTTCCGCAAATGCCTTTTCCTTTGTATCTGCTTCGATACTGCCTTTTTTTTGTTTTCCGGCCTGATCTACCGCCTCATAAGAAAAACTAGCCATTTTATCCTCCATACCTCTGTTGCTTTTATCTATGAATACCCAATCCACTCTCAGATTTCCCAGTTACTGAATTCTTTCTGATACTTGGAAGCTTGCTTTGGGTATTTGGCTTGTTTATATGTCCCTAAATACCCAATCCGCTCTCAATTTCCCCAGTTTCTGGATTTCCTCTGCCACCTAAAAGTTTGTTTTGGGTATTTGACTTGTTTATATGTCTCTAAATACCCAATCCGCTCTCAGATTTCCCAGTTATTGGATTTTCTCTGCCACCTAAAAGATTGCTTTGGGTATTTGGCTTGTTTATATATCTCTAAATACCCAATCCGCTCTCGGATTCCCCAGTTATTGGATTCCCTCTGCCGCCTAAAAGATTGCTTTGGGTATTTGGCTTGCCTTGAAATCTATTGTAGTTTCCGGCTCATATAGGTGAAGTCCTGTGCAAATGTCAGTGCTGTCTCTTCGTCGATTTTCCTTGCCACATATAGGTCATACAGGGCGTCGTCCATGGTGATCATGCCTGCCTTGCGGTTTGTCTGCATCATGGAGGGAATCTGGAAGGTCTTGCCCTCGCGCATCAAGTTGCGGATTGCGGGGTTGGCAATCATGACTTCAAATGCTGCGCATCGGCCGCCCTCTACACCGTCTACGGGGAGCAACTGCTGTGATACGACACATTCCAGTACTGTAGCTAGCTGGATACGGATCTGCTCCTGCTGATGCGGTGGGAATACATCGACGATACGGTCGATGGTGCTTGCTGCGCCGATCGTATGCAGGGTCGAGAAGACCAGATGTCCTGTCTCAGCCGCCGTCACTGCGGTTGATATCGTATCCAGGTCTCTCATCTCTCCGAGGAGGATGACATCCGGATCCTGTCTGAGTGCCGCTCTGAGTGCCGGTGCATAGCCCATTGTATCTAAGCCGACCTCTCTTTGGTTAACGATTGCTTTATCGCTCTTATGCAAATACTCGATTGGGTCTTCCATCGTGATAATGTGCCCCGCGTATTTGTGATTGATGACATTGATCAGGGAAGCCAGTGTTGTTGACTTACCGCTTCCGGTAGGGCCTGTAACGAGTACGAGTCCACGCTTTTTATTTGTCATTTCCACGACAGCCTTCGGAATGGATAATTCTTCCGGTGTCGGTATCTTGAACGGCAACAGTCTGAGCGCTGCCGCATAGGTACCGCGCTGTTTGAAGACATTCAGTCTGAATCGTCCGATGCCCTGCAGAGAATATGCAAAGTCAAGCTCACCCGTACGTGCGATTGTCTCATGCTGTGACTCATTTAAGAGCGGCAACATGGCCTCCTCGACATCTCTGGGCTTGAGTACCTCCTCATTTAATTCCAACAGAGTACCGTCCACACGGATCATAATCGGTCTGCCGACTGAAAAATGCACATCCGATGCTCCGCGCTTCATTGCCTGTTCCAATATTTTTTCTAATTCCATCTATATCTCCTGTTAAGCATCAAAGCTTACTTTGATCATCTCCGAAATGGATGTAATACCATCCTTTACATACTGGCTCGCACTCATACGCAATGTATTCATGCCCTGTGACAGCGCCACCTGCTTGATTTCCTCGGCGGAAGCCTTATGTGAGATTAACGGCCGTAGCTCCGGCGTAACCTCCATGATCTCATAGACACCGATACGTCCCTTATAGCCTGTATTATCACACTGTACGCACCCACACGGCTCATAGATCGTAAATTCCTTATCCTTGTCCACCTGCAGGAGTTCCTTTTGCTCCTCATCTGCCGGTACCGGCTTCTTACAGCCCGGACACAAGCGACGTACCAGACGCTGTGCGATGATGCCGACTACTGAGTCTGCCAACAGATAAGACTCTACGCCCATATCAACCAAACGACCGATGGATGCTGAGGTCGAGTTCGTATGTAATGTACTGACCACGAGATGTCCTGTGATGGACGCCTGTACTGCGATACCTGCCGTCTCGCCGTCTCGGATCTCACCGATCATGATGATATCCGGATCCTGACGCAGGATAGAACGCAGCGCCGTGGCAAATGTCAAGTCTGCCTTCGGATTGACGTGTACCTGATTGATTCCGTTGATATTCGCCTCTACAGGATCCTCTACCGTGATGATATTTACATCTTCCTGATTCAACTCGCTCAGTGCAGTATAGAGCGTGGTAGACTTACCACTTCCCGTAGGTCCCGTAACAAGGATGATTCCGTGAGGATTCTTGAGTATATGGTCAAATTGTTTTAATTCATTTTCTCTGAAGCCGAGCTGACTCTTCTCTCTGGTCAGGCCGCTCTTAGAAGTCAGACGCATAACCGTCTTCTCGCCGTATACGGTTGGAAGGATGGATACACGGATGTCAAACTCCTGTCGGTCTACGATCTGTGTGATACGTCCATCCTGTGGCTTACGCTTTTCAGATATGTCCATACCGCCGATGATTTTGATTCTGGCGGTGATCGCAGGCAAGAGTCGGGGACTGTAGGTCATCTTCTCATACAGTGCACCGTCGATACGGTAGCGGATGCGAACCCTGTCCTCCAGTGGTTCGATATGAATATCGCTCGCTCTCTGTCGTACAGCCTGCTCAATCATGGTCTTCACCAATTGTACGATCGGCGAGCTGCTGACATCCTCGTTGTACAGTTCCTCATCTTCATCCTTGAACTGCGCTTCTTTTTCTTTGGCATATTCATCGGCTGCGTTCTTGACATCAGCCGTACTGTAATATCGGTCAATATAGAGCAAAATCTGGTGGGTCGTTGCAACGACCGGTTCGATCTGCATATTGGTCACAATTGTAAAATCATCTATCGCAGCCATATCCATCGGATCCGACATGGCTACCCTTAACACATTGGCATTCTGTGTATCATACATAAACGGAATGGCGGTATGTTTCTTGACAACAGAAGAACTGACCAGATTGATAATCTCGTCAGGTATTTGTATGCCAGCCATTTTCACATACTCCAAATGCAGCTGATCGCTAAGCGCCTGCGCAATGGCTTCCTCGGTCGTGATGCCTTCATCTACCATGGTCTCGCCGAGTTTCCTTCCACTGCCCCTTTGCAGTTCCAGAGCCCTCTTCAGTTGTTCCTCTGTGATTACATTCTGATTAACTAATATGTCGCCAAGTCTGAGCTTCTTCTTACTCTGGTCAAATCTGTGATCCATGTTTTAAGTTCCGCCTTCAGATTTTTCAAACGGTCGGATTGTGTCACTCTTTGTCAAAAAAGTGCAAATCCTGCGCTATTATTCCATTATACAAAATTTGGTCACATTATCAATAGTACTTTTGCATCAAAATATACATTATTTTTGAGTACTTTTTTTCATATTTTTCCTTGACATACTACATGTTGTAGCAGTGTTAAAATGCTTCCACATTTCCCCTAAAAATTTGTCAGAACCCTATCAATTTTTTTTAGCATTTCTTCCTTGCCGGCGGTCTTGACAATGTACCCCGCAGCGCCCTCCTGCATGAGCTGCATCACCAGCTGCGGCTCCACAACTCCGGTCAGAAAAATCACGGGAATCTGATGGTACTCCGGCATCTGCCGCAGCTCATCAAATACCTGCTTACCGTTCATGATCGGCATCTCGATATCCAGCAGGATCAAATCCATCTTGTATTCATTGATTTTCTTAAGAAACCGATATCCCGCATTTTCAATCTGCACTTCATAGTATTTCTCCAAATGCTTCTTCATAATCTGTAAAGTCATAATATCATCATCAATAATCAATATCTTTTTCACCAAATTGCCTCCATCATATGTTTTCCGATCATTACTGCGTATTTAACAGTGAAGCGACTGCCGACATCAATGTCTCCTGCGACACCGGCTTCGGTATAATCCCCTGTGCCCCTGCCTTGATACAGCGCTGTACTGTCTCCGTATCTGTATGTGCCGTCAAAAAGAGGGCCGGTACCGATCTGCCGTTTGGCTGATAGCGAACACTCTGTAACGTCATTGCTCCGTCCAACATCGGCATCCGATAATCTATGATGAGTAGATCCGTCTTGTGCCGTACGACATAATCAATTGCCTGACTGCCTGAGTTGACCAATGTAATATCATAAAAGTCCTGCAGATAATGCTGAATGGTCTTGAGTGTCGTTGCATCGTCATCTACCACCAGTATTTTCTTCCGATTCTTCTTCGACTCTTCCAAACGCCGTATCTTGGCATGCAGCACGACCTCCAACGCCTTCTGTATCTCCTGCATCTTCTTCTCGCCCCGCTCCAAAGACTTTGCGAGCTGCCGTCTCTTGTATGCGTCGTCTATCTTGACCGTATGTGCCGGTGCGGCATGCACCTTTGTACTCTGTACCGCCTCTGCAAATACAACCGCCTTGTTCATGCCTCGAGTGTACTCATCCTCTTCTTCCTCCGCTCTGGATGACCTTGCCTTGAGAATTTCCCTGACCATTGCCGCCGAATCAGCCTGCCACGGCTTTGGCTCTGCCGCGACTGCTGCCATCCTCGCCTTCTCCGCTGCCACTATATCGGCCACAACACCTGCGCCCGCACTGACCCAGCCGGATAGCTTCTCTGCATTTAGCATCGCCTGCTCTGTCTGTATCTCTTCCATATATTCGCGTGTCTCTGTCTCTTCCAGAAGTTCACTCATCATTTGGAAAAATCGGAACTGCTCCAATTCTCCCTCATAGAAAACCGCATCTCCGAGCTCAATAAAATCCAGAGAGCGCTCTGAGAACTCATCCTTCGTCAGGAGTATCACCGGAATCTTTTTATATTGAGAATCCTTTTTTAACCACCCGAACATATACAATCCATGTCCCTTGATATCATCTGCGTACATGACGATCAGATCGATGTCTCCCGCCTCGATGATACTTCTGGCAGCATCTCCGTAGATTGCCGCCTGTGTCGTAATATATGCAGGCATAAAGCTTTTCAGCAGTCGGATACGCTCCTGCTGTTCATCAATAATCAATACCTTTAATGTCACTTCTGCCATACCTCAGCCTCCTCTTCTACCTCTATCTCATTCATTCCCGCCCAACTGTCCTTGGCTCTGTCAAACGAAAAATTATTAACATGTGTCCGTGTCTCTGTTATGACATCCAATACCTCCGGCCCGAACTTATACTGCATCAGGGTATTCAACACCTCCGCAGCCGTATCTCCGTCAAATTCCTCAATCGCCTCCTTGATGCAGTCAACTGCCATCGCGAAGCCTTCCTGTGTAATCTCAGTCTTCACTGCCTTATCATCGGTATCACTCTCTTCCAGAATCCCTTTATCCAAAAGTACCGGTCTGATATCCTCTATAATCTGACGGTAGTTCTCCACCAACACCTGATAATTGCTCAGAATGAATTCATAATTGCCGTTCTTGCCGGCCATCTCATGAATCTTTGCCATAGTCAAGAGCTTGTGCGCTCCGATATTGGCAGCAACGCTTTTCAGAGCGTGCACGTCTATTGTATAGTTTTCATAAGCGCCCTCCAGTGCATAGCGCTCCAGAGTCTTGCATTTCTCTTCTCCGAATTCGTAGACAATCAGCAGAATCTGCAGGTATTCATCGACATCATTGCCGCACTTGGCCATACCGGTATAGATATCAATTCCCGGAATTTCAAAGTCAACTTCCGGATTGGAATCTGTCTTGACTTCAACGCCCTCGACCACCTTGTTCTCCGGCAGATAACTTTTAAGCATTCTCTCCAGTACCGGAACCTCAATCGGCTTTGACAGATAATCCTGAAAGCCCTGCTCTATGAACTTATCCCTGATTCCGCGCAGTGCATTGGCAGATACTGCTATTACCGCTACATTCTGTGCCGCCACAGAGTCCATCTCACGGATGCGCGTGGTAGTCTCCACGCCATCCATCTCCGGCATCATATGATCCATGAAGATCAGATCATAATCCTTCTCCTGTACCTTCTCGATTGCCTCAAGTCCACTGCCTGCTGTATCTGCATCTATCTGATAATGTCTAAGCAGACCCTGTATGATACGCAGATTGATTGCATTGTCATCGACAATGAGTATTTTTGCACTGGGTGCATAAAATACACGGTGCATCTTGTATTCCTCAGCTGCCTTCTTCGCAATGCTGTCCGCCAGCCGTTCCCTGCTGAGCACCTTCTGCGTCAGCGTTACCGTAAATGTAGTCCCGACTCCGTAGATGCTGTCAACTGTAATCTCACCGCCCATCATATGTACGAGTTCACGAGAAATCGAAAGTCCGAGTCCCGTTCCCTCTATACCGCGATTCACCTTGGCATCTACCTGCTTAAACTTGTCAAATATATTGGAAAGATCCTCAGGCTTAATACCGACACCCGTGTCAGTCACTTCAAATACCAGCTGAACCAGATCGACCTTTTCATTTCCTTCTCCGCTCGGCACATCCTCCAGCATATCCCCTGTTACCTTGAGCGTTACGCTGCCCTCACGAGTGAATTTCACGCCGTTATTGATCAGATTGATCAGCACCTGACGTATCCGCACAATATCTCCGTGCAGGCGGTTCGGAAGGTTCAGATCGATGTCCATCTTGTATTCCAGACCCTTGTTCTGAGCCGGAATGCTGATGACACTCTCAACATCGCTGAACAGATAATGCAGATAATAGGAAACGGGAATCAGCTCGAGATTACCGGATTCAATCTTGGATATATCCAACAGATCATTGATGATTGCAAGCAGATTGTTGGAAGCACGTTTGATGTCCTCTGCATCCTCCTTGACCTCGTCAGAAGGATCTGCCTGCAGAATCAGTTCTGAGAAACCAAGTATCGCATTCATCGGAGTTCTGATCTCATGGGAGATATTTGCCAAAAAGGTACTCTTGCTCTCGTTGGCATCCATCGCATCATTCATCGTATCCACAAGCTCATTGATGGATTCGGAAAGCATACCGACCTCATCCTCCGTCTCCACCTCCAAACGCAGATTTGTATGTCCCTTTGCGATTTCCTTTGTCATCTTTACGACCTTATGGATCGGTTCAAGTGCCCTCGTAATCTTCTTGCGGATGATACGGCATGTAATCGCAGTCGTAATGATCCACAAGACAAAAATAGTCAGTCCCCAATAGAGTGCAGGCGTATAGATAGATACAAGAACTCTGCTATCTGTCGACTGCACATCCAAGAAACTGACTGCACCGGAAAATTTCATACAATGAAAGATTCCGATTGTATAGGTAAATATAAATATCATGGAGAACATTATTTCGATTCCGACCGTAAAAGATATTCTGGAACCGAGCTTCTTCTTGTCGTAAAGCTTCATAGGCATCCCCCTGCCATATTTTAATCCTCGGACTCTTCTGTATGCTCCTCTGCCTCCTCGGACTCTTCCGATCCTTCTGCATCTTCCGATGTTTCCTCTGCAGTTTCCGCATCTGCTTCTGTTTCTGCAGACTCTTGTACATCATCATCCTTCGGTACATTCAGATCCGGTATCTCTACTTCCTTTGCCATAATGCTCATGCCCTGGAATCTCGCATCTTCATCGATGATCAATCTGGTGGTAGTAATGTCACCGGTGATATCAGCCCTGCTTTCAAACTCCGCTCTCTCTCTGATCCACATATCGCCCTCTATCGTACCTGCCACCACAAGGAATTCAGCTACAATATTTCCTGTCACCTTACCTGTCGGGGACAGGATGACAGTACCTTTGGATGTGATCCCTCCGACTACGGAACCGTCGATTCGGATGGAGTTCTCCGTGGTAAGGGAGCCCCCAATGATCGTATCTGATCCAATAATTGTTGAAACCGGCTTCTGTGCTGCCTTTGCATTCTTCTTCATTGCTTTCTCCTTTTGTATTATCCTGCTATTTCCATCATACCCATCGGATCGATGAATTCACCGTTCAGCTTTACTTCATAGGTGAGCAGCTCTCCTTCTGTCGTCATGATGCCGATGACATCACCCTTCTTTACTTCTGCTCCCTGCTCCACACGCACGACTGCAGAAGTATAATAAATCGTCTCATAACCATTGCCATGATCTATCTGGATTACATGTCCGTACATTGGATCGTCTCCGATGACGGAAACTGTGCCGGAACCGGCTGCCATAACAGCTGTTCCGATCGTCGTGGTAAATACGACCTTATTGATGTCCTCGGCATCGGCTTGACCTGCCTCCTGCAGCACCTGCTGCGGGGTCAGGACTGCGGAACCATCCAACGGAAATCCTGTCGGAACTGCCTGTTCGCTACGCATAACCTCTTCAAGCTGGTCTTCTTTCTCCATCGCGGCAAGCGCGTCATTCAAATCACTTACCACTGCAGATAATTCTGCATTTTCATTTCTCAGTTCTGTATTTTCATCTACGACTGTCTGTAGCTTTGAATTGCCTGCTTTTTGCTCCGAATATACATCCCGCAAAATCCGCGAGCTGAATATGCAGTAGCAGATCAAAATCACCAAAACCACGACCACTGTAACGGTCAGCCGGGTAATTGCGTTCGCGGAGGACTTTATGGTCTTGACCTTCCCGCCGTTCTCAGGTACCACCATGATGCTCAGGCGGTTGCTTTTCTTTTTACGCTTCTTGGCACTCATTATTGTTCCCCTTGCTCTCATATAATCAATCATTCAAAATCCAAGCAGAGACATAAGGCTTGCTCTGCTGATTGTATTCAGTGTACCATATTTTGTTTGAAATTACCACCTTCGATTTTCGTGGCAGGTTCCGTCGAATTCAGCCGAAAATGCCGAGCAGTCGCGCCGGATTGTCCCAGGTGATCTGCCGTATCATCTCATCCGACAGGCTCATGCTGCGCAGCAGGCGCAATGAGGTCGCCTGATTTTCCCACGGGCTGTCCGAGCCGAACAGGATACGATCGGCCGGGTGGTGCACCAGGATGTTACGCAGCCGTTCCAGTCCATAGTAATGGTGCGCCATACTTGTATCAATATAGATGTCTTCGCCAAGCAGACAGTTCTCAACCGACTCAATGTTCATCAGACCTCCGTAGTGGGAAGCGATCAGATGATCTCCCCGCAGCCTGGGCAAGACATCGCGAATCATTTCCGGTGTACAGTAATGTACTTCCTTCGATACCGGATCATTTCCCGCATGAATCAATACAAGCAGATCCATGTCAAATGCTGCCTGCATGATCGCTATGGAACGTTCATCGTCAAATCTCAGTCCCATATAGTCATGGTGCAGCTTGATCCCCTTCAACCCTGCCGCCTTGATGCGTTTCAGTTCCTGCATGCAATGTGTATATTCATAATGCATGGCACCAAAGGAATAAAGACCATCGATTCCATTGACTGCAATTGCATTGTCATTGATGTCTTCGACCTGATGTGCGGCGGTTGCCACCGGCATGACCACCGAATAGTCAATCCCGTTCTCCCGCATGGATGTCCGCAGCCCTGCCTCTGTACCGTCTGTATGGGGCAGCATGCCATTTGCCGTCTGGCTCAGTCCATGTAGTGCTTTCTCTGCAATTTTGTCCGGAAATGTATGTGTGTGAAAATCAATTACCATATCTGTCTCCTTATCAAACCGTCACCCTGTAGTATACATGATTTCGCAAAAAGACCTATCCGATGACTCGAATAGGTCTTTTGCTAATCTGTTTTACGTGGTCTTGCTTATTTTCTTAATATTATTCATGTACAAACTGCTTACAAAGTATATATTATAGAAAAAGGCACATCCGAAAAACGAATAGATTAAAGCTTAGTTACGTTAGTAGCCTGAGGTCCCTTTTCGCCGTTAACTACTTCGAACTCTACTGCAGCGCCTTCTTCAAGAGACTTGAAGCCGTCCATGTTAAGTCCTGAGTAGTGTACGAATACGTCGTTTCCTGCCTCGTCTGAGATAAATCCGTAACCTTTTTGGTTGTTAAACCATTTTACTGTACCTTTGTTCATTCTGTGATCCTCCAAAATAATAAATTATCGTTGCGCCTATTCGCAACAAGGTCATAATACCACAGAATGTCTGAAAAGTAAACGATAAAATTGTCAAATTGTTAAAAAAATCCCAATTCACAAAAAAACCTTATTTCACCTGCTGTCCGTTTGTATAATTGGACTGCATCTGCTGTTGCTGGAGCATCTTTAAATTCTGCTGCGAAATCTCAAAGAATTCCATGTGAACACGCTGGAATGCAGCCACCACTTGCGGATCGAACTGAAGTCCGGAGCCCTGTGTCATGATGTTATATGCCTGCTCGTGTGTAAATGCCTTCTTATAGGTTCTTTCCGACACAAGTGCATCATACACGTCCGCCACGCTTAATATACGGGCGAGGATCGGAATATTATTGCCCTGAAGTCCGTCTGGATAGCCTGCTCCGCTGTACTGCTCATGATGAGAGCGTGCCATCTGATATGTATAGTTTAAGAACTTGGAATTCGGCAGGAGATATGCATACTTCTGAATCGCATTCGCGGCAAGCAGCGTATGGTTCTTCATCTGTACGAACTCCTCGTCCGTGTATTTTCCTTCCTTTTGCAGTACGCTGTCCGGCACTCCGATCTTACCCATATCGTGGAGCTGAGAACACAGGATGATCATCTCGTAATCATCCGCACTGATACCGAAGTTGATGCCGCTGAGCAACATTTCCTTGAGCAGAATCCCCATATACTTGGATACGCGCAGACAGTGCATACCGGAATAACCGTCCTTTTCTGAAATCAAATCGGTGATGATGCCGATGATAAAGTATTCCAGGCGCATCGCATTCTGTGTCTGAAAGGATGCCGTCTGCTGGAGCTGCTGATTGTAATCATCCATCTGGCGCTGATGTTCTATCAAACGTGTCTGCAATTCCACACGCTTACGAAGAAGATCTGCCACAACCGGCTTTCTGATGAAATCAACCGCGCCGAGCCTGTATGCCTCCAGTTCCGTTGAATTGTCCAAATCTCCCGACAGGAAA
The DNA here is from genome assembly GCA_964638005.1 of uncultured Lachnospiraceae bacterium. GTDB lineage: Bacteria > Bacillota > Clostridia > Lachnospirales > Lachnospiraceae > JAAYYM01. The sequence continues at coordinate 11,902 of CAZWXS010000025.1, forward strand.
ATGACAGGGATACCCTTTGCCTTTTCACTGGTCTTCAATCGCATAATCATTTCAAATCCATTGATGCCCGGCATCGCGATATCCAACACAATCACATCCGGCATAAGCGTGGTTTTCGCCAGCCTCGCCAATGCCTGCTTGCTGTTCGTCATCGGAATAATGCTGTAATCCTTCTCCAATGCCTTCTGTGCAATCAACAGTTCGGTTTCATTATCGTCTACTATCATAATCGTATGCATCTACTACACCGCCTCTCATTTATGAAAGTATTTTACTACCTGATCAAATTGTAAAGGTCCGCCAAAGAGATCCAGTGCCGAACCGATAGTCGCATGCACTCTGTCTTCTCCAAGTCTCCTCAATCTGTCAATATCCTCATAAGCGGCAATACCGCCTGCATAGGTCACTGCATTCGGACGCAGCTTGCTGTAGTCTGCTGCTTCGCCGGCTCCTGCCAACTCCTGTGGTTTACTGTAGTCTGCCAGAATACGGACGATATCTTCATCGATTCCCGCCGATCTGCCCTCTACATCAACCGCATGTACCAAAAATTCATCACAGAAAGCAGATAATTTCCTAAGCAGTTCCACAGTCATCGGAACCTCGGTAAAGTGCTGCCATCTGTCAGTCACTACATAATAAATACCGTCACGCATCCTACAGCTGACATCAATAACCAGTTTTTCCTTACCGACTGCCCGCTCCATCTGCTCTATATGGTCATATCTGATCTGTCCCTTTTGAAAAATAAAAGAAGTCACGATCACGTGTGATGCTCCTGCATCTAAAAACATGGATGCATTCCTGTCTGTGATGCCACCTCCGACTTGCAGACCTCCCGGATATGCCTCCAAAGCCCGAAATGCCTCTTCCTTTGTTGCGGAGTAAAGAGTGGAGTCAGCCGCATTCAGCAGTATGACATGTCCACCCTTTAGGCCCCGCTGCCTGTACATGTCTGCATAGAACTCTGCGTGATGGGAAGAAATAAAGTTCTCTACAGCATGATTACCTTGATCCTTTAAAGTCCCACCGACGATTTGCTTTACCTGTCCGTTATGAATGTCAATGCATGGTCTGAATTCCATCGGCTGCCTTTCTTTCAAAAAACGTTTTCTGAACACTCTGTTCCTAATTGTTATTATACAATAATTCACATATAGTAAACAAGTACTATTTTCCGAAAAAAGCGGTTCCGTGCATAATAAAAAATATTTTGTAAATGATATTGTAGGAAGAGGTCGTATAACGGCTTTTTTATCAATTTTATATAAAGGAGTGTGTGCAGAATTATGAAAAATATGAGACTGTGTTTTTTAAGTGTATTGATGGTTCTTACCCTCGGACTCATGACCGCATGCGGTAACTCGAGCGGCAACAACGGCGGCAATACGTCAGGTGGTACAGACATCGGTAATGCAGATACCGGAACCGGCAATACAGACAATGCAAACGGAACAACAGGAACTACCGGAACCGATGGTGGAACCGGAACAACAGGAACAAACGGTAACGGCGGCGCAGGCGGTACGACAGGTACAACCGGTGCAGGCGGCGGCTCCGCAGGTACAGGTACAGGTACGGGTACAGGCAGTGCTACAGGTACAGGCAGCGGAACAGGCACCGGCGGCGGTTCCAGATAGCAAGACTTTTTAGTAAACAGACAGGCACTCCATCACTTTGCAGCCGAAGCGCGCTTCATGATGGAGTGCCTGTTCTATCTTTATATGATTGAAGTGACTGTCAATCACTCGCTCTTTTCAATGATCGTACCTTCCTGATACGCACTCAGCAGTTCCTCCAGCTGATAGATGGACTCGCGGAGTTCATAGCCGGTATCTGTATCTGCTACCCGCAGTCTGAATGCAGATGTCTCTACGATAAACGAATCCGAATAAACGTCTGTCTCTTTTAAGATAGCATCCTCGGTTGACTGGAAAGGCTCATGTGCTACCAGACGCATACCATGTGAGTTGTACACCAGCGTATAGCCTGCGATTCCGGTCTTGCCCTGATAAGCCTTGGAAAATCCTCCGTCTATGACCATCAGCTTGCCGCCGCATTTGATAGGTGATTCTCCCTTTTTCTGCTCCACCGGCACATGTCCGTTGATGATGTGTGAAAACCGGGCATCCAGTCCGAATTCCGTCAGGATCTTATTGACTATATCTTCATTATTTAACAATTCATAATATTTATTTTTCTTCTCCACATGGCTTGCCTTATCCGCTATGAGGTAGCGCTCAAAGGTCGCCATCCTCTCCTTGCCGAACACCGGAGAGTTGGGATTGCCCCAGATATACCATAGAATGTCCTGCCCCTTCTCACGCTCTGCAGCATCATTGGTCGTATAATAGCCCCTGCGTGCATAATGCTCCAAAATGTCATACAGCGCCCTGCCGCTGTACTGCTTTCCGAAGATATTGACCTTCTTAAAGTCTCCCTTTTCATCCAGCGGGACGCAGCCATGATACAGCAGATTGGAATTGTATACCTTGTACAAACTCCCCTTTGCAAAGAGAAAACGCACATGCTTCTGCAGCTTCTCGCACCGGGTAAATGCATGGCAGAGACGCTCCATAACCTGCTCTTCCTCTATAGTCAACTGATACGGATCCTTCGGATCAACTGTCGGAAACTCGGTATCCTTGAGCGCATATGTCACACCGTCTATTTCTATCGTCTTTTTCTGATAATCAATCTTATCCAGTAAAAGTCTGTCTTCCATGCCAAAACTCTTACGCTTTCGGATTATCTGGCCTTCCAGCTTGAACTGGATGATCGTAATCGCCTTGTGCATCTTCGTATCCAAAGCCCGATCATTGGAATTATAATTACCGCCTGTGGAAAGTGAGAAAGCATCGCAATTGACATTGGAATAAGTCTCCATGGCAAATGTCGCAAGCGGAATCAGATTGATGCCATAGCCTTCCTCCAGCGTATCTAAGTTGCCGTACTTGGCAGACATACGGATGACATTGGCAATACATGCCGCATGCCCCGAAGCCGCTCCCATCCATACCACATCATGATTGCCCCATTGGATATCAATGGAATGATAGTGCCGCAGCGTCTCTAAAATCAGGTGCGGTCCCGGTCCTCTGTCGAAGATATCTCCGACGATATGTAAGTGATCAATAACAAGTCTCTGGATCAGGTTACTCAGCGCCACGATAAATTCCGGGGCACGACCGATCCTGATGATCGTATGGATAATCTCATTATAATATGCTTCTTTGTTCTGCACCTCGACCTTCTCGGTGATCAGCTCTTCTATGACATATGCGAAATCCTTCGGCAGCGCCTTGCGTACCTTGGAGCGAGTATACTTGGATGCCACACGCTTCGTAATCTGTACGAGCCTATGCAGCGTAATCTTATACCAGTCCTCTATGTTCTCCTCCTGCTTCCTGATCAGTTCCAGTTTTTCCTCCGGATAGTAAATCAGGGTCGCAAGCGTCTTTTTGTCTTTTTCGCTTAACGTATTACCGAATTCTTCATCTATTTTCCGCTTCACGGAACCGGATCCGTTACGAAGAACATGGATGAACTGCTCATGCTCTCCATGCACATCCGTCATAAAATGCTCCGTGCTCTTAGGCAGATTGAGAATCGACTGCAGATTGATGATTTCTGTTGATGCTGCCGCAATCGTTGGATACTGATCTGCCAAGGTCCTTAAATATTTCATTTCCAAATCTTTCATGTTGTCCCCTCCTGCTGATATACTTCTCATCATTTATCATTATAGTCTGATACGGCATAATCTGCAAGGCATCCTTCCTATTTCTGTTCTATTTCTTATGCCGTTATGCAAGAACATTTTCTTACTTCTGTAACAGAACTTCTGTAATAGAAAACAAGCCCAAGCAGTTCCCTGCTCAGGCTTATTTAGTTTCGGCTGTGCCCTAAAACCCTGCACTATGCATTTATATTGACAACTTCGCTCATATCATAGAGGCCTGCCGGTTTCCCTGCAAGGAACTTGGCAGCCTGTATTGCTCCTTTGGCAAATATAGCTCTGGAATACGCCACATGTGAAAAGGTGATGACTTCGTCAGTTCCCGCAAAGATTACATCATGATCTCCTACGATTGTGCCGCCGCGCACCGCAGATATTCCGATTTCAAACTTGTCACGCAGTTTCTTTTCCTTGCTGCGGTCAAATGTATAATTATATGCGTTGTTCATGGATTCGTTCACGGAATCTGCCAGCGCCAGTGCCGTACCACTCGGAGCATCCAGCTTCATCTTATGGTGCTTCTCAACGATTTCCACGTCAAACCCTGCCTCAGCAAGTGTCGGCGTAACCTCTCGCAGCACCTTCATGAGCAGATTGACTCCCATGGACATATTCGCCGATTTCAGAATTGCCACCTTGGTACTTGCCTCACGCATCTTCGCAAGCTGTTCTTCGCTCAGGCCCGTCGTACACAGCACACAGGGAATCTGATGCTTCACACAATAGTCCAGCAATCCGTCCACTGCGGCAGCCGCCCCGAAATCAATGATGACATCAGCACCCGTATTACAGTCATTGATACTCTTAACAACCGGGTATGGATTCTGTATATGGTTGGACACATCTACTCCGGTCACTATTTCCAGTTCTTCCTCTTCTGCAACCAGTCCGCTGATCATCTGACCCATACGACCGTTGCATCCGTGCATGATTATTTTTATCATTCCGTAATCCTTTCATGTTATGTTAACCATTCGGAGGTTCGTCGGAAATATATACTCACATCTCCAAAAGCACTTCCGTAATGATATTCATTGTTTATAATAATCCGTAATTCTGCATAGCCGTCTTGAGTTTGGCTGCATTTTCAGGCTCCATCGTCGTTAACGGTCTGCGTAAAATACCTGCCTCCATACCCATAAAGTTCATCGCCTGCTTAACAGGGATGGGATTCACTTCACAGAACAGAGCACCCACGAGTTCAATCGCATCTAACTGCAGCTTAGTGCTCTCTGCAATCTTACCTTCAAAGAACTTTGCGCAGATGTCATGTGTCTGCTGCGGTGCGATATTGGACAGTACCGAGATAACACCCTTCGCTCCCAGCGCAAGCATCGGCGTAATCTGGTTGTCATTGCCCGAATAGAGATCCACACATCCGTCAGCCAATGCCATCAGCTTTGCAATCTGTGAGAAGTTGTCGGTCGCATCCTTGACACCGACGATGTTCTCAACCTCTCTGCACAGTGCGATAACCGTCTCCGGCAGGATATTGACTCCGCCTGTTCTTCCCGGGATATTATAGAGCAGGATCGGTATCTTCACACTGTTTGCAACCATGGTGAAATGCTCCTTCAAACCCTTCTGTGTTGCCTTGTTATAATATGGTGTTACGACAAGCAGTGCATCCGCACCGATCTTCTCTGCCTCTGCAGACAGGTAGATTGCTGTCTCTGTGCAATTAGAACCTGTTCCCGCAATAACCGGAATACGCTTATTAACCTTGTCTACAACAAATTTGATGCATGCCAGATGCTCTTCGTGGCTCAATGTTGAAGCCTCTCCTGTCGTCCCGCATACAATGATTGCATCTGTGCCGCCCTTGATCTGGTACTCGATCTGCTCTGCAAATTTCTCATAATTGACAGATCCGTCTTCCTTAAATGGTGTAACGATTGCTACGCCTGCTCCTGTGAAAATAGCCATGTTTGTTCCCTCCTGTGATTGGTTGATATGTACCCGGCTGACTCTGCATGATGACAAGCTGTTTTGTAAACTTTTGAAATTCGTTCAGCACTGCCCGTATAAAACAAAAGAGTCAACCGTGTGAAGGTCGACTCATAGTATACAAAATGTATTGTTCTTATGATAGCCCTCCATCACGTAAGCGTCCTGCTTACATAAATGACAGTCATACATTTATTAAATGCATGCCCAAGGATATGAGTGCAGACTTCACTTATCCTTTCGGCGCTGTTGCCTTTCCCGACCCTTCATCTGCCACAGCCTCATATAAACTGCTGTCTCTGCTGCATCCGAACCGGTACTCTTCAAAAACGCGACCTCTACCTTTTATTCAATTATTCATCTGATTATAGATGAACTTGATAGCATAATAGCACTATGCTGTCGTTCTGTCAAACACATTTTTCAACTTTTGTATGCCCGTGAGCTTATACCATTGCTGCCTTGAGCATTTCCACTCTGGACACCTCGTCTGCCATCGCAGCTACCTCCGGTGTCAGGTTGATTCCCGTCAATACCAGTGTTGCATCCTCCGGCTTTGCATCTATGATCCCCTTCAGATCTTCAATGCTCATAATTCCCGTATCCACAAGGCCGAGTATCTCATCTAAGATCAAATGATCACACTCACCCGTTGCCAGAACCTTCTTCGCAAAACAAAGTCCATTGCGAATGTTCCGAATCTCTTCCTTCTGCTCATCCTCGGTCAGATCCAAAAAGAATTCTTCTGACTTCTCAAACGAAAAGAGTTTGATCTCCGGCTCCAGCCGCTTGATATATTCTAATTCCGTACCACTCTTCCCCTTTAAAAACTGAATGACAAAAACACTTCTCCCCTGACTTGCAACGCGTATTGCCTGTCCTATCGCGGCGGTTGTCTTCCCCTTACCTTCGCCACAGAACACCTGTGTTAATCCCTCGCTCATAAGCCACCTCTTTGCCAATATTGCATTTGAATCGGAATTTTCATGCTCGACATTGTCGGCATGAAATGATACATCGCGTATCATAGCACAAACCACCTCGCATAATCAAGTGTCTTTTTTCGCGATACATAACATTTTGCGCAGAATTGAGCATAGATGCGTCTTGGCGGTTCTTATGATGTTTCCTTCCGCATTGCGTATCGTTGTTATGTATCGCCGTTATGTATTATTGTTATGTATTGTTGTTATGTATTGATGTTATGTTTCGTTGTTATATATTCTTGTTATATATTGTCGTTATGTATCGGCGTTATGTATCGTCGTTATGTATCGCCGTATATTTATACTATATATTTATACTATATATTTGTACTATATTTTTATACAATCGGTTCTTCTTCATATTCCAATTTTCCGACAGATACTTCGTATGCCACACGGCGTTCCAGTTCTTCTTCGCCGATGCGCTTCATATATTCTCTGCTCTGGATACGTCCCCATACAAGTGTCCTGCTGCCCACTTCAAATCCGGATGCAAATCTCGCATTCCTGCCCCAGCAGATACACGGGATGTAATCACTCTTTCCGTACGGACGGTTCACTGCCAGCAGCAGATCGGCTATTTCTCTGCCGAGCGGGGTCTTTCTGTAAATCGGCGGCTTACAGATATAACCGTCAAGGAAGATCTGATTGGTCTTTTCATTTTCATCGATTTCATCTATGTACTCGATTTCCCTTACAAATACAGACAACACCAGTCTGTTTTTCTTCTCCTCATTTCGGTTGTAGGAACGAAACTGCCCTGTCAGTGCTACCTTCTGTCCCTTGTAATCCAGATTGACATCCAACAGTCTCTCCGATACCATGAGCGGTATGATGTCCGACGAATCACTCAGTCGCGGAACTCTGATATCCACCATATAGAAGCCCTCTCCGAATACCTCATGGCTGTAGACAAAATCACCCACGATTTCCCCCACGATGCTTACCTGATTGTTTTCAATTACCTTATCTGTCATTTTGTTCTCCCTTCCTAAGAGGATTTGCTCCTCATCATAGAATTTTTTCTTGTTATTGAAACCTTTATTATGTATATGTATGCAAACACACAATCATGCTTCTATTTTCAAAGAATCGTTCTTCTGATTTCCCCATTTTTCGGCATTTCGACGGCATATCGCACGCTTCTCAAGCAATAAACGCTCGCCGAAGTGCATTTTTCCTTGTAATCCTGCGCAGATGTGCTATAATTTTTAAGTTATGGAAAATTAGTCAGAATAAGTGAAAAGAGGATTTTTATGATTCAGGAAAGAAACGATATCAGAAACATTGCCATCATTGCCCATGTAGACCACGGCAAAACTACCCTTGTGGACGAGCTGCTCAAGCAGAGCGGCGTATTTCGTGCCAATCAAGAAGTTCAGGAACGTGTCATGGACTCAAATGATATAGAGAGAGAACGCGGAATCACCATTCTCTCAAAGAATACGGCAGTCACCTACAAAGATACGAAGATTAATATTATCGATACACCGGGACATGCCGATTTCGGCGGTGAAGTAGAGCGTGTGCTCAAGATGGTAAACGGAGCGGTGCTGGTCGTAGATGCATTTGAAGGCACGATGCCTCAGACCAAGTTTGTATTAAAGAAAGCTCTGGCGCTGAAACTGCCTGTCATCGTATGCGTAAACAAGATTGACCGACCGGAAGCCCGTCCTGCAGAGGTTGTAGATGAGGTATTGGAACTCTTCATGGATCTGGATGCTTCCGATGAACAACTGGATTGTCCTTTCATCTTCGCATCAGCCAAAAATGGACAGGCGAGTCTCGACTATGAGAAGCCCGGCACGGATATGATTCCGTTATTTGAGTCAATTCTTGATTATATACCTGCTCCCAAGGGAGATCCCGATGCAGGTACGCAGGTGCTCATCAGTACCATTGATTATAACGAATACGTCGGACGTATCGGTGTCGGCAAGGTAGACAACGGCGTCATCAAGGTCAATCAGGATGCGGTCATCGTCAATGCACATGAACCCGAGAAGTCCAGAAAAGTAAAGGTCAGTGCTCTTTATGAATATGATGGCCTGAATAAGGTAAATGTCAAGGAAGCAGGCATCGGTGCCATTGTTGCTATTTCCGGAATTGCGGACATTCATATCGGTGATACATTTTGCGCTCCCGAGAACCCGGTTCCGATCCCGTTTCAGAAGATTTCAGAACCGACGATTGCCATGCATTTCATGGTCAATGATTCTCCGCTTGCAGGACAGGAAGGTAAATATGTTACCTCCAGACATCTGCGTGACAGGCTCTTCAAGGAGCTCAATACCGATGTCAGCCTGAGAGTAGAAGAAACAGATACCACAGAGTGCTTCAAAGTATCCGGTCGTGGCGAATTACATCTGTCAGTCCTGATTGAGAATATGCGTCGCGAAGGATATGAATTTGCAGTCAGCAAAGCCGAGGTACTCTATAAAACCGATTCTCGCGGCAAGAAAATGGAGCCCATGGAGCTCGCGTATATTGATGTACCGGAAGAATTCGCCGGTAATGTCATCGAAAAACTCGGACAACGTAAGGGGGAACTGCAGAATATGACCCCCATTTCCGGCGGCTATACGAGATTGGAGTTCTCTATTCCGGCACGTGGTTTGATTGGTTATCGCGGAGAGTTCATGACAGATACCAAGGGTAACGGCATCATCAATACTATATTTGATGAATATGGTCCATACAAAGGAGATATTCAGTTCAGAAAACAAGGCTCACTGATTGCATTCGAGACCGGCGAATCCATCACCTATGGTCTGTTCAATGCGCAGGAACGCGGCACACTCTTCATCGGTGCCGGAGAAAAGGTCTATGCAGGCATGGTCATCGGACAAAGCGGCAAGCCCGAAGATATCGAACTAAATGTCTGCAAAAAGAAACAGCTGACCAACACCCGTTCTTCCGGCGCAGATGAAGCACTCCGTTTATCTCCTCCGAAGATACTTTCGTTGGAGCAGGCACTTGAATTTATTGATTCAGATGAATTGTTGGAAATCACACCGGAGAGTCTCCGTATCAGAAAGAAAATATTGGATCCGACGCTCAGAAAGCGTTCTCAGTTTAATAAAAACCAAAATTAGTTTGGGATGTAAATCGAAAATTCAGAAATGTTTGAATGAACCTGACATGTATGTGATAATGTCAGGTTCATTCTATAATAGCACAGAATTCTTACAAATTCAAACAAAATCTCTTAATAGGACAAAAGTACTTTGACACCTATTTAGCCTTGAAATATCTCGCTTTTTCAAGTTTTGCATCTTCATCCGATTTTTATTCGCTCGGAGCTGCTGCCGCTACCTCTTCCGACGTTGCTACCGGTGCTGAAGGTGTTGTCTCTGTTGTCGTTATCCCGTTATCCGTGTTTACCTGATCTACCGGCACACTTGTTTCTGTTGCCATTTCACCTACTGCTGCATTTAATTCATCTATCACATTCTTCTCTTCCGTAATCGCTGCCACTTCCTGATTCACAACTCTATTCAAAGCTTCTTGTGCCTCGCCTGTAGCTGTACCATCCTCTTTATTCACATTACTCTGTGCTTCCACGATTTCCTTTTCGTTATATCCGAGCATTTTACTTTCGTCGTACACGGTTGCGTTTAGATTTGTTACTTCCTGTGCCGATGCAAATGCATTATCCGGATTCAAGCATACATTCAGTGTTGTCCCATCAATACCAGTACCGTTAGGATTAACTGTTCCGGTTGTAAAGTATGGGGTAGTCGCGCCATCCTTGAATGCAACCTGCGCTGTTGTTAATGTCAAAAATCCTGTTTGTGCATTATAGTGATATACCGGGATGATAGTACCTGCCGAAAGATTGGAATAATCAACCTCTGTCCACATGATGTCATAGGAGATTGCCTTTCCGTCCTTCATGTTCTGGTAAATTCTAAATCCGCTTTCATTTGCTGCACCGTTTACATCTACTGCCTCTGTATATTCTCCATAAGTATGTGTCACTGTATCCGTATCATCGGTTGTCGTAGCTGTATCGTCTACGGTTGCAGTCAACTCTGTTTTCAATGTTTCTGTCACAGGCACACCGAAATTCTCACCTGCAGAATCCAAAGAAATTTGGGGTTTTGTGTTTCTATTCGAAAAATATTCATAAACCTTATTAACATTTCCGTTTTCGTCTTTGGATTTATCCGTTATCATTTGATCCAGCTTTGCAATTCCTTCATACTTCATATTATAAAATGCAAGCGCTTTATCCTTTGCTTCAGCAAGAGCGATATTGGCATCTTCCAAAGCCGTTTCGTAAGTGTTCCTTGCAGTTAAAAGTTCTTCCTGAATTCGTGCTGTATCATTCTTTGCACTTGCAAGCTTCTCTTTCAAATCATCAATTTTCTTTTGTAAATCTGCCACCCTTGCTGCTTTTGCTTCCGCTTCCTGTCTTGCCGCCTCTGCTGCTCTTCTTGCTGCTTCATCATCCACAGGATTGCTTCCCGTTCCTGATGTCCCCTCTGTTGAGCCGCCTGTTGTAACAGTTCCTGTTGTTGCCACAGGAGTTGTCGGTGCTGCTAACATAGTATCCATGACCGCTGTCAGTTCAGTCAATTCTGCCGCAAGTGCATCTGCATCTGCTGCAGGTGCTGCCGGTGTAGTCGGTGTTGCTGGTGCTGCCGGCGCCGGATCGGTTTCGTCTGCTGCCGGTGCAAGAGGTACCACTGCATCTGAAATTTCAGTTTCTCCCGTCTCCTCAGTCTCAGGCGTTGCCGCAAGCGGAGTCTGCACATCCTCAATGCTTTTCTCTTCTCCCAAAGCTACAACATTTTGATTTTGAGAATCCGTTCCTCTATTGGAGTATACTGCTATGCCTCCTACCGTAGAAATCACAAGAAGCAGTGCAAGAATAAGATCAGTGCTTTTTTCTTCTTATCCTTTCCCTGTGTCTTGTCTTCCTGCATTCCGTTTTCCTGTCCGTTTGTAATGTTCTTAATATCCTTCATGTTTTCTTCCTCTCTTTCATCATCCGTTGAAAGTTTTACCAGTTCCTTTTTGTTTTTCATTTCATTATATATCGACAGTTTCTTCAAATAAATTAGTACCTATTTCCCAGTAAATTATGACATCAGGTTGTCTGTCTTTTACGTTCCATACTAATAAAGACCCCTTTTCTTTCGAAAAAGGGTCACATTTTTTCTAATTTATTATACTAAATGAAATACAATTTTTATTGTGTAATCAGATGTTCAAAACATGCGTCGCAATCTGAAAATAAATCATCAAAGACAGGGCATCTACGATTGTCGTGATAAAGGGGCTTGCCATAACTGCCGGGTCAAAACCTACCTTCTTGGCAAGCATCGGTAATGTACAGCCGACAATCTTCGCAAGAAAAACTGCCAATACAAGTGTCGCACACACTACAAATGCAATCAGCAGCGTGACCTTATCAACCAGCATCAATTTCACAAAATTAGCCGCAGCCAACGTGATTCCGCACAGCAGCGCGACTCTGGCTTCCTTCCATATGATTGGAAGGATATCCCGAAAATCTATCTCCTGCAGGGACAGGGCACGGATTATGGTAACACTCGCCTGTCCGCCGGCATTTCCGCCTGTATCCATCAGCATCGGAATAAATGCTGTCAACACGACATATGTTCCCAACGCCTCTTCATAATACAGAATAATTCCGCCTGTAACGGTTGCCGATATCATCAATAGCAGTAGCCACGGAATACGCTTCTTCCAAGTCTCAAACACGCCTGTCTTCATATACGGCTTATCAGACGGCACGATAGCAGCCATCTTTTCAATATCCTCTGTAGCCTCTTCCCGCATGATGTCTACAACATCATCGACTGTGATGATACCGACCAGACGATTCTCATTGTCCACAACCGGCATGGAAGTAAAGTCATACTTCTGGAACATCATTGCGACCTCTTCCTGATCCATCAGGGTCTTAATCGAAATGACATTTTCATTCATGATATTCCCAATCTTCTCATCCGCATCACTGAGCAGCAAATATCGCAGGGACACCGTACCGAGCAGTCTGCGCTGTGCATCCAACACATAGCAGATGTTGATGGTCTCTTTATCGACACCGGTCTTGCGGATGCGGGCAATTGCCTGCTCCACGGTCAGATTCTCTTTCAAATCCACGAACTCTACCGTCATGATAGAGCCTGCCGAGTCCTCCGGATAACGAAGCAGATGGTTGATGTCTCGCCTCGTCTCGGAATTCGCATTGGCAAGCAGTTTCTTGACCACATTTGCCGGCATCTCTTCCAACAGATCGGTCGCATCATCTGCCATCAGGTTGTTGATGATATTGGCAGCCTCTCGATCGGTCAATGCCGCAATGATCATCTGTTCCGTTTCAATCGGAAGGTACGAAAATACATCTGCCGCAATTGACTTTGGCAGAATCCTGAATATCTTGATCAATTCTTCTTCGGGTAATTCTTCTAAGAGCGTCGCAATGTCTGCTTCATTTAATTCGGCAAGTTCCTGACGCAAGAGTGTGTACTGCTTATTGTCTATGAGATCCTTGATCATCTCCATATTTTCCATAGCAATTCTCCTTTTCGGCGCGCAAAATAAAAGCACGCACTATGTAGTGGTTCAAATGATTTATGCGCGGACTTCGACCCGGAACATCAGATAACGAATTACTCTTTATCTTCTTCATATAAACCACCGCCTTTCGAATTGCTGTTATATAGAGATCAAACTCTTTTTATCCAACGTTAACTATACCAAACTCAAAAAAACATGTCAATGAATTTTACAGGAATGTATGGGATTTTGCATGATAATCGTGTATACTGTTCAGAGAAATACAAAACGGAGAATCTGCATATGGTTGAACGATATAAAGAGGTGTATCACGGTGGTGAAGGTGAGATTTCTGAAAAGAAGTCTCGTTTCATTGCAACTGTACATCCTGTCAAAACAGAGGAAGAAGCTGTTTCTTTCATAGAAACCATAAAAAAGAAATATTGGGATGCGACACATAACTGCTCTGCATTCGTACTCGGTCTGCGTTCCGAAGTAACACGCTGCTCAGATGACGGCGAACCGGGCGGAACCGCAGGCAGACCAATGCTGGAAGTACTGCTGGGAGAAGAAATCCGCAATGTCGCTGTCGTCGTCACGCGATACTTCGGCGGCACCCTGCTCGGAACCGGTGGTTTGGTACGGGCATACGGCAGAGCTGTCAAAGAAGGACTGTCACAATGTGACATCATTGAAAAGACTTTCGCTCTGCGACTGCGCATCACGACCGATTACAACGGCATCGGAAAGATACAATATATATTAGGAAAGAACGGGTATGCAACACTGTCCACGGACTATACGGATCAAGTAACCCTTGAGGCTCTGATTCCGTACAGTGAAATCTCACATGCAAAGGTCGAACTGACCGAAGCCACAAACGGACAGGCACAGCTTGAGGATATTGATGAACTGTATTATGCCGTGATTGAAGGAAAGCCAACATTGGTATAAATTGCCCTGCATTTGTGAACAATTCTTTACAGGGGGATTTAGCCCTTTATTTAAATTATAAAATTTGATATAATGAACGATATGCGATTGTGCAATCAATGCCAAATGGATTGACTGCCGCTGCATATCCTATATGTAATATGTTCCAGATCAGGAGGTCTTAACATGAATTATGGTAGAAGAAGCGCGCGCCATAAGCAGAAAACGCTCGTGTCCAAATCAACCAAAATCGGAAAAATGATTGCCATTACGTTCTTTAATGCCGTATTGGTATGTGCTCTTTCGCTTGCAGTCATCGGTGCCTGTGCAGGTATCGGTTTATTTAAGGGTGTCATTGAGACAGCACCCGATATATCCAACATTGATGTATCCCCGACCGGTTTCTCCACAACCGTATATGATAAGGAAGGAAATCCCCTGACCAAACTGGTTGCGGCAGACTCCAATCGAATCTATATTACGATTGACAAGATACCCGAGGATTTCCAGCATGCCTTTGTTGCAATCGAGGATGAGCGTTTCTATACACATCCCGGTATCGATATCAAAGGTATCATGCGTGCAGGTGTCACAGGCATTAAAAACGGACATTTTTCAGAAGGTGCCAGCACGATCACACAGCAGCTGCTCAAAAATAACGTATTTACCAGCTGGACCTCAGAGTCCTCCATCACGGAGAAATTCAAGCGTAAATTCCAGGAACAGTATCTTGCTCTGGAACTTGAGAAGATTATGGACAAGGAAACCATCCTTGAGAACTATATGAACACCATCAACCTCGGTCAGAGTACATTGGGTGTACAGGCTGCTTCCCTGCGTTACTTTAACAAACCTGCTTCTCAGATCAATCTGTCAGAAGCTGCCGTTATTGCCGCCATTACACAGAATCCGAGCAAATACAATCCAATTTCACATCCTGAGGATAATATAGAACGCCGTACCAAGGTACTCGGCAACATGCTCGAGCAGGGTTATATCACCCAGACAGCATATGATGAAGCAATGGCAGACGATGTCTACTCCAGAATCCAGAATGTAAATGCAGAAACAGAGAAGAATTCCATCTATACATACTTTGTGGATGAATTGACCGAACAAGTCATCAATGATCTTCAGGAAATGAAGGGCTACTCCTATACACAGGCATACAACGCACTGTACAGCGGCGGTCTGAGTATTTTCACGACACAGGATCCGAACATCCAGCGCATCTGCGATGAGGAATTCAGCAATCCGGAGAATTTCCCTGAAAATACAAAACTGTTGCTGACCTATGAATTATCTGTCCAGGACAAGGACGGAGAAATGAAAAACTTCAGTACGCAGAATTTTGAGGCCTATTTCAAACAGCAGGACAAGAAATTCAACAGCATCTTCAGCACGCAGGAAGAAGCTCAGGCCTGCGTCGATGAGTACAAAGCATTTGTCATGGAACCGACAGATAAATTCGTAGCTGAGAACATCTCTTATACTCCACAGCCACAGGTATCAGTCAGTGTCATTGACCATACCACCGGCCAGGTGGCAGCAATTGTCGGCGGTTACGGTGCCAAGGAGGCAAGTCTGACTCTGAACCGTGCTACCGATACGATGAGGCAGCCGGGTTCCACCTTTAAAGTACTGGCCGCTTATGCACCGGCACTTGACAGCGCAGGCTTCACACTGGCTTCCACACAGGTGGATGAGCCTTTCACCTATGCCAACGGCAGACCCGTCTCCAACTGGTACAGCACAGGCTACAAAGGCATCTGTACTGTTCGATACGGTATTGAACAGTCTCTCAACATCGTGGCTGTTAAGACCCTGACCGACATCACTCCACAGCTCGGCTATGATTATCTGCTGAACTTCGGCTTTACGACATTGGTAGACCGCCGCACGCAGGCAGACGGCAGTATTACATCTGATATCACACAGGCACTCGCGCTCGGCGGAGTCACCGACGGTGTCACAAATCTTGAACTTACGGCAGCATACGGCGCAATTGCAAACGGCGGTTCTTATATCAAGCCTATGTTCTATACCAAGATCATTGACCATGACGGCAATGTGCTGATTGAAAATGCTCCGCAGAAACGTCAGGTAATCAAAGAAACCACTGCATTTTTGCTGACTGATGCCATGATGGATGTTGTAACGCAGGGTACCGGCGGCAAGGTTCGATTTGATAATATGTCCATTGCAGGTAAAACAGGTACAACCTCCAGCGATGTCGATGTCTGGTTTGCAGGATATACGCCCTATTATACATGTGCAACCTGGGCAGGCTATGATAATAATGTTCACATGGGAGGTTCTGAAACAGGACTTGCGAAAACGCTGTGGAAAGCAGTCATGTCACGTGTCCACGAAAACCTGGAGAACAAATCCTTTATCACACCGGAAGGCATTACGACCGCTACCGTATGTAATAAATCCGGAAAACTGGCTGTTCCCGGTCTGTGTGAATTAGACGGAAGCACCTATACCGAATACTTTGCAGTCGGTACAGAGCCGACGACAGTCTGTGACCGTCATATGGTCGGCTATGTATGCGGGCTGACAGGCGGGCGTGCAGCAGATACCTGTCCGTACAAGATGGACGGCGTCATCATGGTGGATCCTGAAAATGATCCTTATGCTTCTACACCGTATTGTATCCACAGTTACTTGAACGGAGTACCACTCTTCTCATTAGACGGCACGACACCTGTCGTACCGCCGGACGGAACCGGACTGTTACCGGACGGCACAATGCCCGGTGTCACGACACCGGATGCATCTCAGGTGCTTCCGGGTACATTTGACCCGAACATCGTTGTTCCACAGTAACAATACAGAAACAATATAGTATAATACAGAAAGCGGGCAGCAAGATTTGATTTATCTTGCTGCCCGCTCTATGATTTCATTCTGTCTCATTTTACATTCATACTGCTCTCCAATGATACGCCTTATTTGGTTCTCTCATATCGCAAAAACCGATATTCAATATTGAAGTACGTCTGTTCCTCGCTGTCTCCCGTAATCTTCCACTCGGACATCTCATCGAGATTCGGAAAGTGAGCATCTGCATCATAGTCATAATCGATCTTCGTAATATGTGCGGTATCACAATACGGAAGCAGCTGCCTGTAAATGCTCTCACCGCCTATGATATAGACATCCTCCGAAGGATATTGCTTTAGTTCCTCCAATAATGCTTCCACAGAATGTACCACCGTTGCATCCTTCACCTGATAGCTTGTATCCGTTGAAAGGATGATATTGGTACGATTCTTGAGCGGCATACCATTCGGAAAGGTTTCCAGAGTCTTACGTCCCAACACAACCACCTTACCGGTCGTTTCCTCACGAAACATCTTCTGGTCACTCGGAATTCTCACCAATAACTGATTCTTATAACCGATTGCCCAATTGTTATCTACTGCTGCTATTATATTCATTTATGATTCTCCTTATGCTCTATCATTAACAGGACGCTTTGTTATCAAAATACTGTCCTTTTATCCTACACTGTCCTGCGGTCTACACTGCGATCGGAATATTCTCGATTTGTGGTCCCGTCTCGTAGCCCTCTACCTTAACATCATCCTTTGTAAAGCGGTAAAAATCCTTAATATCCGGATTGATCCAAAACTTCGGTGCATCATACGGCTCTCTTGAAATCAACTCTTTGATCAAAGGAATGTGCCTGTCATAAATATGTGCATCCGCAATCACATGCACGAATTCCCCGACATTCATATCGCAGACCTGTGCCAGCATATGAACAAGTACGGAATACTGCACCACATTCCAATTGTTCGCTGCAAGGACATCCTGAGAACGCTGATTCAAGATTGCATTCAACGTCAGCTTATCCTCTCCCGTACGCTGTGTCACATTGAAGGTCATACTGTACGCACACGGATACAGATTCATCTCATGCAGATCCTGATGCACATACAGATTGGTCATGATGCGTCTGCTGAACGGATTGTTCTTGAGGTCATAGATGACCCTGTCTACCTGATCCATCATACCTTCTCTATACTGGTGCTTCACACCCATCTGATAGCCGTACGCCTTGCCGATGGAACCATCCTCATCTGCCCATGCATCCCATATGTGAGAATGAAGCCAATTGACATTATTGGACTTCTCCTGCCAGATCCACAGCATCTCCTCCGTCGCGCTCTTAAGTGCCGTCCTGCGCAGCGTCAGTATCGGAAATTCCTTACGCAGATCATAGCGATTGACCACGCCGAACTTCTTGATCGTATACGCAGGCGTTCCGTCTTCCCACTTCGGGCGTACCTTTTCGCCCTCCGTGCTGCATCCGTTCTCTATGATATCAGTGCACATATCTATAAATATCCTATCTGCTAAGCTCATTGTTCCTGTTCCCTTCTATATTGATTCTCATGCCTTTATCTGTCCCATTTATCACTGAGTGAATTGACCTGATCTGCAAACTTCGCCAGATCCTTATTTGCCAGACCTTCATTTTTCTGAATAACGGCAAGCAGTCTCTGTCCTGCAGCAACAAGTCTTGCAAATACCGCAGTCGCCACCTTTGGCTTCTTAGGCGTGATACGGACACCCTCGGCCTCGTATTCACATTCATTCTGCATCAAATCATAGCATGTGCCGCTATATGGTGCCACTGCATCATATCCGAAATTCTCATGCAGATAATCCGCATACTGGTCACATACCGTATCATCACCATGTACGACAAATACACGTTCCGGTTGCGGATCGAATCCATTGATCCAGTCCGTCAGACCTGCCTTATCAGCATGACCGCTCAGACCCTTGATGGAAGTAATCTTGGCGCGCACCTCTACCGGCTCTCCAAACAGCTTCACCTCTGTCGCACCCTCTATCAGAGAGCGTCCCAGCGTTCCGATTGCCTGATATCCCACGAACAGGATCGTACATTCCTGTCTCCAGAGATTATGCTTCAGATGATGCCTGATTCGTCCCGCCTCGCACATACCCGATGCCGACAGGATGACCTTGGGATGATCATTAAAATTGATCGCCTTCGATTCATCACTGGTAATCGACAGATTCAGCCCCGGAAATGTAATGGGATTGATCCCTCTGTTGACCAGTTCCATTGCCTCCTGATCGAAGCATTCATAAATATTCCGGTTAAATACATTGGTTGCCTCAACAGCAAGCGGGCTGTCCACATAGACTTCAAAATCTTCATATCCCGGTACGAGCTTATCCGCCTTAATCTTCCGCAGGAAATATAACATTTCCTGTGTACGTCCAACCGCAAAGGAAGGAACCACGACATTGCCGCCCCTGTCAAAAGTCTCCTTGAGTATCTGAGACAGCTCCGTTACATAATCTGCCCTTTCCTTCTCATGCAGACGATCTCCGTATGTAGATTCTATGACCACATAATCCGCATCCCGAATCGGTGTCGGATCCTTGATCAACGGTTGATTGGAGTTACCGACATCCCCTGAAAATACAATCTTCTTCGTACCTTCCGGTTCCGTCACCCACACCCCGATTGCTGCCGAACCGAGCAGATGTCCCATGTCTGTAAATCGTATCTTAATTCCATCGCATATATGAATTTCCTTGCCATAATGACAGGGAACGATGCATTTAATTGCGCCGTCTGCGTCCTGCATATTATAAAGAGGTACATATTCCTGCACGTTTGGTGAGCGCTTCGCTTTACGGTTACGCCATTCCGCCTCGAACATCTGGATGTGTGCACTGTCTCTCAGCATGATGCTGCACAGATCAGCCGTTGCATCCGTTGCAAATACTTGCCCTCTGAAGCCTCTTGCATAGAGCCACGGTATCATACCGGAATGATCAATGTGCGCATGTGTCAGAAACACATAGTCGATCATCGCTTCATCTACGGGAATATCTACATTTTCATAAATGTCCTGTCCCTGCTCCATACCGCAGTCAATCAGTATACGCTTCTTACATGCATAGAGATAATGACAGCTTCCCGTTACTTCATGTGCCGCTCCTACAAATGTCAGTTTCATTCACATATCCCCCGTTTTCTTTTATGACGTTATTCAATCTATGTACCATCCGTTTGTCCTGTGCCGCCCTGTTTCCATCAGTCTCTCGCAATATCTGCCATGACATCTACCAGCTCCAGGGGTGACCGAATCACATAGTCAGGCTCTGCAACCGTTCCAAATCCATATGCCGCATATACGATCGGTACACCGGCTTTCCTGCATGCATCTGCATCCATCTGTGTATCACCGACATAAATCGCCGCTTCTACACCGTTGCGTTCCATGATCAGCCTGATGTTCTCCGCCTTCAGAAGCCCCGTATCCCCCGGACAGGTATAGTCCTCAAAATACCCGCCAAAGCCTGTAGCACCCAGTACAGTCTCAATATACCCCGCCTGACAGTTGCTCACGATAAAAAGACGGTAATCCTCGGACAATGCCCGCAGCATCTCCTCAAACCCATCATATACCACACCCGGCTCTTTCTTCAGATATGCATGCTCATATTCAAAACAAAGCGGACCGAGCTCTGCTCTCTTCTCCTCCGATTCATCCGGAAATAATGCCTCTATGATCTCGCCCATCGGTTTTCCAAAAAGAGATTTTAACTCATCCGCCGTAATCTGCTTGTTTGTAATGCCTGCTTTTCTCACTGCCTCATTCCATGCTTTCTCCACAACCCCCGTAGAGTCCCATAATGTTCCGTCTATATCAAATATAATACTGTATGTCATCAGATTATTCGTCTCCCCTAATGTATTTCATGTCATCTCTGCGTCTAATGCATCCTCTGCATTTATATGCCGATTACTATGATCATTTACCATACAGTATAGCATGTTTTACTTTCCCTTGCCATATTTTTGACAAAATAGTATAGTATTGAGTGGAGTATAGGATAAGGAGTTTTTGTACATATGAAATCTATTAAAAATATCATTTCCGCTCTTCTCATACTGTTACTGCTGTCATGCGATCCGCTTGGAATCCTGTGTGAAGATGTATATGCAAAATCCAACATCGTCATCGTCATCGACCCCGGACACGGTGGCCCCGGAACCACAGACGAACAGGAACTTGGTGCTAAATATAACGGTGTCTTCGAAAAGGACTTAACACTCATCACTGCCACCGCCATGAAAAATGAACTGGAGCAATACGGCAATGTGACCGTTTACATGACGCGCAGCACAGATCAGGCCATGACACTCGCAAACCGTTCTGCATTTGCCGCAAGTGTCGGGGCGGATGCTCTGATCAGCATCCATTACAATGCCTCTGCCGAACACAATTTCTACGGAGCTGAAGTATTTTCCTCTGCCTTTGGTGAACATTACGCAACCGGCAAGGGTCTCGGTTCCTGTTTTCTGAAGCAGCTATGTGTGTCCGGCTCTGCCGACAAGGGCTGCAAAACACGCATCGGCAAGTCCGGCACGGATTATTACGGAATCATCCGCCATGGTGTAAACAATCATGTGCCCACCATTATCGTAGAGCATGGATATATTGACAACAATACCGATTGGAACCGCATGAACAATGCTGCCGCCTGGCAGCAGCTCGGCATCGGTGATGCCGCCGCGGTTGCCGATTACTACGGGCTCAAAAAGGGGCTGACGCAGGTAGACGTCGCACCGACAGTAGCCGTAGCAGTTCCAACCTCTACGATGTCCCCCGACTTAACACCGCCTGCAAACGTATCGGTCACCATCGACCAGATCAATGCCAACGAACATAAAGTCACTTTTACGGCAAAAGCCTCTGAACCCGAGAGCAAAATGATGTACTGCACCTACAGTACCGACGACGGACTCACATATGCACCGCTTTCTCTATGGGGAAACGGAACATCACACACGGAAACAATAGATGTTCCCGCCGGATTCTCCGGACAGCTCTTGGTTCGTGTCTATAACAACTACGAACTGGACACCGTCAGCAATCCCATCGACCTCAAGCTGGAATCCGTTTCCGAAACCAATAACACAGATCATGTCAGCAGTACAGAGCCCGACAAAAACAAATCGGACATCATGAACTCCTCTTCCACAGACAAAACATCTGCCGCAGGCGACACTGATACCGATAAAACTTCCTCTGCAAACAGTACAGATGCTGCGAATTCTTCTCCCGCAGAAGTAACGGAAGATACCTCTCTCGAAAATTCCGGAGAGCCGCTCTGGGGCGACACTCTGCAAGTAACTCTGGAGGAACAATCCGCCACACCCGAGACTGATTCCGCAAGCACATTTCCGGCATGGGGTGTCGCTGCCATCACCGTCGGAGCCATCCTTCTCGGCGCAGTCATAACCGCTGTCTGCATTGCATATTTACGCGAAAAAAGGCGGCGTAAACGACGCAAAAAAAGATGAGAAAAAGGCATTGACAAAACCTTTTTCATATAGTATATTATTACTTGTCTTGATTACGGGCACCACTTAATCAAGCAAATGCGATAGTAGTACAGTTGGTAGTACGCCACCTTGCCAAGGTGGAGGTCGCGAGTTCGAGTCTCGTCTATCGCTCTTCAAAAAAACAGTATTTAAGCCACTTCTATTGAAGTGGCTTATTTTATTTCATATTATTTGCAAAGTTTTTTACAAAGTTTTTCACAGAAAAGCACTTTCACAAACGCTTCTTTGTCTCTATTCATAGGGCGAAGCCCGTGACTGAGATGCAACGCCAGCGGAATCGAGGTGCATGGCGGAGTACATTACAATTTAACGTTCGGGGTTGAATCGTATCGGTCGCCATGGGAAAGGGAGGATAGGGGCGTCAGTCACTCTAGGGGTATCTCACTTCGTGAGAACTCTCCCCTAGACAATTCATGGATGAATAACCGCCCCTATCCTCCCTTTCCCATGGCTCTGTCTCGAAACCCTCACTGGGTATATAAA
>CAZWXS010000026.1:0-32161 GCA_964638005.1 uncultured Lachnospiraceae bacterium
TCAGAAGATAAAGCATAAAGTCAGAGAGCGGTTATGATTCAAAAGTAAGATTTTCATTGGAGGACAATGTATGACGACACTATTTTTGACAGAATGGATGGAACACGTGAGAGCAATGCCTGCACGAACGGCGATTGTGGATGAAGATGGGACAAGAAGCACGACCTATGAGCAGATGAATCAAGTGGCTGATCGATTTGCCGGTTATTATTTGGAACATGACATTGGCAAAGGAGATGTCGTCATGGTGGCTGCTTCACGCAGGATGGAGTATGTGGCTGCCGAAATCGGTGCGTGGAAAGTAGGTTGCGCGGTTGTGCCTGCTGCAGATACATATCCGCCGGAGCGAATCCGAACCATGCAGGAAGACTGCGGCTGTCGGATTATCATCACAGATGAACTGATCGAGCAGATTGCGGTATCTGACAATTGCAGCAACCCGGTTGATGCGTGTGTGCTGGGTGAATGCGACACCGCTCTGATTGTCTATACTTCCGGTTCCACCGGAAAGCCGAAGGGAATCAGTCTGAACTATGGTGTCGTATCAGAGAAAATCACGGTTTATGATGAAATCTGTACGGTAGAAAAGCAGGATCTCTATGCCAGCATTTCTCCGCTCAATTTCATCTCCTCTCTTATGGATGTCTTTTATCCTCTATGGAAGGGTGTTACCGTTCATATCTTAAGTAACGATGTGAGACAGGATATTCGAAAGGTAGAGCATTATATTCAAAAGTATCGCATCAGTCATATTTTTATTTCTTCCCAGATGTTAAAAAGTTTCAGAAATAAGTCGGACAGCCTGAAAGTTGTCTTTACCGGGTCGGAAAAGGTGACCGGATTTGAACGAGGAACCTATTCTGTGGTCAATCTGTATGGTATGAGTGAGGCGGCATTGGTCGTTCTCTTTTATAAAACCAATCAAGGCTTCATTGAACCGTTTCCGCTGGGAAAGCCGATTAAGGAATATGAGGTCTATCTGGTCAATGAAGACGGCAGTCTGACAGAGGATGGCAGTGAAGGAGAAATCTGCATCAGCGGACCGCTTGCAGACGGCTATTTGAATCTTCCGGAGCAGACAGAAAAGGTCTTTACAGACAATCCGTTTGCACAGGATGAAAAGCATAAAATTTTATATCATACAGGTGATTTCGGAAAACGTCTTGCGGACGGCAACATTCTGTATGTCAACCGCAGAGACTGGATGGTGAAGATCAACGGACAACGCGTGGAGATCGGCGAGGTTGAAACGGTCATATCGGGGATGGAGCAGATCCGGACGGCGGTTGTGAAGGGATTCACCAATAAAAGCGGACAAAATTACCTTTGCGCATACTTTGTTGCGGACAGGGCAGTTGCCAAAGAGGAGATTCAGGACAAATTAAGCGCGATTTTTCCTGCTTACATGATTCCTTCTTTCTATGTAGCGTTAGATGAAATGCCTAAGAATGCCAATGGAAAACTGGACAGAAATGCACTGGCGGAACCGGATGCATCTATATTCCGCACTGCTTATTGTCCGCCGGATACCAAGCAGGAGAAATGCCTATGTGATGGTTTTGAGGCAGTATTAGGCTGTGGGCAGGTAGGCCGGAACGATCAGTTCTTTGCGCTTGGCGGCAACTCCATCAATGTGCTTTCACTGATTGAGCGGTGTGGTCTGGAGGGACTGAATCCGTCGCTTGTATTTCAGGGGAAGACGCCCGGGGGAATTGCAGCTTTGCTGGCATCCGCTGCGCAGGGATTTGTCTATGAAAAATGTACAGAGAAGCGTGAACACTATCCGCTGACAGATTCCCAGATGGGAGTCTATCTGGAGTGCATCGAACATCCGGAAAGCACAATGTATAATATTCCGTTCTTATGCAGAGCAAGTGCAGGGGACGCGATTAAAATCGATCGACTGCAGGACGCTGTCCGCAAGGCCGTTGCGAATCATCCTGTACTGCAGGTGTGTATCGGATATGCAGAAGATACGCCGATCATGATTCCGACAGATCGAGAGTGTGATGTGAAGGTTTCTCATATGGGACAGGAGGAATGGAAGGATTATCACAAGAAATTTGTGCGTCCGTTCGATCTGGAGAAGGAACCGTTGTATCGTTTTGAAATCGTTGAAGTGGAGCATGAACTCTATTTTCTCGGTGATGTGCATCATATTATTTTTGACGGTACTTCCGCACAGGTGTTGTTTGAGGATATTAAAAAAGCATATGAGAACCAGCCGCTAAATGCAGAAAAGCTTACCTTGTTTGATGTGGCGGCATCTGAAGAAACCATTGCAGAGACTGCGGCATACAAGGACAGCCTTGCCTTTTTTGATCAAAGGCTGGATGGTGTAGAGATAGATTCCACACTGCTTCCGGATATGCCTGCTATGGGCGAGCAGGCAAAGCATCAGAACAGAAGTATTACGAGAGAGCTGCTCAGTGAAATATCAGAGGAGAAGCTGGGGGCATTTTTGAGAGAGCATGCCGTTACAGTCAATTCTTTGTTTATGGGAGCCTTTGCATATACATTGTCTGTCATGAACGCTTCCGAAGATGTCCTTTTCTGTGTAGCCAATAACGGAAGACATGATTTGAGACTGCAGGATTCCGTTGGAATGTTTGTCAGGACGATGCCTGTGCATGTAAAGGTCAACAAAGCAGAAACACCGTCTGATTTCGTGAAAGCACTCCAAAATGAATTCATGGAAATCATGTCTCATGATATTTGTCGATTCAGAGAATTGGCAAATCGTTATGGAATTATGTCAAATATCATGTTTGTATATCAGGATGAAATGCTGAATGGCTTTGAACTTTCAGATTCAAGTTTTGAAATGACTACTTTGGAGACAGAGCCACAGGCAGATTTGGCGCTTCTAATCTTCAAACGAAACGGCTATTATGAAATGACGATGGAATATCGTAATGAGTTATATTCGGAAGCTTTCATGGACGGATTTGCGGAGATTCTGAATACCGTATTGGAAGAAATGATTTCGGCAAAACGCTTGGATGCCATCCATCTGATTCCGGATGGTCAGAAGAGAAAAATGGATCAGTTCAACCGAACGGAGGTGTCCTATGACAGCAGCAAATCGGTGGTTGATCTGTTCTGTGAACAGGCAGAAAGGGTTCCGGAGCATTTGGCTGTTGTCTATCAGGAAACAGAGCTGACTTATCGGCAGTTGAATGAGGTTACGGATCACATAGGACGGTATATCCGGGCACAGGGGATCGGAAGGGAAAATGCGGTTTCCATTCTGGTGAGACGCAGCGAATATATGCCGATCTGCGCTCTGGGAGTTTTGAAATCAGGGGCGGCGTATCAGCCACTTGATCCAACTTATCCGATGGAACGTCTGCAGTTTATGATGAAGGATGCAGAGGTCAAACTTTTAATTGCAGATGAAGAATTGCTGCATCTGGTGCCGGATTTTGACGGCAAGGTCTTGCTGACGAAGGAGATTTGTGATCTTCCGAGAGTAGAGCAGCCGTTAGAGCATCCGAAGCCCGAGGATTTATTTGTTCTGTTGTATACCTCCGGTTCTACAGGGGTTCCGAAAGGATGTATGCTGGAACACAGAAATGTGGTAGCATTCTGTAATTGGTATCGCTCATATTATAAAATAAATTCTGAAAGTGCGATTGCGGCATATGCAAGTTTTGGCTTTGATGCAGCAGTCATGGAATTGTTTTCTGCGCTTACATCCGGTGTCTGCGTCTATATCATTCCGGAAGAAATTCGTCTGGAGCTGGAAGAACTGAACCGGTATTTTGAGAAGCATCATATCACCAATGCTTTTATGACAACACAGGTAGGACGGCAGTTTGCGGTTGAATTTCCAAATAGTTCACTTCGCCATCTGCTGGTCGGCGGAGAAGCACTGGTACCACTCCAAGTAGCAGGCAGCCTGCAGCTCAGTAATGGTTATGGACCATCGGAATGTACGGTGTGTTCATCGATTTTTGATGTCGAGGATTATCGGGAGAATATCCCGATCGGAAAGCCGTTGGATAATCTGAAGCTTTATGTTGTGGATCAGCAGGGAATGCGTCTGCCAATCGGAGCCACAGGAGAATTATGCATCAGTGGCCATCAGGTCAGCAGGGGCTATTTGAATCGTCCGGAACAGACGAAGACGGCATTTGTTCAAAATTTATTTGATCAAGAGCCTGGTTATGAGCGCATGTACCATAGCGGAGATATCGTACGTCTTCTGTATGATGGAAATGTGCAGTTTGTAGGCCGCAAGGACAGCCAGGTGAAGATTCGGGGATTTAGGATCGAGCTGACAGAGGTGGAAGAGATCATCCGCAGATTCCCGGCAGTTAAGGATGCAACCGTAGTGGCTTATGACGAAGCCGGCGGCGGTAAATATCTGACCGCCTATATTGTTTCTGATGAAAAGGTAGAGATTGAAAAACTGAATGCATTTATTCTGGAAACGAAACCGCCTTATATGGTTCCGGCTGTTACCATGCAGATTGACAAAATCCCGCTGAACCAGAATCAGAAGGTCAATAAGCGTGCACTTCCGGTTCCGCAAAAAGTATTTGAGGATGTTATCCCTCCGGAAAATGAACTGCAGCAGCAGTTGTTTGATATCATATCGGAAATCATCAAGACGAAGGATTTCGGTATTGATACGGATATTTATTATGCAGGTCTGACTTCGATCGGTGCGGTTAATTTGAACGTGAAGCTGTCAAAGGCCTTTCAGATCACTGTTCGAACCAAGGATCTGAAGGAGCACAATACCATTCGGAAATTGGAACAGTATGTGCAGGAGGAAAAGGGGAATACAACTGCGGATGAAGTGTATGAGCAGCAGTCGGATTATCCACTGACACAGACTCAGGAGGGCATCTTTGTGGAGTGTATGGCGCATCCGGACAGCACCATCTATAATATTCCGATCCTTCTGAAGCTGGGAGATCATGTGGATGTCGAGAGACTGGTGACTGCGATTCAGCAGACTGTTGAGGCACATCCTTATGTGAAACTGCGGATGATCATGGATGAAAATGGTGATATCAGACAGCGCCGGATGGATTATGATGACAGTTTCCGGGTAGAGGTCATTGCGTACGAAGACCTTGAGGCAGAAAAGAAAGAGATGGTCAAGCCGTTCCGTTTCCTCGGCGGTGCGTTGATCCGCGTCAAAATCTATCGTGGAACAAGCAATTATCTCTTTGTGGAGATGCATCATATTATCTGTGACGGTACATCCCTGCAGATCTTCCTGCAGGATATCACAACGGCCTATTCCGGCGATAAACTTCAAAAGGAAGTGTTCAGTGGCTTTGAACAGTCTCTGAGTGAGGCAAAGGAGCGACAGGGAGCAGGATATGAGAAGGCGAAGGAATACTATAGAAAGCTGCTCGGCGGCTGTGACACAGAGTGTCTGCCGGTCAAGACAGTTAAAAAGGCGGACGGCAGATCGTCAGCCAATATGGAGGTCTACGGAACACAGGTAACAACAGAGGATGTGCAGCATTTCTGTAATCAGAATTCGATTTCTCTGAATGCATTCTTTTCAGCGGCATTCGGTATGCTGGTATCCAGATTCTGCGGCAAGGAGCAGGCTCTTTTTGCAACAATCTATCATGGAAGAAATGATTCTAGACTGGAACATACGATCAGTATGCTGGTCAAGACCTATCCGGTTCTGTGTGATGTCAAGGATGGGGATAAAACGATTTTAAATCTGTTGTCTGAGACACAGAATCAGTTGATTGAGAGTATGGCAAATGATATCTATTCGTTTGCTGAGATCAGTCATGAATTTGGTGTCAATGCAGATATTATGTTTGCATATCAGGGTGCTGACTTTTCCTTTGACAGTATCTGCGGAGAGAAGTGTGAACTGGTCAGTCTTGATCTGGACGAGACGAAGGCTCCTGTCAATGTGAATGTATTTTTGATCGGAAATAAAATCAGGTATTTCTGTGAATACCGCAGTGATCTGTTTGAACAGAGTCAGATGGACAGCCTGCTGGATGCATATGAGCAGGTGATTGCAGAATTCCTCAGGAAACGAACCATCAAGGAGGTTTCCATACTATCTGCACAGGCAGATGAGGAAATCCAATCGTTTAACGATACCGATGCAGAACTGCCGGACAAGGTTCCGAGCAGACTCTTTGAAGAACAGGCAGAGAAATATCAGCAGAAGACTGCATTGATTGCAGACGGAAGGAAACTGACTTACGGACAATTGAATGAAAAAGCAAATCAGATCGCAAATGATCTGATTCGTGTGAAGGTGCGACCGGAGACGATCGTAGCACTGATGCTATACAGAACGGTGGATGTCTATGCTGTCAGAGAAGGCATTCTGAAATCAGGAGGCGCATTCCTGTCTATGGAACCTGATTATCCGGATGAGCGTGTACGGTACATCATGGAGGATTCAAAGGCCGGATTCCTGATTACGACGCGGGAGCTTTATCAGGAGAGACAGACCTTACTGGATTCATTGGAAATCAAAGTTCTGCTGCTGGAGGATCTATATCAAAATGATCATGTTGAGAATCCGCCGGTGGTGGCAAAGGCAGAAAATCTGGCTTACTGTATTTACACGTCCGGTTCTACCGGAAAGCCAAAGGGTGTCATGATCGAGCAGGGAAACCTGGTGAATATGCTGAATTACTGTGATCAGAATATTCTTGCAAAAGATTATGTGGATAATACCAATGTATTTCTGGGACTTGCGGCAATCACGTTTGATGTGTCTGTGATAGAGGAAATGATGCCTTTATATCACGGTCAGACAGTGGCGATTGCAACGGAAGAGGAGATTCACAATCCCATGCTGCTTGCAGAAATGATGCTTGAAAACGGTGTGGATATGATGAAGTGCACCCCTTCCTATATGCTGACCATTATGGAGTTTCCTAAGGTTCAGGAAGCACTTCGGAAACTGCGTGCTATCATCATCGGCGCAGAGGCATTTCCGGAGACACTCTATCAGAAAATGCGGGATATCGGGATGACCGCACGCATCTTCAACAGTTACGGACCGACAGAAACCACTGTCACCGTGACCATAGATGAACTGGATGGAGAGCGTGTAACAATCGGAAAGACCGCTAATAATGTCAAGGTATTCATGAGGGATGTATGCGGTCATATATTGCCGAAATATGCCCCGGGAGAATTGACAATCGTAGGAAAGAGCGTCGGTCGTGGCTATATCGGGCTGGAGGAAATGACCAGAGACAAGTTCATTGATTTCCATGGAAGCCGAGCATATCGAAGCGGTGATATCGCTTATTGGAACAAGGATGGAAAGATTGAGTTCTGCGGCAGAGGAGACAATCAGGTCAAGCTACGTGGTCTGCGCGTGGAACTTGATGAGATTGAAAATGTGATGTGTTCCTATCCAACCGTCACAAGGAGTGTTGTGCTCGTCAAAGAGAATGAGGCCGGACAGTATTTGTGTGGGTATTTTATGGCGGAAGAGCCGGTCGATCAAGAGCAGTTGACCAGGCATCTTGAGAAATATCTGACAAAATATATGATTCCGGGCGTGTTCATGCAGCTTGCAGCATTTCCTCTGAATCCGAACGGAAAGTTGGACAAGAAGGCGCTTCCGGAGCCGGAAGATGTTCGGAAAAGAGTTTCCGATTTGAAGGAGCCGGAAACGGAACTGCAGAGAAAACTTTGTGATATCTTCAAGGCAGCAATCGGTGTTGAGGAGATTTCCGTTGATGATGATTTCTTTGAGATGGGTGGTACTTCCTTGTCTGCATCCAAGGTCGTTATGCGGTGTATGGTGGAGAAACTGCCTGTTGTATATGCCAATATCTTTGACTATACAACTGTTGAAAAGCTGGAGCAGTTCATTCTCAGCCAGCAGCAGGGAAAGAAAGAAGAAAAGCAGAGTACAGCAGTAGAAGAATTGCCGGAGATGACAGAAATAGATCAGGTACTCAGATTCAATACCGCAGAATATGTGGATGAGATCGAGAGCGGAGATATCGGCACTGTACTTTTGTCCGGAGCAACCGGATTCCTGGGAGTTCATGTGCTGAAACAACTGATCGACAGTGGGAAAAAGGTTTATTGTCTTGTCAGACCGAGTAAACATATGTCTGCGGAAGACAGACTGAAGATGATGCTGGTTTATTACTTCAGTGAGTCGTATGATGAGATGTTCGGAAACCAGATTTTGGTCGTGCAGGGAGATATTACGGAGCAATCATTAGCGGATACCGTGAAGGATTGTGATTTTGATACGGCCATTAACTGCGCTGCATGTGTGAAGCATTTTGTGCAGGATGATCTGTTAGACAGGATCAACGTGCAGGGTGTCAAAAATCTGATTTCCATCTGCAGAGAAAGAGGAAAGAAGCTGATTCAGATTTCGACGGTTTCGGTTGCGGGAGAAAGTGTAGCAGGAAGTGTGCCGCCGGATCATAAAATCCGTGAGAATGAATTATACTTCGGACAGAGTCTGGATAATAAATATGTCGAGACGAAGTTCAGGGCAGAGGAAGCAATGCTTGAGGCAATTGCGGGCGGACTTCGCGGAAAGATCATCCGTGTGGGTAATCTGATGAGTCGTTATGAGGATGGAGAATTCCAGTTGAACTATACGACGAATGGTTTTATGAAGAGGCTTCAGGCCTATGCGGCAATCGGGGAATTCCCGGTTGAGGATCTGGACCAGCGGGCAGAGTTCTCCCCAATTGATGTAACGGCAAAGGCGATTGTATTATTGGCCGGGACAAATGATAAATTCACGGTATTTCATGCGTACAACTGCCATACGGTACATATGGCAAATGTAATCAGTGTCATGAATGAAAATGGTCTGAAAGTGGATGTGGTGAAAAGAGAAGCATTCCAGAAACGATTTGACGAACTGCTGCTGGATGAAACAAAGAGTATGAAAATATCCAGTCTGATTTCTTATAAAAGCAATGAAGAACGGTATTTCATCGGCTCTGACAATGCATATACGATCAAGGCGTTGTACCGTCTCGGATTTGCATGGCCATTGGCAGACTATATCTATTTAAAGAAACTTTTTGAGGCATTGAAAACACTGGGCTTTTTTGATTAGCCGGAGGAGGATACTTACATATGTTAAAAAGAAACAGCAGACTGATCAACCAAAAATTTACGGAGTTTTTTGTTGCATCCATTTTGATGGCAGCATCTATATCCTTAAGTATTATGATTGATTCCATCATTGTAGGCAATGTATTGGGAGAAAAACAGCTTGCAGCGGTCAATCTGGTTATGCCATTGACCTTATGCTTTACTGCGGTCTGTGCGATATTCGGAATCGGGTCCTCTACACTGATTTCTGTATTAAAGGGAAAAATGGAGCAGAAAAAGGCCGATCGTGTGTTTTCCTTATCAGGGATCGCATGGGCGTTTTTGAGTGTCATCGGAATCCTGTTGGGACTTTTCATGTGCCGTCCGATTGCCTCCTTTTTGTCAGGAGCGAGTGGGTTGGAGGATTACGTGGTTCAGTATCTGAGGGTTTATCTGGTAGGTGCTCCGTTTACATTTGCCATGCTGATTCTTCCGTATATCCTAAAATCAGATGGAAGAACGAAACTTGCATCCGTTACGCTTGTAACAGCAAATGCTGTGAATCTGATTTTAGATGTTGTCTTTATGAAGTACTGTGGGATGGGGCTGGCAGGCGGCGCGCTGGCTACGATTACCGGCTATGTTGTCGGGACGGCGATGAGCGTTACATATTTTAAGTCTCCGGAAAGATCCATTCATTTTGCAAAAGTCAAATGGACAGACTTTAAGATGTTCCGTGATATGTTTGACTATAGTATTTCTTCTTGTCTGGGACAGGGACTTATGTTTGTGAAAGTATGGATTTTCAACATGATGGCTGCAAGTCTGGAAGGTCAAAACGGCATTGTTGCATTTTCGGTCTGCATGTCCTGTCTTTCTCTTGTTTCTATGTTTATATCCGGTGGAGCGCAGACCATGATTCCGATGGTTGGATCGTTTCGAGGTGCAAAGGATCAGACAGCGGTACATCTGACCATGAAAACAACCTTGAGATTGGTACTGGTCAGCTGTCTTTTGGTTACAATCCTTTTGGAGATTTTACCACGCCAGGTGCTTGGAATTTATGGGGTGGTAGAGGCAGAGGCAGTTCAGATAGGGATTGGAGCACTGCGGCTGTTTTCGCTTAGTTTCATCGGAGTGGGGTTCACATTTATCATGATGTATTATTTTCAGGCAATCGCAATGCCGGCGTTCTCCATGCAGATCTGTTCCTTGGACGGACTGCTGGTAGTGGTGCCGCTTGGCTGGATCCTCAGCAGGATTATGGGACTTAACGGAATCTGGCTGGCATTTCCGTTGACCGGGATTTGTATGTTTCTCTTTATCACGATCAAAAGCAGGTATCTTGCAAAGAAATCAGACGGACGATTGTATTCTGTATTTTTGTTTGAACAGTCAGATCAGGCAGTGAAGAAACTTGAGATGACGGTTGATGTGATGCATGCAGAGAAAAGAAAGGAAGCAGCAGTACAGTTAGCAGACTTCGTGACGGAACAGTCGGCATGGTTGGCAGCAAGACAGTCGGAAAATGCTGTGACAGAGACCGGAAAGGATGTGCAGAATATCAAATCTGCGATTGAAGATGTGCTGTATCTGTCAGCCATGGATTATGAGGCCGCAACAGAGCATAAGGGCGGATTTGGAATAGCAGATATCATCCTGACCTGCTCAGACCGGGTGGAACTGTCTGTTGAGGATGCCGGCAGAGCACGTCAGGCCATCAGTGACGATCGGGCGACGGTGATACAAGAGCTGGGTGAGCGGCTGGAGCACAGAGGGATGAAGTACGATTGGTCTTTGATGATCGGAATGAATCATACGAGAGTTGTCATGTAGTATCAAACTACAAAAAATCAGGAGGATTTGAGCATGAAGAATATTACAATGCAGGAAGCAACGGCACTGTTAACCGAAGCAGAGAATATGGATCGATCCGTAAGGCTGGCACTTCAGAGGGAGCGGCTGTGTGAACTGGTTTCCTATGCACGGGAGCATGCGGGCTATTTTAGAGAAGCATACAGAGACATCGATTTGGGACATCTGAGTTTGGAGAGCCTTCCGCCGGTCAGGAAAAAGGATTTGATGGAGCATTATGAGCAGTGGGTGACTGACCCGGAGATTACATACAGTGCAGTGATGTCCTACCTGAAAGAAAGCAAAGCAGAGCAATTATATCTTTCAAAATATACAGGTCTTACCACCTCGGGAACCAGCGGCGTTCCGATGCCCATGCTTAGGGACGCCTATCATAATACGATTCACGGAGCCATGATCAACAGACGTTTTATATCCAAAAATATTTCGGCAGATATTATGAATCCATGTAATTCAAGAATTGCAAGTATTATCTATACAGATCCAAAGGTATCTTCGTACCGTTCGTTTATGAAAGCAAAAAATGCGGCCGGAGCATATGCAGACAATATGCAGGCGTTTTCCCCGGCAATGTCAGTCAAAGAATTGGTAAGGCGGATAGACGAATTTGATCCGGATATGATTACCTGCTATCCATCAGCACTGTGTGCACTTGCAATTGAGCAGAAAAAAGGAAATCTTCATTTGCATCTGAAAGCAATTGCCTGTTCGGCAGAAGTGCTTACGGAAGAAATGTATGCTTTGTTCACGGAGACATTTCAATGTCCGGTATTGAATAATTATTGCAGTACGGAGGGCGGAGAAGCGGCTATGTCCTGCAACTGCGGACATCTTCATATCAATGAAGACTGGGTCATCATCGAGCCGGTCAATCAGGAACTGCAGCCAGTGCAAGACGCGGATGCATGGTCTGATGGTATTCTTGTTACCGATCTGAGCAATTATGTGCAGCCAATCATTCGATATCATATGAATGATCAGATTCGAATCTGTACGCATTGTAATTGTGGCAGTACATTCCCTTATATGGAAATCCGAGGTAGAAGTGGAGGCGTTGCCGAGATATGCGGAAAGACGGTCATGATTGTTAATTTGACGGTTGCATTGGAAAAGATGCCATTGGTATATACGGCACAAGTTATTCAGACTGCTCCGGATACATTGGAAATCAGGGCGGTGTGCATCAACGAAGCGGATAGAGAAAAAGCATTTTCCATGATAGAGCGCAAGTTGAGAGAAATATTGGATTATGAGGAATGTCAGAATTATCATATTGTCTGGTCTGAAGAGGAACCATATAGAAGTAATCGAGGCGGCAAACTGCAGAGTTTTGTTGACCTTTCATCAAAATGATGTGATTTGTAAAGAGTGCATCGGGATTCTTTAACATAAACTTAACGGATTGTTTGGTCTTCCTATTTTCCTTTCGCTGCTGCGGCATCGACGGGCTGCTCTTTCATATCGCATGGTCATGAAAGGGCATTTTTGTCTGTTCATTTTGATGCATATATAGTAAAATAGACAGCAGTGAGACCATAGGAACGTATAGATGTAAAGTAAGATGAAATCAGGAAAGAGAAGGAAGAAGAATGCTTTCTGGAACAATACTGAAAGAACGCTATCAAGTGGAAAAAGTTGTCGGTCATGGCGGATTTGCGACTACTTACCGTGGGAAAGATCTGCAAAACGGCGATGTGGTTGCTGTTAAGGAATGCAGAAATATACAGCCGAGGGAACTGGAGCGGATACGTCGTGAGGCAAGAATACTGGGAGAACTGTCCGGAAGTAAAGGAATCGTCCATATCAGAGATTACATAGAATCCGATGATGCTGCATATATCATTATGGATTATGCGGATGGGGTTACCCTGAAAGCTTATGTTGAGCAAAATGGTGCATTACAGGCGGACAGAGCCGTTGATTTATTAAAGCCGGTCATGGACTCTGTTCAGAATATACATAGTAAAGGACTGCTTCATCGTGATATCAGTCCCGATAACATTGTGCTTGGGCCACAGGGAACCTTGAAACTGTTGGACTTCGGAGCCGCAAGAAGTGTGGTTGCCGAAGATGATCAGAAGACGATGACGATGGTATTGAAACCGGGATATGCGCCTGAGGAGCAGTATCGCAGCCAGGAGGCACAGGGGACGTGGACGGATGTATATGCGCTGTGTGCAACATTGTATTTCTGTATCACAGGCACAGCACCGATTGATAGTCTCCAGAGGATGTATGAGGATACGTTGAAGACGCCGACCGAAATGGGGTTTGTGGTATCACGGCATCTGGAGAAGGTGCTCATGCATGGCTTGGAATTGCGAAGTGAGAACCGGATTGCATCGATGGAGGAATTGATACAGGAACTTCTGACATCGGAAGGCGGCGTGCTTGGCTCTGAGAAGACGGTGCTTGCTCCTGAACATGCAGATGACGGTAAGTCACAGAACCGAATCCGGAGTGCGGAACAGAATACATCGCAGTCTACAATAAAAACAGGACGCCGGCAACGCAAGAAGACGCCCAAAGCTGTGCCTGTTGGGATCCTTGTTGCCGTCTTTCTGTGTATTGTAGGCATTTTTATCTATCGAAACGGAGAGAACGAATCCTCTGAGCTGGACGATATGTACCCTTATATTTCAGATGTGGTAATCACGCAGGAGGATATCAAACGCTTCCAAAAGACAGAGGAACTGGAAAGCATTTCTTTTGACACCTGTGAGATTTCGGATGAGATTATGGAGCAGCTTGCCGGCCTGGAGCAGATTCATTCGCTTTCCTTTGAAGACTGCTACGGATATACATCGTATGAAATGTTGGCAGAGTCACAGAATCTGGAGAGGCTGGATGTCTCTGTGTGCGATGAGGAAGCGAAGGTCTTTGACGGGGAAGCGGCTTTTCCCGGTGAATTTCCTTATGTACAGTCTCTGCAGCTTCGTGTAAACGGGTTTGCGAGCGGTACTGATTTTCTTGTACGCTTTCCTAATCTGGACAGTTTGTATCTATACAATTCGCGCAGTTATGATGATTATGTTTTTACAATTTCCGATATTGCATTTGTCAAGGGACTTGAGAAATTACAAACCATTCATATTTCTGACATGCTGATTGCATCAGATGACATTTCGGCACTGGGGACATGCAAGGAGATTTCCGGTATTGAGTTAAATGATGTGGGGATTACCAATCTGGAAGGACTGGAGCAATGTACACAACTGTACAATCTGGAGGCTTCAACAAATCAGATTACTTCTTTGGCACCGCTTGCACAGTGCGAAAGTCTGAATTACTTAGATGTGTCCGAAAATTGCATTGATTCGCTGGAGGGATTGGAAAATGCCAATCGTTTAAGGAATCTCTATGCAGCAGGAAATCAAATCAGCAGTCTTGCTCCGCTACGGGGAAAGACGGACATTACGATACTGGATCTGTCGGACAATCAGCTGCAGTCGCTGGAAGGGTGCGAGGGATTGATCGATCTGGATCAGATCAATGTGAATTATAATCAGATCAGCGATCTTGACGGCATCGCGAACAGCACAAGTCTGACCGTATTACAGGCTAGAAAAAATATGCTGGACAGTATTGATTTGCTGAGTGACAGATTTACGGAACTGGAGACGCTTGATGTGGCGGAAAATCAGCTTACGGATATACAGGCCGTTTCAGCATGCACCAAATTACAGATTTTCAGAACGGATGAGAATCAGTTGACATCGCTGCACGGATTAGAGAACAAGCCGGAATTGTATGCCGTATCCGCCTGTCAGAATCAACTGACCGATATCTCGGCACTGCAGGGCATGCAGACGATGCAATATGTGGACTTGGCAAAGAATCAGATTGTGGACATTACACCACTTGGGGCGATGACGGCAAATGATCTGGTAGTATTTCTGGAGGACAATCAGATTGCGGATATCAATGTATTACCAAAGGAAAATACCTATCGTTTCCTGTCACTGCACGGAAATCCGCTATCGGATTATGAAGCTGCGAGCCGGTTCCTGGTAGAGACACTATATCTGCCTGATGTAACAGAGGGAGATTATCAGGTGCTGAAGTCTGCACATATGAATACGTTGTATATGGTGGATGTAGAACTCGGAAGACAGGCAGAGCTTAAACGCGAGTTTGAGGATGAGGACTTCTATATGGACCTGCTGAGCAATGAAGAAGCAGAAGAAAACATGCAGAGCATGAGAGAGTTTCAGAGGAGTTTGTAAGATACCGCATATAGGGCAAAAAATGATAGTATAGGAAAAGCAGGGCAGCAATTATGAGTGAACAAACAAAGGCAGTTCTCAACTGTTATGTACACGGCAGGCATGAGAGGGATATCAATTTGTCCGGACGGGCCGTTATAGGGAGAAGTGAGCCAAAGACAGAACAGGATATTAAGATAGAACACATGGTGCTTTCCAAGTCGCATGGGGAATTTTATCCGGAAAACGGACACTGGTGGTATCGGGATCTGGACAGCAGCAATGGCTCCTATGTGAACGGGACGGCAGTCGAAGGTTCTTGTATCTTAAGAGACGGAGACAAGGTGTCCTATTATATGAAGGGGAGTTCGGCACCCTTGGTAGAGTGTGTGTTCTCGGAGCATGCATCCGATGAGGGCATCAAAAGGCCGACGAAAGA
Source organism: uncultured Lachnospiraceae bacterium (assembly GCA_964638005.1). Lineage (GTDB taxonomy): Bacteria > Bacillota > Clostridia > Lachnospirales > Lachnospiraceae > JAAYYM01. Next base: position 15,559 of record CAZWXS010000026.1, read on the forward strand.
TAGGAGAGGGCAGGCGAACCATGGTAAGAGGATGCGGGGACAGCTGCTGCAGATAGATATCGAAAAACGTGTGGCATCATTCGGACATCAGAACAAGACGTTGCTGAAGGATATCCACCTCGAAGTTGCTTCCGGTGAAATGACTCTGATCCTGGGAGGCTCCGGCGCGGGTAAGACAACCTTTATCAATGCCGTGATGGGATATGAAAAGGCTGACGGAACAATTCGTTATGGTCAGATGAATGTTTATGAAGACTATGAGAAGATGAAGTATGAGATTGGATTTGTACCGCAAAAAGATCTGCTGCGGGATGCGGATACTGTTTATGATACGCTCTATAATGCAGTACAGATGAAGATGCCGGAGCAGATGGATGAACAGGATCATGTCAAACGGGTTAATGAGATTATGGATCTGCTGGGGCTTGTGAAACAGAGCGGTACATTGGTCAAGAAGCTGAGTGGTGGACAGAGAAAGCGTCTCAGCATTGCAATGGAATTTGCCGGAGATCCACAGATATTCTTTTTAGATGAGCCGGATTCAGGTCTGGATGGGGTCATGGCGAGGACACTGATGGAGAAGCTGCGGGAAATCGCGGACATGGGAAAGATCGTTATGGTCATTACGCATGCACCGGATCGTGTGGCAGAACTGTTTCATAAGGTAATCGTGCTGGCAAAGAGCGAACAGGACGACATCGGACATCTGGTATACCATGGGTCCGTTGCGCAGGCATACAGATTCTTCGAGACCGATTCTCTGGAGCAGATTGTGCGGCGTGTCAATCCGATTGCCGAAGGCGGCGAGGGCAGAGCAGATGAGTATATCAGAAAGTATACAGAGGAGAGCATGCGATGAATGCAGAAAAGCATATATCCAGAATCGAACAGGTCGGAATCTATACGAAGAAATGTTTTCGTATCTTTAAATATAAAAAGGGATACAAAGTCTTTTTCAGCGTTGCACTCATCATGCTCCTGATCTGTGCGGTGACGGGAGATGAAATGTTCGTAGAGGCAGATGCAACGCGAAACGGCAGTTTTGCAATTATGAGTGCCTGTATCTGGATCGGAATCTTCAATTCCATCCGTTCCATCTGTAAGGAGCGGGAAATACTGAAAAGAGAGCATCGGACAGGCTTACATATCTCAGCTTATGTCATATCGCACGGAATCTATGAAGCAGTCATTTGCTTGTCAGAGGCAGTGGTGGTACTCTTATTTGTTTTGGGATTTAATTTTGAGAATTTTCCGCAGGAAGGTGTGTTCACGGTTCCGATTTTAGACTTTTTCATTACCTACTTTTTGATCATCTTCAGTGCAGATACGCTGGGGATAGCGATTTCTTCTGTTGTAAAGAGTGAGAATACGGCAATGACTGTGATGCCGTTTGCACTGATCATACAGTTGGTCATGTCCGGGACGATCTTTGAACTGGAAGGAATTGCGAAGGGGATATCCTACTTTACAACGAGTCGTTGGGGCATTGCTGCGATTTGTGCGGTCTCTCGTATCAACGATCTGGGATGGTTCTATTATAATGAGGAGTATGACTCTACAGTTGCAAACCTAACAGGCCATTGGATGTATCTCATAATCTTTGCAGCGGCAGGACTGCTTATTTCTGTAGCGAGTCTGGAACTGATCGACAGGGACAAGCGATAGATGAGGTGAGAAGGATTTATGAAAGAGTATATGGAGTTATTTTGGGCATTTGCACGGATCGGTGGATTGACCTTCGGAGGCGGTCTGACGATGCTTCCGATGCTGACATATGAATTGGTGGATAAAAAGGGCTGGGTTACGGAAGAGGAACTGATGGACTGCTATGCCATCGGGCAGTGCACGCCCGGTATTATCGCTGTGAACACGGCGACTTTTATCGGCTATAAGAAAAAGGGTGTTATGGGTGGTATCGTTGCAACGCTTGGTATGGTGGCACCGTCTCTGTTCATCATTACGATCATAGCCATGTTTCTGACCAAATATATGTCTCATCCTATGATTACCCATGCGCTTAATGGAATTCGCGGGGCGGTGTGTGCGCTGATGCTTAATACAGTTGTCCAGTTGGCGAGGAAGAGCCTTGTTGATTGGAAATGTGTCGTAATCGGCGTGGCAGTCCTGCTTTTATCACTATTGACAGAAGTGCCGACCGTTGTACTCGTGGCTGCGGCTGCAGTTGCCGGAGTGTTGATTTGGAAGGTGGAGGGCAGACGGTCATGAAAGTGTATTTCTTGTTGTTTCTGGAATTCTTTAAAATCGGTCTGTTTGCAGTCGGAGGCGGGCCGGCAACGCTGCCGTATCTGATGGAATTGACCGAGCATTATGACTGGTTTACGATGGCAGACCTCAGTAATATGGTGGCAGTCAGCCAGAGCACACCGGGACCTCTGGGGTTGAATATGGCAACCTTTGCCGGATATCAGGCGGGTGGTCTGTGGGGTGGCGTCGTGGCAACCATGGGTCTGGTGATTCCGAGCATCATTGTGATTACGCTGATTGCGAAGTTTATGCAGGATTTTAGTGAGAAAACGACGGTCAAGGCTGCATTTTACGGAATTCGTCCTGCTGTAACGGCGGTCATTGCAACAGCGGTGTTCGAACTGTTTGATCTGGCATTGATTACAGGTAATACCAGTGCATATCCGATTGCAGTCGGTCCGCTGATTCTGAGCATTTTGGTATTCGGTCTCATACAGATCAAAAAACTCAGGAACATGCATCCGGTATTTTGGTTTATAGGTGCGGCAGCTATCGGGATTATTTTCAAGTTTTAAATAGCGGGCATCGCTGTTTTCATGTCGGACGGTGTCGTAAAGTCACCGATGGCAGGACTTGAATTTCTTGTGTTTCGGTGTTAGAGTAGATGTGCATGAATGTAGAAAGAAGGTTTTAGTATGGTAAAGGTAGACGTTATTTCGGGATTCCTCGGAGCGGGAAAGACAACATTGATCAGAAAGCTATTAAAGGACGGACTGCAAAATGAGCAGGTGGTCCTGATTGAAAATGAATTCGGAGAGATCGGAATCGATGGCGGATTCTTGAAGGAAGCGGGTATCGAGATCAAGGAAATGAATTCGGGCTGTATCTGCTGTTCCCTTGTCGGTGATTTTGGGAAGTCGTTGTTGGAGGTCATCAATACTTACAAGCCGCAACGTATCTTAATAGAACCTTCGGGTGTCGGTAAACTGTCAGATGTCCTGAAAGCAATCGAAAATGTTGCGGGGGAAGCGGATATCGTAATCAATAGTGCTTCTGTGGTTGTAGATGCCAAGAAGTGCAAGGTATATATGAAGAATTTTGGCGAGTTCTTTGAGAATCAGGTTGAGTATGCGTGTACAATCATCCTGAGCAGGACACAGGATGTCAGTGAGGACAAGCTGCATGAGTGTGAGGCGTTGTTACGCGAGCACAATACAGAGGCGCACATCGTTACGACTCCATGGGACAGTTTGAGCGGAACACAGATATTAGAAGCAATGGAACATACGACTGATTTCGTGAAAGAATTGGAGCATGAGGTGCATGAGCATCATCACCATGCGGGTGAGCACGATCACGAGCAACATGAACATGACGAGAACTGTACTTGCGGCTGTCATGACCATGATCATGAACATCATCACGACCATGAAGAAGACCATGACCACGAGCATCATCACGACCATGAAGAAGCGCATGATCACGAGCATCATCACGACCACGATCATGAACATCATCACGACCATGAAGAACATGACGAGAACTGCACCTGCGGTTGTCACGACCATGACCACCACCATGACCACGGACACCATCATGCCGATGAGGTTTTCACGAGCTGGGGCATGGAGACAGGAAGCAGATACAGCGAGGAGCGCTTGAAGACTATTATACAGAAGCTGAGCGAAGGCAGAGAGTACGGAACCATCCTTCGTGCAAAGGGTATGGTTGCCGGAGTGGGAGAGGAGTGGTTCTTCTTTGACATGGTACCCGAGGAATATGAAATCCGAAAGGGAGCGGCACAATTTACAGGTAGAATCTGTGTCATTGGTGCGCAGATCAATGAGGATAAATTGAAACAGCTCTTTGGTGAAGTATTATGAGAAGATATGAAATGCCGGTATTCATCATCAATGGTTTTTTAGACAGCGGAAAGACCTCTTTTATCAAGAATGTCATTGATCAGAAACAATTCAGCGAGTTCAAGAAGATTCTCCTGCTTCTTTGCGAAGAGGGAGAAGTGGAGTATGAAGAGAATTTTCTGAAGAGAAATGGTGTCACAGTGGCGGCTGTTGCAGAAGATGAGTTTGATAAGGCACATCTGTCGGAATTGGAAAGCAGATATAAGCCGGGAGCAGTCATCATCGAGTACAATCCGATGTGGAAGTCTATCCGTGTAGACGAAAGCAAACTGCCGGACAACTGGGAGGTTTATCAGTCCATCACGACAGTGGATGCGGCGTCCTTTGAGGTATACCGCAACAATATGAAATCACAGGTGTCAGAGACGTTGAAGGATGTTGACATGGTACTCTTCAACAGATGCAATGCAGATATGAATCTGTCCTCCTACAGGCGCAGTGCTAAGGCACTCAGCAATGGTGTACAGATTATTCTGGAGCATGAGAATGGTACGATCATACCGCTTGCGGAGCAGCTGCCGTATGATCTGAAGGATCCAGTGATTCAGGTGGCGGATGATGATTACGGCATCTGGTATCTGGATGCAATGGAGAGACCGGAGATGTATGCAGGCAAGAAGGTCAGTCTTGTAGGTCGTGTGGCAAAGCTGCACAGCAATGAGCAGGACTGGTGTGCCATAGGCAGGCAGGTCATGACATGTTGTGCGGATGACACGCAGATGCTGGGGTATCTGTGCCACTATGAAGGTGCCGGAATGATAGAGCGTGGTTCATGGGTACGTGTAGAGGCTGAAATTGCGATTGAATATAAGAAAGAATACCGTCGTGAAGGCCCCGTGCTGTATGCGACCAGAATCAGCGATGCAAAGGCTCCGACGGAAGAGATGATTTATCTGTAGAGTACGAAAGGATACTGAAAAGTATCTCATAGCATAAAATATTTCATAGTAGTAAGAAGCCGGGCATCTGCACCGGCTTCTTATACTATATTTACTATATTAGCTTATTATGTAATATATGAGACTGCAACAATCAGCATCTGATTTTCTTATATACCACCGGCATGGTAAGTCCCTGCGCGATTGTTGTGAAGAAAATCACAATATAGGTTCCGGCGATGATGATGTTATAAGACTCATCCGGAAGCATATGACTGGATTCCATGGCCAGTGCCAGACAGAGCCCGCCGCGAAGCCCGCCCCAGGTAAGCAGGGTAACGAACTGTGATGCTTTGAAACCATCTGGCAGCTGCTTACAGATGAGACAGGACAGCCAGACGCTTGCGCTTCTTGCAAGCAGATTGATGAGGATGCAGATGACAGCCAGAATCAAGATGTGTTTGATGTTCAAAACAGGGAAGAAGGACAGACCAAGCATGACATACAGGATGCGGTTCAGCATGGTGTCGAGGATTTCCCAAAAATGGTGATATGCATACATCGGGACATTGTTCCGCTTTACGTATTTTTCCATTTCAGTACCGAATGTAATACCGCAGATGACGGAAGCAATCGCACCGGAAAAACCGAAGTATTCGCAGACTACATAGGCAGCCGCAACAGCGAGCAGGGATATGGAAATCTGACGATATTCATCCTTCGTGGTGCGGAACAATTGGAACAGCAGCAGTGATATTGTGATGCCGACGGCAGCTGCTCCGAACAATTCTCGGAACATGACTTCAAAGAAACCTTGCTGCTCAGCACTTTCGGCAACCATGCTTTTGAAACAGACATACAGTGCAACACCGACGCCGTCATTGAACAGTGACTCTCCCTGAATGACAAATCCGGTTTCCTTCGGCAGACCGAATTTTGCGAGGATACTGGTTGCGGCAATCGGATCTGTCGGCGCAATAATACTGCCGAACAACAGGCACATGGGAAGTGTCAGCGGCAGATGCAGCAGATATGCAATGCCGTAGAATATGAATCCATACAGAAGTGCACCTGCAAGTGTTGATAATAAAGAAAGGGAAGTAATCAATTTAAGACTTTTCTTGAAGTCCTGCCTGCGCATTCGACAGGAGCCGGCAAACAGCATGAAACACAGGACACCGTGCATTAGGAAGTCATCCAGACTGACGGAGTGCATTCTGGATCGAAAGTCAGTCAAGATGGTTTTGGCTGATAATGCATCGATGATCAGAAAAATGACACCTACGGCAAATGCATACAGCATCAATGCAATTTCCGTAGGAAGCTTTGTGGTCATTTCGTTGATGAATCCCAGCACGACAATGAACAGCAGAATGATAACCAAATCAATTAGTAGTTTTCCAAACATAGTTTTATCCCCCGATCATATGAGGCAAAGATTTTCAGCCCCAATATCATTTGTATAAAAGTATCATAATATATTGCAGAGGCAGAGGTCAAGATTTGTTTCATTCATTTTGTTTTATGCGATAGTACCTATGGGAAAGACATTCCATGAGGATGTCCGTGATAGACATACAAATGTCGTTATTTTTTAATTTTTCTATTGTATATTTAAAATCTTTGTATTATACTGTTTCAGACAAAGCAGGAAGGGGAATATTGAAATGGCATTATCATTATCCAACAAAGCAAAAGCAGTAAAACCATCCTCCACCTTAGCGATTACCGCAAAGGCAAAGGAGATGAAGGCAGAGGGCATCGATGTTGTGGGATTCGGAGCAGGAGAACCTGACTTCAATACGCCCGGCAACGTATGCGATGCGGCTGTTGAGGCGATTCAGAGCGGTTTTACAAAATATACACCGGCATCGGGAACGGTAGAACTCAAGAAGGCAATCTGCCAGAAGTTTAAGGAGTTCAACCATCTGGAATACCAGCCGAATCAGATCGTAGTCAGCAACGGAGGAAAGCATGCACTTTCCAATATCTTTGATGCAATTTTGAATCCGGGGGATGAGGTAATTATCCTTGCGCCTTACTGGCTCAGTTATCCTGAGATGGTGAAGTTGTCTGACGGTGTACCGGTATTTGTTCGTACGGACAAGGCACATCAGTATAAAGCAACCGCAGCACAGATCGAGCAGGCGATTACGCCAAAGACTAAGGCACTCGTGTTAAACTCACCGAGCAATCCGACCGGTATGATCTATACCGAGGAGGAATTGAGGGCAATTGCCGATGTTGTTGTAAAGAAGGATATCTATGTGGTGGCAGATGAAATGTATGAGTATCTGATCTACGGAGAAGATAAGCATGTCAGCATTGCCTCCTTTAATGAAGAAATCTATAAGAGGACGATCACCTGTTCCGGATTGTCCAAGAGTTATTCCATGACGGGCTGGAGAATCGGATATACAGGATCCGGCGTGGAGATTGCGAAGCTGATGTCTTCGATTCAGAGCCATGCGACTTCAAATCCGAACTCAATTGCACAAAAGGCAGCACTTGAGGCACTTACAGGTCCTCAGGATGATGTTGAGAAGATGAAGACCGAATTTAATAAGCGTCGTACATATATGTATGAAACTGTGGCGGCGATGCCTTATTTATCTACAATAGAGCCTAAGGGAGCATTTTATCTCTTTGTAGACGCATCCGAATTGCTGGAAAAGGAATATAAGGGTGAGAAGATCGGAACGACAGAAAGGCTGGCAGACATCCTGTTATCGGAATATGCAGTGGCAATCGTTCCGTGTGCAGACTTTGGATATCCGGAGTGTTTCCGCCTGTCCTATGCGATTTCGATTGAGCAGATCAAGAAGGGATTAGACAGGATCGATGAGTTCCTGAAGGGGTTGTAAAATGGTTGAGAGACATGAACGCATCGGAAGAGAACTGGTGAAGCAGGGCAGTATCACAGAATATTATACCGATATCATCAAACTTCCGGATGGGAAGACGACACATTTTGATTTTGTAAAGCATAAGGGTGCAGCAGCGATCGTACCGGTAAATGCAGAAGGTAAGATACTCATGGTAAGACAATACCGCAATGCGATAGACTCTTATACATTGGAGATACCGGCAGGCGGTCGTAACGGTCTTGATGAACCGACGATTGACACAGCCTATCGTGAACTGGAGGAAGAGACCGGATTTCGTACAGAGCATCTGGAACTGTTGACGAGCCTGTATACAACAGTTGCATTTTGCAATGAGAAGATTGACATTTACTATACCGATCAGTTGATTCCGTCTCACCAGCATCTGGACGAGGATGAGTTTATTGATGTGGAGGCTTATGATGTGGGAGAACTCGTGGAGATGATCTATGACGGACGCATTGTGGATGCCAAGACCATGGTCGGGATACTTGCCTATCAGAATAAATATTGTAAATAGCAGAATGTTCATGGATCGAATGCATATACTTGTATTAAGGAAATGGTTAGGCAGTAAATCAATGAATATCATTCAAGCAATCAAAGAGCCATCCTTGCAGAGGAAATGGCTCTTTTTCTTTTTTGTCGGTATCTGTATCGGGGTCCTGTTTGCCAATCTGCTCGGCGGACAATATATGGATCAGATCAGTCTGCTCAGCGATTACCTGATACAAAAGTATCGGGCTTCAGAGGTTCGCAGCGGCGAACTGTTCTGGTACTGCCTGCAGACCCGCATCCTGCCGATGTGCTATATCTGGATATTCGGGTTGACGATGTTTGGGAGAGCAGTGGGATATTGGTATGTTACCTGGTTCGGATTTTCCACGGGTGCGCTGCTATCCATTGCGACAATGCGATTTGGGGCAAAGGGAATTCTGCTGTGTATTGCCGGGATGCTTCCGCAGTATCTGTTCTATATTCCGGCAATCGTGATTCTGCTGCTGATCAGTTCAGGAACATCCAGAAAACTGTATGGCGGAGGCAGGAGCGGGCAGGCAGTCTATGGTGGCAGGAAGAAATTGATCGGGCTTTATTTTACGATATTTGCAGTGATTGTAGTGGTTTGCATAATCGGAATCTTTACTGAAAGTTATGTAAATCCATTCATCATAAAAAAAATAATAAAAATTTTTTAAACCTTCTTTTTACAAGATATTGTGATACAAAAAATGACCTCAAACGACATGTTGTACTTTCCTGTTGAAATGGCTGAAATGCCCAAAAAATAAGGCAAAATACCATTTGCTTTTCTTGGAAAATCTGCTTATAATGTTATTTGTAAGTGCGAACAGAAAGACAGAATGACATTACGAGGGAAGGTTTTTTGCTGCATGGAACAAGAGATATTGGGATTCATAACATATTTACATAATGTGAAGAAGACTTCAAATAACACAGAGATGTCATATAAGAGAGATCTGACCAAGTTCCGTAAGTTTATGGAGGGACAAGGTGTAAAAACAGTCGACAGCATTACAGCGACCAATCTGAATTCTTATATCCTCTATTTAGAGAAGAATGGATTTGCAGCAGCGACCATATCCAGAAATATAGCTTCCATCAAGGCGTTTTTTCATTATGCCTTCAAGGAGGGTGAGATCAAGGACGATCCGTCTGAGATACTGAAATCGCCGAAGATTGAGAAGCGTGTACCGGAAGTATTGACACCGGCAGAGGTTGTGCGTCTGTTGGAACAGCCAAAGGGGGATACACCGAAGGAGCTGCGCGATAAGGCAATGCTGGAATTATTATATGCGACAGGTATCCGTGTATCTGAATTGATCGGTATTGAAGTAGAAGATGTGAACCTGCAGATGGGATATATCGTCTGCAAGGATGCAAATAAAGAGAGAGTCATACCGTTTGGTGCAGAGGCCAAGCATGCTTTGATCAAATACTTGAATCAGGGCAGAGAAGCAATGATTATTGACAACGGTTCCAGAGTGCTTTTTGCCAATTGTTCGGGACAGCAGATGAGCCGTCAGGGCTTTTGGAAGCTCATCAAGTATTATGCGAAGAAGGCCGGTATCGAATCAGATATTACGCCGCATACGCTCAGACATTCCTTTGCGGCACATTTGGTTGAAAATGGTGCAGATCTTCGTTCTGTACAGGAAATGCTGGGACATTCGGATATATCGACAACACAGATTTATGCGAGTATGAACCATAACCGCATCAGAGAAGTCTATGCGAAAGCACATCCCCGGGGATGAGACATAGGAATAGCGTTTTATGAAAAATGAAGCCGAAAGGTTTCATTTTTTTTGCGCAGGTATCGATAAAGATGCAGATGTGCATGGAGACCTTGAATTTCATCCGCCGGTTTGCCAGTATTTGCGGAGATTCCAGGTGCACAGTCCTGTCGTGCAGATCTGGCTTGCCAGCAGTCCGTAGAGATAACCGCGGATCCCAATCTGTGGGATGGCATAGAGCACGAAGAAGATTCGGATTGAGAGACCGGTCAGGCTGAACAAAAAACTTCGTGTGGTCTGTCCAAGGCCGTGCATGACACTGTTCAATGTTGTAGTGAGGTAGAGAAAAGGACATATAAAGGCAAGGGTCATGATGAAATCACCGACCATGCTGTTTTGAAACAGTACCCTGCCGATTAAATTACCACAGACTAAAAATCCGATTGTACTGAAGAATCCGAGGCATAGACAGGAAGCAATACACTTTCGGACGCTTGCGGAGACATCAGTGTGATTTCCCTTACTGTCAGCTTCCGAGATTAGGGGCAACAATATGACAGATGCAGAGTTTGTAATTGCCGAAGGAAAGAGGATGACCGGAAGCGCCATACCGGTCAGGATGCCGTAAGTGCTGAGTGCATCGGAGGAACTGTACCCGAACTGTATCAAGCGATTCGGGATGTAGATGGCTTCTGCAGCAACCAGGAGGTTCAGGACAATCCGACTGGAACTGAGCGGAGTGGCCAGACGCGTGATGCGCTGCATACAAGGGCACAGATTACGCGGATTCATGGGAGAAACAGTGTCTTTCGCAGATGATTTCATGCATAAATAAGCACAAATGAGGGAGTATATCATTGCAGCCGTTTCACCGGCAACGGTTCCGATGACGATTGTCCGGATCGGCATTGTATCCGTATTTTGAAAATAGGATATATAGATGTAATATACGGACAGTACGCGTACGATTTGTTCTACCAGCTGCGATACGGCAGGGGTCTTGGTCTTTTTCTGTCCGAAGAAATAGCCGTTGCAGAGACTGTGCACAGCTTCCAGAGGAACGGAGCAGGCGAGGATGCGCAGCAATGGCGCACAACGTTCTTCCTGAATGATGCTTCCTGCGATCCAGTCTGCCTTTGAAAAGAGTGTCACGGCACAGATGGTGGAGAGCAGGGCCGAAATCAAAAAGCCTGCCAGCAGAAAGTCCTTGGTTGAGGCACCGCTGCGCCGTCCCTGTATCTCGGCAATCAGTTTGGAAACCGCTGTCTGGATGCCGGCACAGGTCAATGCATAACATACAGCGGATATCGGAAATATCAATTGATAGATACCGATACCCTCTGCACCGATTGTATGTGACAGGAATATTCTATAGAAGAAGCCTATGATCCGGCTGATAAAGCCTGCCGAGGTCAGCAGGATGGTTCCTTTGATAATGGGATGGGTATGATTCATGGGTTGGATACGCCTTTGTAACGTTGATTCAGTATATTCACAGGGGCATGTTGACAGAACAAAAATGTAGTGCTATTATGCATATGGATGAATTCTTAGGGGTTTACTAGGAAATGAAAAATAATAGCCTTTCGAGTGTATAGAATAGGAGTTTCGATATGATTTATCTGGACAATGCGGCGACAACTAAGACCGCACCTGAGGTTGTGGAAGCGATGCTTCCTTATTTTACGGAGATGTATGGCAATCCGAGCAGCATATATGATCTTGCGGCACATAGTAAGAAGGCTGTTACTGTGAGCAGAGAGATTATAGCGCGAACGATCGGGGCAGATACAAATGAGATTTATTTTACGGCGGGTGGTTCCGAAGCGGACAACTGGGCGTTGATCGCAACGGCAGAAGCATATGCAGGCAAAGGAAAGCATATCATCACTTCGAAGATAGAGCATCATGCAGTCCTGCATACCTGCGATTATCTGGAGAAGCGGGGATATGAGATTACTTATATCGGGGTTGATGAGAACGGCATTCTGAAGCTGGATGAATTGGAGCATGCGATTCGTGAGGATACCATTTTGATATCGATCATGTTTGCAAATAATGAAATCGGTACGATCCAGCCGGTAAAGGAAATCGGTGAGATTGCAAAGAAATATCATATATTATTTCATACAGATGCGGTACAGGCTTTTGGACAATTACCTATCAATGTCGATGAATATCATATCGATATGATGAGCGCCAGCGGACATAAGCTGAACGGCCCTAAGGGAGTCGGATTCTGTTATATCAGGAAGGGGATCAAAATCCGTTCTTTTATCCACGGAGGGGCACAGGAGAGAAGCAGACGTGCGGGTACGGAGAATGTTCCGGCCATCGTGGGACTCGGCAAGGCGGTGGAACGTGCAGTGTCCATCATGGAAGACAAGACGAAAAAGGAAATAGCACTCAGGGATTATCTGATTGAACGTATGCTGGCAGAGGTTCCGTATACAAGGCTGAACGGTGACAGAACCCGACGTCTGCCGAACAATGCGAATTTCAGCTTCGAGTTCATCGAGGGTGAGTCGTTGCTGATCATGCTGGACATGGAAGGAATCTGCGGTTCCAGTGGTTCTGCATGTACCTCCGGTTCATTGGATCCGTCGCATGTGCTGCTTGCAATCGGACTGAAACATGAAATCGCACATGGTTCTCTCAGATTGACGCTCAGTGAAGAAAATACAAAAGAAGAGATTGATATCGTAGTGGAAAAGGTCAAGGCAATCGTGGAGAAACTAAGAAATATGTCTCCGCTGTATGAAGATTTTATGAAAAAGAATACGCGGAAGTAACTGCATAAGGCGATAAATATACAATTAGGAATGTATGCAAATTGTGGAATACAATTTGGCAACAGGAGGAATACAGAATGTACTCAGAAAAGGTTATGGATCATTTTTCAAATCCACGCAATGTGGGTGAGATAGAAAATGCAAGCGGTGTCGGAACTGTCGGGAATGCCAAGTGCGGAGATATCATGCGTATCTATCTGGATATAGACGACGATCAGATCATCAGAGACTGCAAGTTCAAGACATTTGGCTGTGGTGCGGCCGTGGCGACCAGTTCCATGGCGACGGAGCTCGTCAAGGGCAAATCAATCCGGGAAGCACTGCAGGTTACCAATCAGGCGGTCATGGAGGCTCTTGACGGACTGCCTCCGGTTAAGGTACACTGCTCATTGCTGGCAGAAGAAGCCATTCATGCGGCACTGTGGGATTATGCAGAGAAGCACGGGATTACGATTGAAGGCTTGGAGAAGCCTAAAAACGATATCCATGAGGGAGAGGAAGACAGCGAGGAATATTAGGGTTGTTTTCAGAGGGTAGGTACAGAAAAGAAAGCAACGGATGATTTATAAGGAGAGATACATGGGCAAGAAGGTTGTCATAGGCATGTCGGGAGGCGTAGATTCTTCGGTTGCGGCGTATCTGCTGAAGCAGCAGGGATACGAGGTAATAGGTGCTACCATGCAGATTTGGCAGGACGAACCGGAAGCAGTCACGGAAGAAAACGGTGGGTGCTGCGGTTTATCTGCTGTTGATGATGCGAGACGGGTCGCCGAAATGCTGGATATTCCTTATTATGTGATGAATTTTAAGCAGGAATTCAAAACAAAGGTCATGGACTATTTCATAGAGGAGTATTTAAAGGGGCGGACGCCGAATCCGTGTATTGCCTGCAATCGATATGTGAAATGGGAATCGCTGCTGCAGAGAAGCCTTGAGATCGGGGCAGACTATATTGCAACCGGGCATTACGCACAGGTTATCACGCTGCCTAATGAAAGATATTCACTGAAGATGGCGCCTTCCATGAAGGATCAGACTTATGCACTCTATAACTTGACGCAGGAACAGTTGTCGCATACACTGATGCCTGTCGGAGCATATACGAAAGAGGAAATTCGTTTGATTGCGAAAGAGATCGGACTATGTGTTGCAAATAAGAAAGACAGCCAGGATATCTGCTTTGTACCGGATAATGACTACGGGCGCTTTATTCATGAGGCTGTACCTGACCGTGTACCGGGAGAGGGCAATTACATATTAGAGGACGGAACAGTCATCGGAAGACACAAGGGTGTCATTCACTATACGATCGGTCAGCGTAAAGGCTTAAATCTTGCTATGGGACATCCTGTATTTGTCCGTGAACTCCGCCCGGAAACAAATGAAGTTGTGATTGGCGAAAATAAGGATGTCTTTACAACGGAATTGATATGTGACCGGCTCAATGCAATGGCAGTGCCGGAAATCGAGGACGGAAAAAGAGTGCTTGCCAAGATCCGCTACAGTCATAAAGGTGCAAAATGTACGCTGCATAGACAGGATGGCGGAACGCTCAAGGCTGTATTTGACGAACCGGTACGTGCGGTGACCCCAGGACAGGCGGTTGTGTTTTATGAGAATGATTATATATATGGCGGCGGGACGATTGTGGGATGAATGGGAGATAGGATGATGAGCATTACAAGCGATTTTCATTTACATACTTCATTTTCAAGTGACAGTGAAACACCGATGGAGCAGATGATCAAGCGTGGAATTGAGATGGGATTGTCTCACATGTGTTTTACGGAGCATATGGACAAGGACTTCCTGCGAAGAACTGACGATGATCCGGACTTCGAGGTTGATACGGCATCATATTTTGAAAAATACCAGGAATTGAAAGAAGTATATCAGAATCAGATTCAGATTTTATTTGGCGTAGAACTTGGACTGCAGCCACAAGTGGCAGTGAACTATCGGACATATATCAAGAACTATCCGTTTGATTTCATTATCGGCTCTTCACATCTTTGTCATAGAATGGATCCTTTTCTGCCGGAGTTCTATGAAGGGCGTGAGGAACATATTGCATATAGGGAATATTTTGAGAGTATTCTTGAAAACATCAGTGCCTATGACGGTTATGATGTATACGGACATCTTGATTACACTGTGCGGTATGGCCCCAACAAGAATCAATTCTACAGTTATGAGGCATATGCCGATGTGATTGACGCCATTCTGCATGCACTAATCGATGCCGGAAAGGGCATAGAAGTCAATACCGGAGGCTTCAAATACGGACTTGGACATCCGAACCCGACCGAGACTGTCATCCGACGCTATCGCGAACTCGGCGGAGAAATTGTTACAGTAGGCTCCGATGCACATATACCACAGTACATTGCATATGAATTTGAAAAAGTATCCGCCATCTTACAAGACTGCGGATTTCGGTATTATACAATATTTCAAAAAAGAAAAGCCGAGTTTATTAAATTATAAGTTGGCAATGAGCCATGCAAGCCGGAATAAACTTGATATGGCTCGCGAGATGCAGTATAGCTACTTTGCACAAGAGAAAATACAAATAAATACCATGTTTCGTGAAATTAGTACTTGTAATTTGTCCATAGATTAGGTAAAATAGACGTGCTGATAAAATTAGCGCACCCATGTGGTGTGCTTAAGATTAAAATAATAAAACCTAGGAGGAATTTCAAATGGCAGTAAGAGTAGCAATCAACGGATTCGGCCGTATCGGTCGTCTTGCATTCAGACAGATGTTTGGTGCAGAAGGATATGAAGTAGTAGCAATCAACGATTTAACAAGCCCTGCAATGTTGGCACACTTGTTAAAGTATGATTCATCACAGGGTAAGTACGCTAAGGCTGATACAGTTGTAGCAGGTGATGATTCCATTACAGTTGACGGAAAGAAGATCACAATCTACAAAGAGGCAGATGCTTCTAAGCTTCCTTGGGGAGAACTCAAGGTAGACGTAGTTCTTGAGTGTACAGGTTTCTACACATCTAAAGAAAAAGCTATGGCTCATGTAAATGCCGGCGCTCGTAAGGTTGTTATTTCTGCTCCTGCAGGAAATGACCTTCCTACAATCGTTTACAATGTAAACCACAAAGAATTAAAGGCTTCTGATCAGGTTATTTCAGCAGCTTCTTGTACAACAAACTGCTTAGCACCTATGGCTAAGGCTTTGAATGATCTTGCAACAATCAAATCAGGTATCATGAGCACAATCCACGCTTACACAGGTGATCAGATGATCCTTGACGGTCCTCAGAGAAAGGGTGACCTCAGAAGATCTCGTGCAGGTGCTGTTAATATCGTTCCTAACTCAACAGGAGCAGCTAAGGCTATCGGTCTTGTTATCCCTGAGTTGAATGGTAAACTCATCGGTTCTGCACAGCGTGTACCGACCCCTACAGGTTCAACAACAATCCTTGTTGCAACAGTAGAGAAGTCAGTTACTAAGGAAGAAATCAATGCAGCTATGAAGGCAGCAGCTACAGAGTCATTCGCATACAACACAGATGAGATCGTATCTTCTGATATCGTTGGAAGCACATATGGTTCCATCTTTGATGCAACACAGACAATGGTTGGCCAGGATAACCTTGTACAGGTTGTTTCATGGTATGACAATGAGAATTCTTACACATCAC
>CAZWXS010000027.1:0-31569 GCA_964638005.1 uncultured Lachnospiraceae bacterium
CTTGATGATATGTCAGGGGTATCTCACTACGCGAGAACTCTCCCTCGACTTGTTCATGATTTGTTCATAAATCATTTTAAAAAACTTCATTTACATAACATTGTTTATCCATTTATGTGAACTATACTAAGTACATAAACAACAGACGACAAACTCATAGTAACATTACTATTTAAATACTTTTTCATAATAAATGCCAAGTGACCAGGTCACTTGGCATCCTCCCTTTTATAGGGGTCTTTTCACACACTTTGTTTTATGATAATCATATTTGAGAACGATGGGAACATACTATATAGTAGTATGTTCCCATTTTTTTATTTGAGGAGGACTCCATGTTCAGCAATATAGTAGAGATGATTACCCTGATAAACGGAAAACTGCATGACTTTATCTGGGGGCCGTATATGCTGGCGGCATTTCTGGCGGTCGGATTGATGTTTACGATTAGAACAAAGGTGTTTCAAGTTTCCAGATTCAGGCATTGGATTGATATTACCCTGATACAGGTTTTCGTAAACAGGAAGGTACGCCGCACAAATGAAGAGCACTCCATCTCTCAATTCCAATCTCTATGCACCGCGCTGGCTGCAACGATCGGAACCGGAAATATCGCGGGGGTTGCAACGGCAATCGCGTCAGGAGGGCCCGGAGCAATCTTCTGGATGTGGATTTCAGCCTTTCTCGGCATGATGACCAACTATGCAGAAAATGTGCTTGGCATCAAATACCGTTATCGAAATGAACGTGGTGACTGGATCGGTGGTGCCATGATCTACATAGAAAGAGGATTTGGTTGGAAGTGGCTGGCTGTGATCTTCTCTATTTTCTGCGGTCTGGCTTCCTTCGGCATCGGAAACATGACTCAAGTAAACTCCATCGCAAACGGTCTCTGGCATTCCTTCCGTATCGATCCGACCATCACAGCCATCCTACTCATGCTGTTTGTATCTCTGGTCATTCTGGGCGGAATCAAACGCATTGCCGGGGTCGCAGAAAAGATTGTTCCTTTCATGGCAATCTTCTATACTCTGGGCGGTCTGGTTGTAATCCTTGCCAACGCTGCCCAAATACCCGCTGCCTTTGGCATGATTTTCCGAGAAGCCTTTCATTTCGAAGCTATGGGCGGCGGTATTCTTGGCTATGGTATGACACTCGCCATGAAAACAGGTATCTCGCGTGGTGTATTTTCTAATGAGGCCGGTCTTGGCTCTTCTGTCATGGTACATTCCGCCTCAGATGTCAAAGAACCTGTAATACAGGGGATGTGGGGTATGTTTGAAGTGTTTGCGGATACGATTGTCATATGTACGATTACAGCACTTGTCATCCTGACAAGCGGCGTATATAACATGAATACATATCTGATCAATATGGAAGCCGGTATCGAAAATGTCAGCGGTACCGCCCTTACAAGTGCAGCATTTTCCTCTGTCATTCCATTCGGCGGCGAATTTGTCGCCGTTGCCGTCATACTCTTTGCCTTTGCGACCGTGCTCGGCTGGTCCTACTATGGAGAACGCGCGGTAGAATACCTGTTTGGCGTAAAAGCGATCCTTCCGTACAAACTCATTTTTATATGCATCATATATTTTGGATGCAATATGTCCCTTGATCTGGTATGGGATATCTCCGATACGCTCAACGGCTTTATGGCACTGCCAAATCTGATTGCCATTACTCTGTTATCCAATCAGGTCATTCAAGCAACCAAAAAATACATCACAAAAATCACTGCTTCCTCTTCCGCTCCGGAACGATGATTTCAAGAGCCTCCCTGTTATTTCTGATTCGGACTCTCTTGTGTTCACCTCCGAACTCTCCGTCCAGAGTCCACGGTATCTTTCCCTGCGACTCTATTTTGATTTCCTTGGTCTTAAAGCTGTACATGTACCTCTCATCTGTTTCCTGTGCAATCAAAGCTGCCATAATTCCCTGCATTTCCAACGCATTCTTCGGGCGCTTAATCAACGTGACTTCGAAAAGTCCGTCATTCAACTTGACATATTTCCCGGTAATACTCTTAAAACCGCCCACAGAATCGGAATTTGTCACCATACCAAACACAAAATCCTCTTCTATCTGCTTCCCATTGCTCTCGATGCGAAGACGATAAGCATTATTCACAGCCGGAAGTCTCTTCATGCCCTCCAGCAAATATGCCATATGGCCGAGAACATTCTTGATTTCCTGTGGCGTCCCATAAGAAACATCCGTAAAAATCCCAAACGCGGCAATATATACGAATATATCATCATTAAAGGAGCCGACATCACACGAAAAGCGATAATCCGACATCACCATCTCTGCTGCCTTTTCCATAGTCTTCGGAATACGCAGGCTCCGGGCAAAATCATTGGTGCTTCCCGTTGGGATATATCCAATCGGAATCTTCATCCCTCTCTTCATCACCCCTGTAACTACCTCATCAAGAGTACCGTCACCTCCGCTGCACACAAGCAGATCGTATTCATTGCTTAGGCTGCTTGCTGCTGCAAGCGCATCTCCCGGATACTTCGTCGGATACACGGTAATCTCATAACCCTCCTTTGCAAATATATCAAGTATCTTTACAAGGTGGTTTTTAATCTGCCCTTTTCCCGCACGAGGATTATAAATATAAAACAATTTTTGATTATCCATTCTAATACCTCCTACGCATCCTTCTGCTTCCGAACTGCTGCTGCAAGTATATAAAACGTAGCCCCAAATACAATCTGCATCCCAAAGCATTTGATGATTTCCGATAAAGCCGACAATTCTGAAAACTGAAAACTGCGTATCAGACTATTTGCCCTTACATACCAGTATACAGGTGTGAAAGCCGCAAATTCCCTTGCAGCATTTCCAAAATAATAACTCGGTATAAACGCACCACTGATAAAACACATAATAAAAATCACCGCATGAAGTAAAATACACACTGCCATCTTCTCACGCGTCATTTCTATCAGCATAAATGCAAGTCCCACTCCTGCTATTGCTAGCACAAATACATTCATCAGCAGCATCAATCCCTTGAAACTGAACACCGCACCGCCGACCAAAACAACCATCAGCAGCATATGCACCACCCAGACAAACGGAATCTGCAGCAGGCTGATGTACACCTTACCGGCATTCCATCTGCCTCCACTGATCGGCGCATACAAAATACGCCTTTCGACTGCTTCATTCTGCAAAACACGCAGCACCCATATTGTTCCCATTGCCACCAGACTCAAAACCGAAAAAGATATACTGTTAAAACAGGCGATAATCCCTTCAAGATGATCCTTGTTCCGAAGTTGCTGATACAAGATAACCCTTGTCTCTCCCCTCATCTCACTTTCCAGACTGCTCACAGCAGAAATATGGGCATGCTGCACCTGAAGAGCAATCAAAACCGATATTCCGATGACAGCACCTGCATAAAGGAGTACTTTCCACTTATGATATTTTAAAACCTTGGCATAGACCGCATATGAACTCATAACTTTCCCTTCTTGCCATCACACATTTAACATAAAATAAATATACCCGTACAGAATCACAAATATTGCTGCCAATGATGACAATACAACTACAATATCCTGCAATGCCATTTGTAGTTCAGATACCGCTGCCATACAATTCCTGATGTATGTCCTCCTTCTGTTACGGCTCACAGATGCAATCAGCAGAATTCCCGCCAGCGAAGTACATACAGCCGCCATGACCAACTTTGTAAAGTTCGAAACAAAAACAGAACTTTCCCGCTGCTCAAAATCAGGTGCAAAAAGCTGTCCCTTCAGCCTGGCCGGTGAAGCCCCTGCCAGATATGCATCCAGATATGCCTTGGTCATCTTCTGCTCATCTTCATATTTGATTACAATCAGTTCCGGCTTTTCATCAACTCGAATATAGGAAGAAATGACTCCATCCTCCAGATACTTTTCGGCAACCGTCTCCGATATGCTGTATACATCAAATCTGGTTTCATCAAAGATATCCTTTGAAAAGGAATCATCTGCCACAATCCCGATTGCAATCCTTTCACCCTTAAATGCTGCTCCGTAATGTACCCGTTCAAAAGAAGTATAACATAAGGTTGCAACAATCATCGGGAAAAGGATACATTGTGCAAAGATGCCCTTTGTTTTCAATATGCACTTAAAACGATATATGAGCAATCTCAATGCATTATAACTCCCTTCCTGTAATCTCCCAAAATACATCCTTCAGCATCGGTACTTCCGAATACACTTTGCCGAACGGTATCTTTCTGTCCTCCAGAAAATGCAGTATATTGGCCAGATTGTTTTTTCCCTTATCAGACTTTACAACCAGTTCATGATGGACGTAATTTGCAAATACAACACCCTTCATCATGCTGATTTCCTCTACAGCTTCTGCACTCATCTTAAATACTTCTATTGTAATCTTCTCACCGACGGAAATAATCGCCTTCAGCTCATCTGTTGTGGCTGTGATCACCACTCTGCCTTTGTCCATAATGGCGATTCTGTTACACAAATGAGACATTTCTTCGATGTCCTTGGACACATAAAATACCGTTACTCCGGTCATATGCAGACGTTTGATTGCTTCGGAGATGATATCCCTGCTCAAGACATCTGTCCCCAGAAACGGTTCATCTACAATCAGCAATTGGGGCTTATGTGCAATCGAGCATGCCAGATTCAGTCTGCGGCACATGCCCGTAGAGAGTTTCTGAGGATATGTATCGGCCACAGCATTCAGATCACACAGACTCATGGCCTCCTGCACCAGTTGATATCTCTGCTGTTTATCCAAGATGTATAATCCGCAAAAGTAATCGATATTCTCATATACCGTCAGCTCCTGCAACAAGACAAGCTGCTGCGGTACAACTCCTATTTTTCGTTTCAATGCACGGTTTTTCTTTGTCAGCTTCTCTGAGAATATCGTAATCTCGCCTCTGTCATACGGAAGCCGGTCCAGTATACAGTCTATGACCGTTGACTTGCCTGCTCCGTCCGAGCCAAGCAGCCCGAATATCTCTCCCTCCTGCACTTCCATATTAAAAAAGTCCAGAACAAGCCTGTCTCCATATCTCTTTACCAAGTCATTAATCTTAATTGCCATACACTGCTCCTAATCTTTATTTGTAAGGGAAACTATGCTATAATATCATCATATCAGCGCATGCTTTGGTGCGCATCCAAACGCCAACGGCATTTATGAGGAGGAATCGAGTTGCTCCATCTCAAAAACAAAATCATACTCATGTTATGTTGTTCCGGCTTTGCCATCAGTCTGAACGGCACTTATTATATCGCATTTCCCGTACTGCTCGTCATCATTCTGAGCGCACTCTGTGGAATCTATCACCAGCCTGTATTCCATCTGATCGTATATGTCCTGTACCTGATTGGATGCTGCTTTTATCCACTGCTCTTATATTTTCTTCCCATGCTGTGCTATGAAGTCATATGGGAACGCTTCTATTTCACAATCGGACTCATCTGCATTCCTTTAATCATACAATATCAGAATGTATATGGCATCAATCTGATCATCATACTCATTTTGTGTGTTCTTGCTTCTATTTTAAAGCATAACTCATATAAATTAAAGATGTTTCAAGACAATTATATCAAATTGCGCGATGAAACAGCCGGAATGGCAGATGAACTGGAAAAGAAAAATCAAGATTTGCTGGAAAAGCAGGATTATGAAGTCAATCTTGCAACCCTCAATGAACGAAACCGTATCGCACGTGAGATACATGACAACGTCGGTCATATGCTTTCCCGATCCATCCTACAAGTCGGTGCATTGATTGCCATCACCAAAGACGATACCGTAAAGGATGCTCTGGGAGACGTCAAGAATTCTCTGACCGATGGAATGGACAGCATCCGCAACAGCATCCATAATATCCATGATGAATCCATAGACCTTAAGACAAAGCTGGAT
Source organism: uncultured Lachnospiraceae bacterium (assembly GCA_964638005.1). Taxonomy (GTDB): domain Bacteria; phylum Bacillota; class Clostridia; order Lachnospirales; family Lachnospiraceae; genus JAAYYM01. The sequence continues at coordinate 5,923 of CAZWXS010000027.1, forward strand.
GCTCTGGTGCATGAGTTTTCATTTTGCAGCGTCTATCTGGACTATAATATTACCAATGACTTTACAACAAAAGCAAAATATTCTATTCTATATATAGTGAAAGAAGCATTGAATAACGTTATGAAGCACTCCAACGCCACACGCGTTACCATATCCATTATGGAACATCAGAGCCTGTATCAGATCGTAATCGCCGATAACGGAACCAGTCCTGACAGCAATGCAAAACCCAAGTCAGAACCGGGCATGGGCGTCGGCAGCATGCAGGAGCGTGTGGAATCCCTGAACGGAACGATGCATGTCGATACCGACAAGGGATACCAGATCTTCATTTCCTTACCAAAGAAAGAGGGAGTACATTAACATGAAAATACTACTTGTAGATGATGACAGATTGGTGTGTCAAGCTCTGAAAACCATATTGGAGGCAGAAGAAGGGATTGAAATTCCTGCAATCGGCAATGACGGCAGCGATGCCATTACTCTATATGCCAAGCACAAACCCGATATTCTGCTGATGGACATCCGAATGGCCAATATGACCGGTATCGATGCCGGACGACAAATTATTGAACAGTATCCCAATGCAAAGATATTATATCTGACCACCTTTGCAGATAATGAGTACATAGTAGATGCCCTCAAACTCGGGGCAAAAGGTTATCTGCTGAAGCAGAATTTTGAAAGCATTGTTCCTGCCATTCATGCAGTCTTCATGGGACAACGTGTTTTCGGAGATGAGATTATCAGTAAAATCCCCGGGATGATGGCAGATGCCTCCTCTTCTTCCTTTGAAGAGTTCGGCCTGACGGACAAAGAAATCGAAATGATTACTCTTATCGCAGACGGTCTCAGTAATAAGGAAATTGCAAGCAGCAGTTTCCTAAGTGAAGGAACTGTCCGCAACTACATCAGCACGATACTGGAAAAGCTCGATTTAAGAGATCGGACACAACTCGCTATCTTCTATTACAAAAACAAATAAAAGAACATGCACCCGATGAAGTATACCACAAAAATAAGCGCCCATCGGCGCTTATTTTCAACTCTTCGATAAGATTATTTACCGCTTAAATACGTTTCAATTCCATCCATGGCTGCCTGCTCATCAGTTCCATCCGCTGATACGGTCAGTTCCTCTCCGTTAGCCATTCCAAGCGACATCATTCCCATAATACTCTTGGCATTTACCCTCTTACCTTCAGCTTCAATATAAATGACACTGTCATATTGACTTGCCACCTGTACCAACATCGCTACCGGTCTTGCCTCAAGCCCGTTCTCCAATTGAATCTTCATTGGTTTCTGAATCATAATAATTACTCCTCCTTTTGACCTCTAAGTCTGTCCGCCAATTCGCTCAGCTTTCTCAATCTATGATTTACTCCCGACTTACCGATAGCCGGAGTTAATAGTTCCCCCAATTCCGCAAGTGTTGCATTCGGATAATCCAGTCTTACCTGTGCGATCTCGCGCAATCCCACCGGCAGACATTTGAATTCAGACGCATCAATCAGATATTGTATGTCCTCCAGCTGCTTGACCGCTGCCGACACCGTCTTTCCGATATTGGCCGTCTCACAGTTCACACGCCGATTGACCGAATTCCGTACTTCCTTCACAATACGCATATTTTCAAGATCCATCAGAGCAATATGCGCGCCCATAATATTCAGAACTTCTACAATCTGTGCTCCTTCCTTGATGTAGACAATGTAATACCGCTTTCTTTTCACAGTCTTTGCATCCAGGGAAAAAGTATTCATAACATCCTGTAATTGTCCTGCCATCTGATTCGTACTGCATACTATTTCAAAATGATAAGACTTTTCAGGATTGCTGATGGAGCCTGCTGACAAAAATGCTCCTCGTATAAATGCCCTGCGGCAACATGCCTGCTGAACAACCAACGGGCTTACACAGGTATCTTCCGCTATGTATCTGCCTTGCTCATCCAGATATTTGATTGCCATCAGAACCTTCTCGGCATCCTTTGCTTTCGTGATCGACACCTCATATGTCGGTGTCTTTCCGGAGCCCGCATGTGTCCGTACACAAACATTCGTATATATATTAAATGTTTTTCGAAATAATGTAAAGCCTTTTCTGGCAACGAGCAGTTTTTCCGTCTGGATTACAATGCTGTACCCGTCATTCGCTGTCTTATGAATTTTTCCGCAGCACATAATAATTGCTGCCATTTCGGCTATCATACAATGTCTTGAAGTACCCATCTGTTTTGAGAGTTCTTCCTTGACAGTTCCTGAAAAGGACATCATAACACCTCTCTCAACTATTTTCTAAGCGCATCCTTCATAATATCCTTATGCTCAACCTTCAATCCATAGTCCCCTTTATTTTTGAGCCGTTCATACAATTGATTGGCAAGCGTCACACTTCTGTGCTTTCCTCCGGTACATCCGATGGAGACCACCAATTGGTTCTTCCCTTCCAGAATGTAATTCGGAATCAGAAACTGCAGCATATCCTCCAGTTTGTCCAGAAAAACACCTGCCTCCTTAAATCCCATGACATATTCGCATACGACCTGATCGTTACCGGTCTTATTCTTCATTTCATCAAAGTAATACGGGTTCGGCAGGAATCTCACATCAAATACCAGATCTGAATCCGCCGGAATGCCATATTTGAAGCCAAAGGACAAAATCGTCACATAAAGACTGTTATAATCCTGATTCTTAACAAATATATGATCCAGTTCTGCCTTTAATTCGCGCGTCAGCATCCGGCTGGTATCCAGGATATAATCTGCCCGCCGTTTGATATCACTCAATTTTTCTCTTTCTCGCTCAATTCCCTGATCAATTCTGTCTCCCGCTGCCAGAGGATGACTTCGTCGTGTTTCCTTATAACGTTTGATCAACACCTCATCCGAGGACTCAAAAAACAGCACCTCATACGGAAATCCCGCAATCTTCATGCTGTCCAATACTTTTTCCAATTCTTCAAATGCCTGTCCCGTGCGCACATCCACGCCCAGCGCCACTTTCTCCGTTTCACTGTTTGGCATGGATACCAGCTCTGAAAATTTCTCAATCAAAGGGACCGGAAGATTATCCACACAATAGTAGCCGATATCCTCCAACATTTTAAGCGCCGTGCTCTTGCCCGCCCCTGACATACCTGTTACGATTACAAATCTCATACAGAAACCCCTCTTCGGAAATCACAATGACCTAATCAAAATCTCCCAACATACAGACCTCCGGTTCAAGCACTACACCAAACTGTCTGTTCACCTCTGCCGCCACATGACGAATCAGTGCAATGATATCGGCTGCCGTTGCATCTCCACGGTTAATCACAAAGCCACAGTGCTTTTCCGACACTGCGGCACCGCCGATGCAAAAACCTCTGAGACCGGCATCCATGATCAGCTTTCCTGCAAAATATCCTTCAGGCCGCTTAAAGGTGCTGCCCGCACTAGGATATTCCAGAGGCTGCTTCTCAATCCGCTTTACCTTCAACGCTTCCATCTCGGCCTTGATCTCGTTCTGATTTCCGGCAGACAACTGTAACGCCGCACCAAGCACTACATATGGCTTGCTTTTGATCAGACTGGTGCGGTATCCGAATTCCATCCTGTCAGCACTGATTGTTTCTATCCGTCCCTCTTCCGTCAGCACCCTGACCGATTGGACAATCTGCTTCATCTCACCGCCATATGCACCTGCATTCATGACAACAGCTCCTCCGAGCGTTCCAGGAATACCTGATGCAAATTCCATTCCATGCAGTGAATGCTCACATGCTGCAGCTGCAATCTGCGACAAGAGAGCTCCTGCAGAAACATGCAGGATTGTATTCTCTACAGTGATGGAATTCATGTTCTTATAAATCTGAACCACCGTGCCTGCATATCCACTGTCACTGACCAGCAGATTACTTCCGTTTCCGAGAATATAATATGCTTCACCATTTGCACGCAAAATACGAAGTACCGCAGCCAACTCTTCTTCGTTCTCCGGTGTTAGGAAAACACTCGCATTGCCACCCACCCGAAAGGTGGTGTGCCTCTTCATTGGTTCCTCAAAAAATATCCCTGACGGTTGCATAACGGAACTTATCTGTTCCAGTGAAATCTGTTTCAAAGCAGTTCTCCTACTCATTTCTATGATTGATTATGATTCCAGCACAAGCTTTGCCGCTCCATAGATACCGGCCCTGTTGCCAAGGGTCGCCAAGGCGAACTTCGCTTCCCTGCTTCCGTGAAATACATACTTCCGATAATATTTTTGCACATACTCGATCAGAACCGGTCCGGCCTTGGAAACGCCGCCGCCCAATACGAATATTTCCGGATTGCATACACCTGCAATCGCTGCAAGTCCTTTGCCGAGATACTCTCCAAACTCCTCTGCAATCTCGATTGCCAATGCATCCCCGTTCTTAACTGCATCAAATACAGTCTTTGAATTAACTTCTCCGTCACGCAGAACAGACGGTGCGTTTGATGATGCCAGCTTTCTGTTTGCCAGTCTTACAATTCCGGTGGCCGATGCATACTGCTCCAGGCAGCCGTGATTGCCGCATCCGCATTCATCCGGCTCATCATCCACCATATGGATGTGTCCGATTTCACCCGCAGCTCCTATGGAGCCTGTCAGTATCCTGCCGTTCACGATAATTCCGCCACCGACTCCTGTACCAAGCGTTGCCAATACAATGTCACTGTAGCCCTGACCGCCGCCCTGCCACATCTCTCCAAGTGCTGCAACATTCGCGTCATTACCTGCTTTGACATTTACATCAAGCAGTTTTCTCAGTTCTTCCTCCAGATTCATAACATCCCAACCGAGATTGACGGCTTTGTGTACCACTCCGTCATCATCAACGGGACCCGGTGTACCGATGCCGACTCCTATGATTTCCTCCTTGGTGATTGCTTTTTCTGCTGCTTTTTCCTGAATAGATGCCGCAATATCAGGTAGTATTCCGCTTCCGTTATTCTCAGTTCTTGTCTTAATCTCCCACTTATCCAGTAAATCGCCATCCGGATTAAACAATCCCATTTTTACTGTAGTACCGCCTACATCCACACCAAAACAATATCTGCTCATCCCATATTCTCCTAAAGTTTTCTATAATCTATTCCTATTTCTGTTCTTAATCTTCTTCATTTCTCTTATTCAGCGAATTCTGTACACGACTGTATAATTCCTTTGCTGCATTATAGCCCATCTTCTTCTGACGGTAGTTAACAGCCGCAGATTCGCAGATGATGGCAAGATTACGTCCGGGTCTGATCGGAATACTGTGGCATACGATCTTATTGCCGAGATACTCTGTGTATTCCTCTTCCAGCCCAATCCTGTCATATTCTTTGTCCTTATTCCACTCTTCCAATTTGATGACGAGATCGATCGACTGTGTATCCTTAACCGAGGATACACCAAACAATGTCTTAACATCCACAATACCGATGCCTCGTAATTCAATCAGGTAACGCGTGATGTCCGGTGCAGAACCTATGAGGGTATCATCACTGACTTTTCTGATTTCCACAACATCATCCGTAACAAGACGATGTCCTCTCTTAATGAGTTCCAGAGCCGCTTCACTCTTACCGATACCGCTCTCTCCCGTAATCAGAACACCCTCACCGTATACATCAACCAGTACACCATGTACAGAAATGCAGGGAGCCAACTTCACATTCAACCATCTGATGATTTCAGACATAAAGGAAGATGTTGATTTTGATGTACTCAGAACAGGAACATTGTGTTTGACTGCAACATCAATGAACAAAGGATCCGGCGCCAAATCGCGGCAAAATACGAAACAGGGAATCGCTACTTCATTATCCATCATTTTCGTAAATATCTCCAGCTTTCTGTCACTGTCCATACCTTCCATATAAGTATACTCAACAAATCCTATAATCTGTACACGCGATCTCTCAAAATGCTCAAAAAATCCCGTCAACTGAAGTGCCGGTCTGTTAATATCAGGCTGTGTGATCTTGATACTGGAAATATCAATATCCGGTGTCAGATTTTCTAATTTCATCTTTTCAATTAACTTAGTCAATGCTACTGTCGCCATACTATACCTCTCCTTTGTCTGCTTTAGCCCACTCTTTTTATGATAACATACCTATGAATGAACATCAACTATCATACTACCCTATTTTATGCTATTTTGCATGAAAAAAAGAATAAATCTGCTCCGCTGCCTGCCGATTCATACTCGGTATATTTGCAATTTCATCCACCGTTGCACTCTTCAGATCTTCGATGGAATCATAATGTTTCATCAGTGCCTTGCGGCGCACCTGTCCCACCCCCGGGATATCATCCAAAACAGAATGAACCTGTCCCTTGCTGCGCAGGGAACGATGATATTCAATCGCAAACCGATGTGCTTCATCCTGTACCCTCGTAATCAGTTTGAAACCCTCTGATCCCCTGTCAATCGGCAATTCTACATCCTTGAAATAAAGACCTCGCGTTCTATGGTTGTCATCCTTTACCATACCACACACAGGAATATGAAGTCCAAGCTCATTAAGTACCCGAATTGCAACATTCACCTGACCCTTACCGCCATCCATCATGATCAGATCAGGGAACTTTGTAAATTTTCCGTATTTAGCCGCCTGCTCCACCCTGAAATCCAATTCATGCTGCTCTGCGCTTTCTTGTGACTCATTGTCCCTTATCTCGGCGAGTTCCTGCAATCCATGTGCAAATCTGCGTCCAAGTACCTCCTCCATGCTTGCATAATCATCCGGTCCCTCTACAGATTTAATCTTGAATTTACGGTAATCACTTCTCTTCGGCTTGCCACCTTCATATACGATCATCGAGCCAACTGCCTCATATCCGCTGATATTGGAAATATCAAAAGCTTCTATACGGTTAATACCATCTATATGAAGCAATGCTGCGATTTCACGCAGAGCTCCGGTTGTCTTTCCAATCTCTCTTTTTAATTTGTCCTCGTCCTGACGCAGCAGGATCTCTGCGTTGCGCTCTGCCAGTTCAACCAGCTTTTCCTTCTGTCCTTTTTGCGGTACTACGATTCTGACCTTATGACCACGCAGTTTTGTAAGCCACTGTTCAATCAGTTCACTGTCCTCAATTATCTCCTGAATGAAGATTTCCTTTGGCACAAAGGGGGTCCCTGCATAAAACTGCTGAATAAAACCTTGAATAACCTGCCCTCTGTCATTCTCTGAGATATTGGTCATATAAAAATGTTCCCTGCCAATCAACTTACCGCCGCGAACAAAGAAAACCTGAATGATGCCTGCATTTTCATTTGTTGCAAGCGCAATGATATCACGATCGTCCCCTGTGTGATTCGTAATCTTCTGTTTCTGTGCCACTCCCTTGACGCTAAAGAGCAGATCTCGGTATTCCTTCGCTTTCTCATACTCCAGATGTTCAGCTGCTTCCTCCATCTGTTTCTCCAGTTCCTGCAAGATAGGCTTATAATTACCACCCAAAAAATCGACAGCTTCATCTATGGACGCTCTGTATGCTTCCTTCGAAACCGCCTGAATACATGGAGCACTGCACTGGTTGATATGATAATACAGACAAGGCTTTCCCGTTTCCTTGCTGTTAGTGAAGTTGCGCGTACAGGTTCTGAGCTTGTATAACTTCCTGAGCAGTTCCACCGTATCCTTGACAGAGCCCGCAGACGAATAAGGTCCGTAATATTTCGCATTGTCCTTCTTCTGCTCTCTGGTGACCAGCACTCTCGGATATTCCTCTCCCGTAGTAACCTTGATATAAGGATATGTCTTATCATCCTTAAGCATCGTATTGTATTTCGGCTGATGCTCTTTGATCAGATTGTTCTCCAGTACCAGCGCTTCCAGTTCCGAATCCGTAACAATATATTCGAAGCGTTTGATCTTGGACACCATTCTCTGAATCTTTGCTGTTTTATTTGTACTTTCCCGAAAATAGGAACGGACACGATTTCTTAAAATGATTGCCTTACCCACATAAATAATTTCATCATTTTCATCATGCATAATGTAGACGCCTGGTTTTTGCGGCAGTTTCTTTAATTCTTCCTCAATATCAAACATGCAAATCCCTCACAGACAAAACTATATTCCGCTTAATATGATACCATGAATTCTGTCCAAGCGCAAAAAAAGACCTGACGCATATATTCGCAAACAGGTCTCTTTTGAAAGTCATAATTTATTTGTCTTTTTTCTTGGATAAAACATCGAAGATGACTGCCAGCAACAGAACGCCGCCCTTTACTACCTTCTGCCAGTTCGCGTTTACACCCATGATAATCATACCTTGGTTGATAACACCCATCAGCAAAGCTCCGACTACAACACCGCCTGTCGATCCTGTTCCGCCATATGCGGAAGCACCACCGATGAAACAAGCACCAATTGCATCCATTTCATAGTTGACACCCGCCGTAGGATTTGCGGAATTCAGACGCGCTGCCGTAATCATACCCGCTACTGCTGCAAGAAAGGCCATATTCAGGTATGCGAAGAAATAGATTCTATTGGTATTGATACCTGATAACTTTGTTGCCTTTTCATTACCACCGACAGCATAGAGATGACGACCGATAACGGTTTTTCTCGTAATGTATGTATAAACTAACAGAACTCCCACTATCCAGAGAAGCATACACTGAATTCCCTTATAACGCGACAATTGGAAAGCCAGAAACAGTACAACTGCACAAATGATAATCATTTTTGCGACCATCGCCGAAGTCTTGTCAATCTCATATCCCTTTTTTGCCTTACTGATTCTGCTTCTAAGTTGTATGATGATATAAGCAAAGCACACAATAAATCCGATTACCAAACATGTTATATTAAGTCTGTCACCTTTATAAACAAGGTTAATATTCGTGAAAACGTCCGGTATGAAATTATTAAACATAGCTAAATAGCTGTCCGGGAACGGAGCCAAAGTAAGACCCTGTAAAATAACATTAGAAAGTCCTCTCCAAATCAACATGCCCGCCAATGTAACAATAAAGGGTGGAATCCTCACATAAGCAATCCAAAACCCCTGCCATATACCGATTGCAATACCTGTAAGCAGCATGACCGGAATTGCAAGTGCCGGACTGACTCCCTGCTGAACCATAAGCGATCCGCCAACGGCTCCCGAGATACATACTACACAACCGACCGAAAGGTCAATGTTACCACCGGTTAAGATACATAGCAACATACCTGTTGCAAGAACAAATACATATGCATTCTGATGAATCAGGTTACTGATATTCTGCGGCAGTATCATCTTTCCTCCGGTAGCCAGAGTGAAGAAAACTACTACGACGACTAACGCAATAACCATTGTATTTTTCTTTAATACGCTTACCACTTTACCCATTGTCTATTCTCCTTTGCTCGATTTCAAAATGTGGGACATGATTACTTCCTGTGTTGCCTCTTCTCTGCCCAGCTCGCCGACCATCTTTCCTTCATTCATGATATAGATCCGATCACACATTCCGAGTATCTCAGGCAATTCCGATGATATCATGATGACTGACTTTCCTTCTGCTACCAGGTTATTGATGATGCAATAGATCTCATATTTCGCTCCGACATCGATTCCTCGCGTCGGTTCATCCAGGATCAAGATATCCGGATCTGCAAACATCCATTTCGCTAACAATACCTTCTGCTGGTTTCCACCGCTCAGGTTCCCTACATTCTGTTCGATCGTCGGGCACTTCGTCTTTAACTTCTCTTTGTATTCGCCCGCTACCGCTACTTCCTTATCCTTATCGATGACTGACCTGTTGCTTACCGCTTCCAGATTCGCCAACGTCGTATTCACTCGGATCGGATTCGACAAGATCAGTCCGTTTCCTTTTCTGTCCTCTGTGACATATGCCAGCTTATGCTCGATCGCCTGCTTCGGATTATGTAATTCTACCTTCTCTCCGTTGATGTAGAGCTCTCCGCTGATATTCGTTCCATAGCTTCTTCCGAACACGCTCATCGCCAGCTCCGTACGTCCCGCTCCCATCAATCCTGAGATGCCGACTACTTCTCCTTTGCGAACCGTCATCGATACGTCATCCACCATCTTTCTCTCTGTATAGAGTGGATGGTATACGCTCCAGTTCTTGACCTCCATGCTCACTTCTCCGATATTGCTCTTCTCTCTCTTCGGGAAGCGATCCGTCAACTCTCGACCTACCATGCCCTTGATGATCCGTTCCTCATCTATGGCTTCCTGTCCTTTATCCAGTGTCTCTATCGTAGCTCCGTCTCTAAGAATCGTGATCTTATCCGCTACATAGGATACTTCGTTCAGCTTATGGGAGATGATGATCGATGTCATCCCCTCCTTCTTGAACTGCAACAGCAGGTCCAATAATGCCTGTGAATCTGCTTCGTTCAAGGATGATGTCGGCTCATCCAGTATCAATAGCTGCGCTTTCTTGGCAAGTGCCTTGGCGATCTCTACCAGCTGCTGTTTTCCGACTCCTATATCCTTAATCAGGGTACGGGATGACTCCTGCAAGCCTACCGTCCTCAGATATTCATTCGCTTTTCCGTATGTTTCATCCCAATCGATCGATGATGCCTTTCCTCTTTCATTTCCGAGGAACATATTCTCTCCGATCGTTAGGTATGGTACAAGGGCCAATTCCTGATGGATGATAACGATGCCCTTCTTCTCGCTATCCTTGATGGTCTGGAAGTTACATACTTCCCCTTTGTATATGATATCTCCTTCATAGGTGCCATGTGGATAGATACCGCTGAGTACGTTCATCAGCGTTGACTTGCCTGCACCATTTTCACCTACAAGAGCATGTATCTCGCCCTCTTCCACCTTAAAGTTAACATTGTCAAGTGCTTTGACGCCGGGAAAGGTTTTGGTGATATTCTTCATTTCCAATATTATTTTAGCCAATTGTATCCCTCCCAAAGATCTAAATCAATCCCAATACGAATCTTTCTCCAATACTAATGTAACAAATTTTTAATTAAGGTTCAAGAATTACATTTTTTTCAGAATACAACAGGCGGGATGATACCCGCCTGTATATTCAAATCTTTCAGAATAACTCTGTTTTGTAGCCGATTACTGAGCCAACTGATCCTCTGTATAGTAGCCTGAATCAATCAACAGTTCTTTGTAGTTATCCTTATCAGCGAATTTAGGATCGCAGAGGTATGAAGGAACTACCATAACACCGTTGTTGTAATCTGTTGTGTTGTTAACAGGAGCTTCTCCGCCCTTCATGATAGCGTCAACCATCTCAACTGTCTTAGCTGCAAGATCACGAGTATCCTTGAATACTGACATTGACTGCTTACCAGCAATAACGTTAGGCATGTTAGCGATATCACAATCCTGACCGGTAATTACAGGCCATTCAGCATTGTATGAGCTCTCTAATGCATTCTGTACACCAAGTGATGTAGAATCGTTTGAGCAGCAAACTGCATCGATCAATGTGCCATCAGCGTAGTATGAAGAAATAATGTTTTCCATTCTGCTCTGTGCATTCTCTGTTGACCATGAAGCTGTTGCACAATCTGCAAATTCCTTCTGACCTGACTGAACTACGATCTTACCTTCGTCGATGTAAGGCTTAAGAACATCCATAGCACCGTCAAAGAACAGGATAGCATTGTTGTCACCAGGATCGCCTGCGAAGAACTCTACGTTAAAAGGACCTGCTTCAGTATCAAGCTTTAATGCATCTCTAACGTATTCGCCCTGCATTGTACCAACCTTGTAGTTATCAAATGATGCATAGTATGAGCAAGCATCTGTGTTCATGATCAGACGATCATATGCGATAACCGGGATAGCTGCTTCTTTAGCCTTATCCAAAACTGTTCCAAGAGCGCTACCGTCGATAGAAGCGATAACGAGTAACTGACATCCGTTAGCGATCATGTTCTCAAGTACTGAAACCTGAGTAGCTACGTCGTTGTTAGCATACTGAAGATCTACTGTATATCCTGCTGCTTCCAACTGTGTCTTCATGTTTTCACCGTCTTGGTTCCAACGCTGTAAATCTTTTGTAGGCATTGCTACACCAACAAGTCCGCCTGCTGCGTCTGCTGCAGGTGCTGCATCTTCTGCAGGTGCTTCTTCTGCTGCGGGTGCTGCTGCTTCTGTTGATGCTGCACTGTTTCCGCATCCTGCGAGTAATGTTGCTACCATTGCTACACTAAGGATTGCGCTAAGTAATTTTCTTTTCATTTCAAAATCCTCCCTTTGAATTGGTTTGTTACTTGCTACAAGTGAACTATATCACACTTACAATAGTACATATTTGTCAACTTCTTCATATTTTCATTTTCGTATAAGACGAAAACAAAAATGCTAGCACATTTTTGCTTTTTGTGCTAGCATTTTCTTGCAGTTTCGCCTGTTTTGTTTCTATTCCGAAACATTCATATAAACATCTTCTCTCAGATGGAATCCGCTGTCAATGATCACCTCATCCATATTGCTCTTTGTCACCTTAATAGGCTCCAGAGTGACACACGGAATATCATAGGCGCCCTCCTGATAGGTTTCACTGACGCCAATATCTTCACCCTTTGCCAATTTGACTGCATACTCTGCAGCTGTCTTAGCCAGCTTCTCAACAGGCTTATATACTGTCATCAGCTGTGTGCCCTCTACGATTCTCTGACAGGCTTCCAGCTCTGCATCTTGTCCGACGATCAGAACCTTCCCTGCAAGACGTCTCTCCGACAATGCCTTGATGGCCTGACCCGCCAGATTGTCATTGCCGCACATGATTGCATTTGCCTCCGCAACTGTCGCAACATGATCATTGATATAATTATATGCCTCCTCAGCTCTCCAGCCTTCTGCATAAGTGATATCTATGATCTCGTCCATGTTACGATTTACGACACTCTCAAAGCCGGTATTTACCATTGCAACATTGCTGTCTGCAGTAGGACCGCTGATCATGATGATCTTGCTCCTGCTTGGCAGCTTTGCGCACAGAGCTTCTGCCATCATTCGGCCAACTGCTTCATTGTCAAATGAAATGTACAGATCCGAATCTGCATATTTAATCGGTCTGTCATAAGCAATCACCTTGATCCCTGCTCTCTTGGCCTTCGCAACAGAAGATACCAGTTTCTCTCCATCAATCGAAATGACTACGATGACATCCACCTTGCGGTCAATAAAGTACTCTATCTGGGCAATCTGCTCTTCTACTTCGCCGTTCGCATTCTGTACATTGACCTCCGCGCCCAGTTCCTTTGCCGCTGCCACAAATACATCTCTGTCCCTCTGCCATCTTTCGATTACAAAAGAATCAAAGCTCATACCGATCTGAAGCATTTCTTCATCCTCTACAACCTTTTCTTCATCGGTAGTTTCATTTTTGCTGCAGCCTGTTAAAGACAACAGCATGAGTATTATCATGACAATACCTATGTATCTCCTGTCTTTCATCAACTGTTCCCCTCCTTATATTCCGTGGGTGTTGCTCCGACATTTTTCTTGAAAATCCGGCTGAAATAATTGGGGTCTGCATATCCGATCTCTCCGCAGATTTCCTTCATGCTGTATTCCGTCTTTTCAAGCAGTTCCTTCGCTTTTTCAATTCGTATGTTGGTCACATACTCGATAAAATTTTCTCCCGTCTCTTCTTTAAACAGCTTGCTGAAATAGTACGGGCTGATCTCCACTTCGCGTGACACATCATCTAAAGAGATGTCTCTGTTATAGTGAGTGTCTATATAGTTCTTTGCTTTTGCAACAACACCACTGGATTGTTCTTCCTTTTTGGAAGTGACGTTTCTACTGGCCTCACTGACTTTTGATATGAACCATGTACGCAGCTCATCATAATTCTGTATGGACATCAACGTGGGAAGATAGTCCTGACGTGATCTGAACTGGTATGTCATTCCACCTGTCTCATAAGCTACATGCTCAGCCCATAGCACAAATTCCAGACATTTCAGCTTGATATCCGTCATATAATCCCCGTAAGTCTCCAGCATCCAGTCGAAGAATCGATTGGCATGTGTGGTTGCTCCGTCTACATCCCCTTTTTCCGTCCGGTCAAAAATCGTCTTTTCCACATCGATCGGGTAATCTGCCTCATAATCACACACCAAGGGCAAGTCATCCACATGTGCTACCGTACCTGTTGTATTCACAAGGGAAGTAAGTGCCTCCTGATAAGAGGTCATGGCTTCATTCAGGCGTCTTACAGAGCCAATGCCCACTCTGAACTGTATCTCCAGCCGCTTTTTTAACTTTCGGGACATTTCCCTTGCCTTTTCAATGACTTCAATACGCTCATTGTAATCCAATGTCCGGTCTTCCTTACACGGAATAAAGATTGCAATCTTATTTGCCATGACGGAACTGGTAATACATGCAAAGAATTCTCTGATAATCTCACGAACCTCATGATATTCATTTTGAGCGCGAATACCGCTGCCAACCGCATTTGTCATATAATTTCCTTCTTGCGACTCTCCGCAGACAAGCACCGCCATATACCCATAGTCCTCTTCGAGTCCAAGCAGATGCTTGAAATTCTCGATATCTTCTTCAAAATGCTCCTGAAACAAAACAGAATAGATCAAACCATTCTCGATGATCGGAACTACAGTTTCCATCTTTTCTCGAATCAGCAAATCTTCGCTGCGCTTTTCACGTTCATCATCTATCATTTTCATTGCCCGCTTCAATACTTCGACAATCTTCGTCTGCTCCACCGGCTTGTTCAGATATTCCAATACACCTAGATTGATAGCTTCCTTTGCATAATCAAACTTATCATAGGCTGACATGACAATAAAAATAGTAGAAGGACTCACCTTGCCGATTTCCCTCATAGCATCGATTCCGTTAATGCCGGGCATCTGAATATCCATAAACGCAATGTCCGGGCGAAAACGCTCCGCAAGCTCTATAACACTTCTTCCTGTCTTTGCCGATTCAATGATGCAATCTTTATCAAAGTGCTTCTCAATAATAAATTTCAAAGAATCTATTACGATTCCCTCATCATCTGCCAACATGATTCTGTACATAATTTAAACCTCTTTCTCTGACTTTGGTAATCTGATGATTACCTCTGAACCTTTATTTTCGCCTTCGCTTTGAATCGTAAAGATGTCTTCATCATTAAAGAACATCTGCAGCCTGTTGATTACGTTTTCAAGTCCTACCCCATTAGAGCGATCAGACACTTCAGACTGCTTGACTTCTTTTTCCATGATCTGTTGTATCTTTTCGGACGAGATACCCGCACCGTTGTCCTTGATACTGACACAGACCTTGTCGCCCTCCTCGTATACCGAAAGTGTAATCAACCCTTCCCATTCGATATTTCGAATCCCGTAATTGACACTGTTCTCCACAATCGGCTGCAAAATCATACTCGGCATTTTGATATCCAACAAATCGGTGTTGACTTTTTTCTCAAAATGAATGTCTCCCGAAAATCTCACGTTCAATATGTAGATATAACTGTCAATCAATTCAATCTCTTCCCTGAGTGTAACACTGTCGTTATTCTTCTTGACATTGTAACGAAAGAAATCCGCCATATTCTGAATATACACATAAGTCTTGTCCGCATCTTCCATCATTGCCAGTTGAGCCCCGGCATTTAACGTATTAAAGAGAAAATGAGGATTGATCTGTGCCTGGAGATACTTTAACTGGGCATCCTTCAAATGGGTCGTCATCATGAGTTCCTTTTCCTTCATGGCGCTTTCCATCTCCATCCGGACACGGATCTGCTCTATGTACTCACGTATACTGAGAATCATCTTGTTAAATGCCTTAGCCACTACGCCTACTTCATCGTCGGATTTAATCTTGAGCAGTTCAACATCCAAACGTCCGCTTGCAACCTCATTGGCAATCTTGGCCAGCTCCTTCAGCGGATTGGTGATGCTCCGGGTCATTACGATGATGATCATTGTATTGCAAAGCGCTACTGCAAGCAGAATCGATAAACTGATGACCTCGGAATATTTGAGTGACGACAGCAGAACTTCATAATTTCCGGAATTGTACTTGAACTGTTCGTTATTCAAACTGTAAATATAGGTATTGATATAAGAAAACAGTGTACTGGCTTCCTCATAACTGTTCTTGTACTTCTCGACATTTCGGCCGCGCTTGCTCTGTACTGTCTCGTTTGTAATCGCAAGATAGGTATCCGACATATTTTTGATACCCTTTTCCATCAGCTTCATATCACTGTTGGTCGTAGTGACATCCAAGTCATTCAGCAGATTGGCATAATTCTGCTCGCTGCGGTAATACTGCTCAATGGCATCGGAACTCTTGGTATTCAAATAGTCCGTCATACCGAGCTGTACGTCTGACAATGCCTCAGTCAGTTCATTCAGATTTACATTACTGGCATAGATCTCTTCTATCTTACTGATCATCTGATTCAAATTAAAGTACACGAACAGGTTCACCACAAACACAATGACAGATGTCAGGATAAAGACAAGTATTAATTTAGTCTGTATGGTCAGATTGATTCTGCGCCTATTCTTCCTTTGTTTCATCCGTATCCTCACTTGACAGATAGTCGCCGACATTTTCCGATGTAATTTGCGAAATATCTACCGAAAAATATTCGCTGACATGACCCGTTGCTATATATTCATCCAACGCCTGTACGCAATACTTGCCCATCTGTTCCGTATCTACTGAAATCGTTGCCTGTATGACGTTGCGGTCGATGGCCCTCAATATTGTATCCGAACTGTAATATCCGATAATATTGACGAGACCTACCTTGTTATAATCAACAACAGCCTGATATGCACTTGTTGTATTCAGCTCATTCAGGCAGATCATGATATCCGGCAAGTGTTCCGAATCCATAAAAATATCGCGTATGGACTCCTCCGCACTGAATGCGCCGTCATCACTGATGGCTGCCGTACCCAGATCAATCCGGCTCATATCGACATCTTCCTTTTCCAATGTCTCCTGTATGGCAGTATAGATGATATTCTGGGCAGAATCCTCCGTATTGACATTCATGAGGATCAATATCTTCTGGTTCTCTCCGTTCAAAAGATCCATAATCTGTTTTCCGTATTCACCACCCAGATTATAGTTGCTGACACCGACATAACTCTTTCGTTCACTATTTGCACAATCACTTAATACCGTAACGACGGGAATTCCGTTTTCCGTTGCCCGCTCGATCAGCCGTGTTGTCTCCTCACTCTCGTCAGCCTCCAGAATAATACCGTCTACATGAGAGTCTATCGCAATATTCATCAGTTCCTCTTTGGAATAGGTCACTGCCAGATTCTTGCCCAAGCGCTCTACATAGGAGCCACTGGCATCCCCTTCAGCCTTTGTTCCCTGATACACGGAATCCCAAAAGGACTTCTCCATATCATCGGCAATCAGCGCATAGTGCCTCTCATATTCATTATAATCGGCTTGCTCGATCGTATTAAGATTGGTTACCTGCCGTCTGAAATAAACCAGACTGAATATCGTCAGAAGAAGCATGGTTGCAGACATAACAATCAAAAGCACCGTCAGTGCCCTGTCTCTTTTGTTGATACCTGTTTTCGTTGTTTCTTCTCTATCTCTTGCCATTTGTCTCTCCACGCTAACAGCCCTTATTCAGAACGAAAGACTTGAGCATTTGAACTACTCAAGTCTTTCCTATTATACAACATATGACTTCTTTTTCAAAGTTTAAATATTATCCTCTTGATTTTCTTCCTGACTGTCTTCCTGAAGTTCTTCGTGGATGTCTTCTTGAAGTTCTTCTTTGCTTTCTTCTCGAAGCTCTTCTTGATTTTCTTCCACCGGGTCGGGCAAGCCCTTCTCCTTGCGGAATATCTTCATGAATTCTTTACCCGTGATGGTCTCCTTTTCAATCAGGTATTCTGCCAGCTGATCAAGCAATCCTTTGTTTTCCTTCAGCAATTCCTTTGCCTTCTGATATGCGACGTCAAGAATCTTCATAATCTCCGCATCTACCTGTGCTGCGGTTGCGTCCGAACATTCCATTACGGTTCTGCCGCTCAGGTATTTGTCCTCTACGGATTCCAACTTCACCAGTCCGAACTTATCAGACATACCGTACTGTGTCACCATTGCCCTTACGATATCGGTAGCTTTCTCGATGTCATTGGATGCACCCGTGGTAACAGACTCGAAAATCAATTCCTCTGCTGCACGGCCTGCCAGACAGGATACGATCTGCTCTTCCAGTTCCTTCTTATTACGCAGATGCTTCTCTTCTTCCGGCACATACCACACATAACCCAGCGCACCCATCGTACGCGGTACAATTGTAATCTTCTGCACGGGCTCTGTATTTTTCTGCAGCGCACTTGCAAGCGCATGACCGATCTCGTGATAGGATACGATCTTTCTCTCCTCCGGTGTCATGATGCTGTCCTTCTTTTCCTTGCCCATCATAACAAGTTCTATAGATTCCAGCAAGTCCGGCTGCGTAACAACATTCCTGCCGCACTTGACCGCATTGATTGCTGCCTCATTGATCATATTTGCAAGATCAGATCCTACAGCACCTGCCGTAGCCAGTGCGATTTCATCCAAATCTACCGTATCATCCATCAGCACATCCTTGGAATGTACCTTCAATGTATCCAGTCTGCCCTTCAGATCCGGCTTGTCTACGATGATCCTTCGATCAAATCGACCCGGTCTGAGCAACGCTTTATCTAATATCTCCGGCCTGTTGGTCGCCGCAAGGATCAGAAGACCCTTCGAGGTATCAAAACCATCCATCTCGGAAAGAAGCTGATTCAGGGTCTGTTCTCTTTCATCATTTCCGCCGCCGTATCGGCTGTCACGGCTCTTACCTATGGCATCTATCTCATCTATAAAAATAATACACGGCGCATTTTTCTGAGCTTCCTTAAACAAATCCCTGACTCTGGATGCACCGACACCTACATACATCTCTACAAAGTCGGAACCTGCCAGCGAAAAGAACGGAACCTTTGCTTCACCGGCAACTGCCTTTGCAAGCAATGTCTTACCGGTTCCCGGAGGTCCGACAAGCAATGCGCCTTTGGGCAGCTTTGCTCCTATCTGGACATATTTACCCGGATTGTGCAGAAAATCCACCACTTCCTGCAAGGATTCCTTGGCTTCGTCCTGTCCTGCGACATCTTTAAAGGTGATTCCTGTCTCCTTCTCGACATAAATCTTGGCATTGCTCTTGCCAACGCCCATCATACCGCCGCCCTTATTCATACGTTTCATCAAGAAACTGAGCGCAACCCATACGAGCACGATCGGCAATACGTAGCTGACCAGTATATACATAATGGTACCGGAAGAGTCCGGAATATCCTGCGAAAACTTAACACCTGCCTTCAACAGCCTCTCTGAGCGTCCCGGATCGTCAATCACACCTGTATAGTATGTCATCGGCATAAGCGGATTGTCCTGCTGCTTCGGCGTAATCGTAATCTGATCCGCTCCGACATCGACACTCTCTACTTCACCGGCCTCTACCATACTGATGAATTCATCATAAGAAATCTCCTGCGCCGAAGCATTGGAAAGCATCGTCCTGATATAGGAAAGAAACAGCAGCGTAACCAATGATGCAATCAGCAGCACCAGTATCGTCTGTTTGTTCTTGGGCGGTTCATTCTTATTATTTTTGTTATTGTTCCCATGATTACCGTTATCATTATTTCCTGTATTGTTGGGAATGTTGTCATCCATTTCATTTTCTCCATTTTCTTATCATGCAATATCTCTTTCATTATAGGTATTCTTCCCAGATAAATCAATAAGTAGTTTGTAAAGGAATTCTAAAGTTTTTATTTTTACTGGATTTTTGTCTCACTATCCACTATAATAGCAATGTACATATTCACGCGCAAAGGTGCGCATTTATTTTTCGCGCCTTTGTGCGCGTTTATGGAGGTTGGTGTTATGCCGGTTAAATATGTTTTCGTAACAGGCGGCGTTGTTTCCGGACTGGGTAAAGGAATCACTGCCGCATCTTTAGGTCGATTGCTCAAAGCTAGAAATTATAAGGTCACGATGCAAAAATTCGATCCTTATATCAACATCGATCCGGGAACCATGAACCCGATTCAGCATGGTGAAGTATTTGTCACGGATGATGGTGCCGAAACAGACTTGGATCTCGGACATTACGAGAGATTCATTGACGAAAGTCTCGATAAGAATTCCAACGTTACGACCGGTAAGATTTACTGGTCCGTACTGCAGAAGGAACGTCGCGGTGACTACGGCGGCACAACGGTTCAGGTCATCCCTCACATTACAAATGAAATCAAAAGCCGTTTCTATAGAAACACCACAGATGATGATATGCATATTGCCATCATCGAGGTCGGCGGCACAGTCGGTGACATTGAAAGTCAGCCCTTCTTGGAAGCAATCCGTCAGTTTCAACATAATGTCGGACATGAAAATGCAATTCTGATTCATGTGACCTTGATTCCATATCTGCGCGCTTCTCAAGAAATGAAGACAAAGCCTACACAGGCAAGCGTCAAAGAACTTCAAGGTATGGGAATATGGCCCGATATCATCGTATGCCGCAGCGAGCATCCCCTGAACAAACAGATCAAAGACAAGATTGCCTTATTCTGTAATGTCCCAAGTTCTCATGTCCTACAGAATCTGGATGTTGAATATCTCTATGAAGCGCCTCTTGCCATGGAGCAGGAACAATTGGCACAGGTAGCATGTGAATGCCTAGGGTTAGAATGTCGCGAACCCGACCTTTCCGACTGGACACAGATGGTGCAGGCATTAAAAACTCCTACCAAAGAGGTTTCCATTGCCCTTGTAGGAAAATATACGCAGCTGCATGATGCATATATATCTGTCGTAGAAGCACTTAAACACGGAGGCATTTCCAACAGTGCAACCGTTCATATAGAATGGGTCGATTCCGAGAATGTAACGGAGGAAAATGTCTGCGAATTGCTTGAACACGCAGACGGTATACTGGTTCCCGGCGGTTTTGGCGACCGTGGTATTGAGGGTATGATCAAAGCAATCACGTATGCACGGACAAAGAATATACCATTCCTTGGAATATGTCTTGGTATGCAGCTCTCTATTGTAGAATATGCACGAAATGTCATCGGTTATGAAGATGCTCACAGCATTGAACTCAATCCGACCACTTCCCATCCTGTGATTGCATTGATGCCTGATCAGAATGATATTGAGGACATCGGCGGAACTCTGAGGCTCGGTGCTTATCCATGTGTACTTGATAAGAATTCCAAGGCATATGCCCTATATGGTGCGGAAACCATTCACGAACGACACAGACACAGATACGAAGTCAACAACGAATATAGAGAAGTATTATCAGAACATGGCATGTTGCTTTCCGGCATTTCACCTGATGGCCGCATAGTAGAAATGTGCGAGCTGCCAGAGCATCCTTTCTTCGTTGCAACGCAGGGACATCCGGAACTCAAATCAAGACCGAACAGGCCACATCCGCTGTTTAAAGGTTTAGTTGCAGCAGCACTTGAACAGCAAGGTAAATAGAGAACTACTTCTGCGGAGAGAAATATGATATTTAATTCTTTTCTGTTTGTACTGGTCTTTTTACCGGTCACGGTAATCGGCTATTATGCAATCAACAAGACGAACCACTATGACTTTGCCAAGTTATTTCTGCTTGGTATGTCATTGTGGTTTTATGCATATACGAACATTGCCTTTTTGCCTGTCATCTTGATCAGCATCGTAGTCAACTATCTTCTGGTGCTTCTTTTTGATCGCATCGAGAGTCTGCTCATAAAAAAGACGGTCTTGATTTTCGGCATCACTTTGAATCTGGCGTCACTGCTCGTATTCAAATACCTTGATTTCTTCTCCGCCACACTCAATCAATATCTCGGAACCTCTCTGCTCATCAGAAATCTGCTGTTGCCTCTTGGCATCAGTTTCTTTACCTTCCAGCAGATTGCCTTTCTTGTGGACAGTTATTGTGACTCCTCCATGCGATACCGCGTATTGGATTATGCACTCTTTGTTTCTTTCTTCCCAAAGATTACACAGGGTCCGATTGCTTTTCATCATGAACTCATTCCACAGTTTAATGACCAAAATCGCAAATCCATAGATTATGAATATATGTCCAAAGGTCTGCTTGCCTTTTCCTTTGGTCTTGCCAAGAAAATGCTACTTGCGGATAATCTCGGTTCCATCGTTGACTGGGGCTATATTAATATCCCCTCTCTCGGAACTCTTAATGCATTGATTATCATCCTAGCATATACATTACAAATTTACTTTGATTTCAGCGGATATTGTGATATGGCATCCGGTATCTGCCTGATGCTGCATATAGATCTGGTTGAAAACTTCAGCTCACCTTATAAGGCGAAATCCATCGATGAGTTCTGGAAACGTTGGCATATCACTCTGACGCGTTTCTTCCGTATCTATGTCTACTTCCCGCTCGGCGGTAATCGCAAAGGAAAAATAAGAACCTATCTGAATATGTTTTTGATTTTCCTGCTCAGCGGTCTATGGCATGGTGCCGCCTTTACTTTTATCTTCTGGGGCATCCTGCACGGCATCGGCATCTGCCTAAGTAAGTTGTGCAAGAATTTCATGGTAAAAGTACCCTCCTTCTTAAGGTGGTTTGGGACCTTTGCTTTCGTCAATATTGCATGGGTATACTTTAGGGCAGAGACGATTACTTATGCTAATATGATGCTGCAGCAGTTGATTTCATTTCAGTTTACTTCCTTATCTGCAGACATGATTGCAACTGTACTGCCAAGCGAGTTCAACATGATCCAGAAAATCGTATTGCACTACAGCCCGCTTTCCGTATACTATACAGGCGGTACTCTCCTCATAATCTTCATGGTTTTTTCCTTAATTGCAGGAACCTGCCTGAAGAACACTCAGGAAAGAGTATCTTCCTTTAAACCCAATAAACGCACAATGTTTATTACAGTCCTTCTTCTGATCTGGTCCATACTGTCCTTCTCAGAAGTCGGCACATTCCTTTATGTTAATTTCTAATTTTGTCCACAGGAGTACCACACTATGAAAAAATACACCTACACCACAATTGCATGGCTTATTGGCATACTGCTTGCAATCGCAGCAGTTGTCATTGTTGTGGATCCGTTTATCCATTATCATGCACCTTTGGGTAAATTGGCTGCAGTTGAGACCGAAGAGCGTTATGCACTCATCGGAGTTGCCCGCAATATGGACTACGATACAGCTCTCATCGGCTCTTCAATGAGTGAAAATTTCAAGGAATCTTGGTTTGAAGATGGTGTCTTCGGTGAAAAATGTGTTAAGTTATGTCTGCAGGGTGCTCATTTCGACGATTATGATGTGATGTTCAACGAAGTATTGCAGCGTGACAATGTGAAAAATATCCTTTTTTCGCTGGATACTTATCTGCTCACCAATGTACCCGGTGACTATCCAACTACCATTCCCTACTACTTATCCGATCACAACTACATCAACGATGTCTACTATATCTGGAACAAAGATGTCTTGTTCGAGTATCTGCCTGAGTTTCTGGTTAATAATAAATGGGAACATTTCAATGCAGACAATGCCTATTCATGGGCTGATCAATACCAGTTCAACAAAGCAACCGTTCTTGGCATTTACAATACACAAAGAAGCATAAAGACTTTACCTGAAAAAAATTATGACACCTATATGGATTACAGCAACCATTTCGTCGAGTCCATCGCCCCGTATATTGAATCGCATCCGGAGGTCGAGTTCTATTTTTACTGTCCCCCGTACAGCATCCTTTTCTGGGATGACTCTACCCGACGTGGTGAAACTGCTGCAGAAATATCTGCAATGATCAATGTATTTGAACACTTATTTGAATATGAAAATGTCCGTATCTTCTATTTTCAAGATGATACAGACATTATCACGAATCTCGACAATTACAGAGATTATTCTCATTTTTCACAGGATATCAGCTATCTCATGTATGAGTCCATGCGCGACGGAAATCATGAACTGACCAAAGATACCTACTATGATACCTTAATCAACATGTACGACTATTCAATGAAGTACGACTATGAACAGATATTTCATTGATAATGATATTGCTAATCAGTTCCACAGTTTGGTGGGATATACACCTTGGGCTTTGAGAGCGGCAATGGATTCCATGACGAACGGTTTATCTTCCTTATAGGTGACACCAAACCATCTATCCTTAGAATGAAGCACCTTGACCGTCGCTTTTCCGGCCTTTAACAATCCGTCTACCACTGCCGGAAGATAACATTCTGCCTTAAGCGGATTCTCCGGAACAGTCTGCTCCAAAAACTCTGCGAACGCTGCGCCTGCTTCCTTCATAAAGCTCTTAGAAAATCCCCACATATTCATAGATACCGCACTATTAACAGAAATATCGGTATAATGTGTACCATCCTCTGTAAATGCTGCACCTGAAGCAGTCTTCTCAATATGCGTCCTCTCTACGATATCAGTCAGATAAGAATTGGCATCTGTTTCGCAGACACCTCTGGATACATATCCATTTTCGGTCAGTGTATTTCCAAGTTCATAGCCAACCATAGCATAACGGTATTTTTCATCATCCGTTGTATTTGCAAGATATTCATAGATAACACGAAATGCTTCTCTTCCATAATAATCATCTGCATTAATAACAGCAAATGGTCCGTCAATGACATTTCTGCAGCTTAAAATGGCATGTGCTGTTCCCCATGGCTTGATACGTCCTTCAGGAATTGAATAGCCTACAGGAATATCACTTAACTCCTGATATGCGTATTCCACATCAATATATTCCTTGACTACATCTCCTATGCAAGTTCTGAAATCAGCCTCGTTTTCTCTCTTAATAATAAAGATTACTTTCTTAAAGCCTGCTCTAACTGCATCATAAATCGAAAAATCTATGATTTTATTTCCTTCTTGATCTACAGGATCAATTTGCTTCAATCCGCCATAACGGCTCCCCATCCCTGCTGCCATGATAACTAATATCGGTTGTGACATACTTTTTCCTCCTAATAATCTCTTAACTATTTTGCACGGTGTAAAAGTTTATGTTCCTTTCCACAGATTACATCCTCATATATTTGTGACAATACGGGATTATCATCCGTAAATCTAATCTGGGACTGTTTATCTACACGATAGATGCCCTCTGTACGGGCAGCACGGGTTCGCGGCCCCATCGGAAGCGGCTGTCCTCCACCAAGGATACATCCTCTTCGACATGCCATGACCTCAACAAAATCATAATATGCTTCTCCCGCTTTGATTCTGTCCAGCAGACGGCCTGCATTCGCCAAGCCATGTATCACTGCAATCTTAACCTCTCGATCCCCTAACATCACTGTAGCTTCCTTGAAATTCTCAGTTCCTCTGACACCACTGTATTTAATTTCAGATAATGTACTATGTACATGCTTCTCAGATAAATGACGAAGAACCGCTTCTGTCACGCCTCCGGTCACGCCAAAGATCGCTGCTCCGCCGGATGCCATTCCAAATGGCATATCGGGGGCTTCACCATCCAACTCTTCAAATTTGATACCTACCTGCCTGATCATACGAATGATCTCCACAGTTGTCAGTACAATATCTGTATCTTGTTCACCATTTGTATGATTATCCGGACGTA
>CAZWXS010000028.1:0-30564 GCA_964638005.1 uncultured Lachnospiraceae bacterium
CTCTCTTCCGAAACTGACTACCTTATAGTTATTTGCATTCGGACACTTTGCCATGACGTCCTTATAATACACAAGATATTTGCCAGATATGTAGGAGTTGGAAGAGGAGATGATGGAGTCTCGCTCGTTGAGCAGGATACTGGAACTGTCTGCGATGGACATATTTTCACGCAGGACGGAATCAACGGTATCCTTATTGAAATAGACGGCTACATAGGCGGATGTTTCTTCGCCGTTGATGATATAGTTGATTTTGCGGATGATGGCAAGTTCTCCGTAATCCCGTTTCTCAGTGGGAGTCAGATAGAGCGTGGGACATACCAGTGACTGCTTATCTGTGCTGGCAAAGATACCATACCAATAGGAACCCTTGACAGCGTTCATATCTTTATAGATGTTGTATGGTTTTGTATTCAGATTTTCAACCAGAGGCTCAAGGCGCTCGTCTACATAGATCTTAATTGTAGAGATTGTGGAAAAATCCACAAAAGAAGAGGTCTTATTCAAAAAGGCAACGGCCTCGGCTTTGAAATCCTCGTTATAATAGAGATTGTGCTGCAGATCATGTGCGGAATAGTAGAGGGATTTCTTGAAGAAATCATTTTCTGTTACCGCAGAGGAAGCGGACTGAACGACATCAATGATGTTTTCAATGTTGTTCACCGTCTGCTTGGACAGGTTCTGCTCGGATTTGATCGTATTGGAGAGCATGATGTTAGACAACTGGCTGTATAACAGGACTGCAATGACCAGCGTGGGAAGCAGCACAAGAATCAGATGTGAAATCAGGAACTTCTTCTGTAATTTCACATCATTTAAATAGTAATGAAACAGTTGTCGGATTTGCTTTTTCATCTTATGTTCTGCTCCCGATATTCTGAAGGGGACAAGCCCACTATTTTTTTGAAGGTCTTGCCAAAATAATTTCCGTCATTGTAGCCGACCTTGGAGGAGATATCATTGATCTTATAACGGGGATCCTGAAGCAGCTTTTTGGCACGCTCGATACGGTATTGCGTCAGATACTGGTTCAGAGTCAGACCGGTTTCGTTCTTAAATACTGTGCATACATAGGAAGGAGAGAGAAAAACCTGTTCACTGATGTCCTTGACAGACAGCGTTTCATCCGCATAGTGTCTGGAAATAAAATCCTTGATCAGAAAGACGGTTGAGGTCTCGTCTTCCTCGATCTGATTCATGGACAGGAACAGATCTGTTTTTTCGGTCAGGCGTGCATGTAAAGCCGACAGGGTATCGCTGTGTGAAATATAATCGAGTATCGTATCAAAGTCTTCATCATCCTTCAGATGGATATGCAGATTGAGAGCGGCATCATGAATTGCCATAAATAACTTATAGTACAGATCTTTTGCCTGATTGGCAAGTATACTGCGGGAATTATGAAGAGACTGATAGACAGTATCAAGCAATGCATGCAGAGAGTCTGCATCTTCTGCCATCAGCAGCTCAGTCAGTTCGGCAGCAGTCTTGGAAAGTAGTGCATTGCTGTCATTATGGTGAGCATCTGCGGAATCATGTTCATCATCATAGGTCAGGGTGCTGCCGTATTCGAAGAAAAAGGAGCTTTGCAGCAAAATAACCGCAGATTGATAGGATTCATAGATTTCACGCGGCGTATGAACGGTTCTGCCGACTGCAATGAAGAACTTCTCTGTTTCTGTCAAGGCAGTGATGAGCATACTTACGATTTCATGCAGACAATACTTGACATCCCTGTAATTGATGATCAAATGCAGGATCAGATACTCGTCCTGCTTTGTGGTGTAAACCAGCGAACTGTTCAGGCGTGCTGCTGTTTCGGACAAAGTGGTGACAGTTTCCTCAATGGTGCGTTTGGAAACATCGGTGAGGCTTTCGGCAAATTTAGCCATAACAGTCGTATAGGAGGTTGCAGCGTCGGTCTGAATCCCCAGCGATGACAATGCTTTGTTCAGAGACTCCTCCTGTTCAACAGGATACAGCAGGCTTTGGGCAAGCTGAAAGGCAAGCTCTCGCTTGTGATGATGCAGGGAATCATTGGTGATCTGTTTCATCTCGAAATGTGCAATGGCTTCCTTGACAGCATCGATGACTTCATCGGGATTGATAGGCTTTTCAACGTAACGGATCGCTTTTAGCTTGATGGCAGCTTTTAAGTACTCCTTGTCCGAGTAGCCGCTCATAAAGATGACGCTGGAATCAGGTGAGATTTCCTGCACGCGTTCTGCCATCTCGATACCGCTCATTCGGGGCATGCGGACATCGCTCAGAATGATTTCGGGCATATACTTCTGAACCATTGACAAGGCATTCAGGCCGTCGTCTGCCTGATATATATAGTTGATATTCAGGGCTGACCAATCAATGCTGGACACAAGCCCTTCACGTGTTAAGTCTTCATCATCCACAATCAATAATCGCATGTCGTACCTCCGGAAAATAGTTTCCATATTGCTTTTTTCTCATCGTAGTCTTATTGTAGACGACCTTTTCTAAAATTACAAGAGGGATTGAACATCGAAAAATATTACCCGATTCGGAAAAAATTACGATTTCTTATTTGGGATGTTGGTGATAAACTGAATCTAGAGATTGAAAAAACAAATAAAAAAACAAAAAGAGACACAAAACAACATTTTGTTTCACAATATCGAAAGGAGAATTGCGGTGTCAGAATATGTTCTTGAGCTAAAAGGAATCACAAAGATATTCCCGGGTGTCAAAGCACTGGATAATGTACATTTCCAATTAAAACCGGGCGAGATTCATGCCCTGATGGGAGAGAACGGTGCCGGCAAGTCAACCTTCATTAAGGTGATTACGGGTGTACATAAGGCTGAAGAGGGAGAGATGTTTCTGGATGGGAAACCGGTATCATTCAAGGGGCCGAGAGAAGCACAGGCGGCAGGAATTGCTGCTATTTACCAGCATGTAACATCTTATCCGCATTTGTCCGTAACCGAAAATATATTTATGGGACATGAGAAGACGAAGGCCGGAAAGCTGCAATGGAAAGAAATGCATGCGGCGGCAGGGGAATTGCTGAAAGAACTGAGTGCTGACTTCAGTGCAACGGATGAGATGGGCACACTGAGTGTAGCACAACAGCAGATGGTAGAGATTGCCAAGGCACTTTCCATGAAGGCCAGAATCATCATTATGGATGAACCGACCGCAGCACTTACAAAGAGAGAGTCTGAGGAATTGTACAAGATTACAGAGAAGCTTCGCGATGAGGGAGCATCCATCATATTCATTTCGCATCGTTTTGAAGATATGTACCGTCTGGCAAGCAGAGTTACTGTATTTCGGGATTCTAAGTATATCGGCTGCTATGATGTGAACGGCATTACCAATGACGATCTGATCAAGGCTATGGTCGGACGTGAAATCAAGGATCTGTTTCCGAAGCCGGATGTGAAACTCGGTGAGGAAGTCCTAAGCGTCAGGCATCTGAGCAGAATAGGATATTTTAAAGATGTATCATTCAATGTCAGAAAGGGTGAAATCTTAGGATTGACCGGACTGGTCGGCGCCGGAAGAACAGAAGTGTGTGAGACGGTATTCGGACTGGAAAAGGCAGATGAGGGAGAGGTATTCTTAAACGGACAAAAGGTCAAGATCCAATGTCCACAGGATGCAATGAAGCTCGGAATCGGATATTTACCGGAGGACAGGCAGCATCAGGGATTGATATTGGATTGGGAGATAGGAAGAAATATAACATTGCCGATCATCGATCAGCTGGGCTCCAAGGTGTGGCTGAAGGAGAAGAAGGAACGGGAGTTATCCAAGGAACTGGCAGAGCGGGTGGACACAAAGGCCCCATCTATATTTGTAAAAGCAAGTGCCCTGTCGGGCGGTAATCAGCAAAAGGTCGTTGTGGCAAAGCTGCTGGCGGCAGATCTAAAGGTCTTGATATTGGATGAACCGACCAAGGGTGTTGATGTCGGTGCCAAGGCAGCCATCTATGAGATTATGGGAGAACTTGCAAAGTCAGGATATGCAATCATCATGGTATCTTCGGAAATGCCGGAAATCCTCGGTATGTGTGACAGGATCACCGTCATGTGTGACGGAAGGGTGACCGGAGAACTCAGCCGTGACGAGGCAACGCAGGAGAGGATCCTCGAGCATGCCATGGCAAAAGGAAAGAAAACAGACAGGCAGGAGGAGGGAAAGTCAGATGAATAAGAAATTTGATTTGAAGAAATTGACGACCTCCAGAGAAATGAGTCTGGTTATTGTATTGATTGTAATGTGTGGCTTTATCCAAATCAGAAATACAACGTTTTTGGGCATTGCGAATGTCAACGATTTATTGGTCAATGCTTCGATCTTAAGCATCCTGGCATTGGGAATGATGTGTGTACTTCTGATAGCGGGAATTGATATATCCATTGGATCGACCCTTGCTCTTTCGGGAATGATTACGGGTCTGGTCATGCGAGACCATCCGGAAGTACCGACGTTGGTATTATTCGGAATCGCAATATTGGTCGGACTCATCGGCGGACTGATCATAGGATTGGTCATCGCAAAGGGGAATGTCATTCCAATCATTGCGACACTTGGTTTTATGAACATCTACAGAGGCGCAACCTATCTGGTGGCGAACAACCAATGGATTGCAGCGTATCAGGTACCGGAAGGCTTCAAGGCATTTACGCTTGGCAAGATCGGTCCTTTTAATAACATGATCGTTGTTGCGGCGGTATGCTATATCCTCTTTGCATTTTGCATGAAATATACAAAGATCGGACGTAAGATCTATGCGGTCGGTTCCAATGCAGAGGCAGCAAAGATCAGCGGTATCAACATCGACAGGATCAAGTTGCTGGTATATTCCCTGATGGGAGCGTTGTGTGGATTGTGCGGAGGCCTGTGGGTATCTAAGTATGCATCGGCACAAGGCGATGCAGCCAAAGGAATCGAAATGGACGTCATTGCAGCATGTGTCATCGGCGGTGTCAGTCTGAACGGTGGTAAAGGAACGGTACTCGGTGTGTTGCTTGGATCGATCACGATCGGTATATTGAATAATGCACTTCCACTCATCAATGTGTCCTCTTTCTGGCAGGATGCAATCAAAGGTTTGATCATCATCGCAGCGATCATCCTGAATGTTGTGACCCAGAGAACGATGGACAGGAATAATCTGAAGAGGAGGGAGATGTAGTCATGGATGTGAAAAAGAGAGTTATTTCCGCAGAAAAGAAATTTTCACTGAAAAAGAGTTTCCTCCAATGGGAAGTGTTCCTGCTATTGATCTTCATTGTCATCAACATCATGAATGCGTTTATCTCACCGTATTACATGAGCGTAACAGGACTTTTTACGGCAACGTCATCATTTTTGGAAAAGGCTTTTGTGGCATTGCCTATGGCATACATATTGGTTTTGGGCGACATTGATATTTCGGTAGGTGCAATCGTGGCATTGTCATCGGTTACGATGGGAGTTGCATATGCGAATTTTGGACTGCCGATGGGGATATGTGTGATCGTCTGTCTGTTGACGGGAACGATATGCGGACTGTTCAATGGCTTAATTATGTCGAAGTTTCCTGAACTTGCACCGATGATCGTTACCTTGGGAACACAGATCCTGTATCGAGGTATTGCGACGATGATGCTGGAAGACCAGGCGGCAACGGGACTGACCAGTGTGACATGGTTCAGTAACCTATACTGGGGAACCATCGGTCCGGTACCCTATATGCTGATCATATTTGTCATATGTGCAGTCGGGTTTGGAATCGTGCTGCATAAGACGACATTCGGCAGGAGGCTGTATGCGATCGGAAGCAACAGCGTAGCGAGCAGATATGCGGGCATCAATGTACAGAGGATCAGATGTATCGTATTTACGCTGACAGGTCTGTTCTCAGCAGTAACTGCAATCTTCCTGACGGCACGTATGGGAAGTACGAGACCGAATGTTGCAGAAGGTTATGAATTGGATGCAATTTCCATGGTGGTTCTCGGAGGCTTTTCGACATCCGGAGGTAAGGGCAGATTCATCGGAGCCATCATTTCCATCTTTATCATCGGCTTCTTAAGATATGGACTGGGTCTTGTCAATGTACCTTCACAGGCGATGCTGATTATCATCGGAGCACTGTTGATCTGTGCGGTCATGATACCGAATCTGAATCTCGGGGAGAAGCTCAAAGCATTGTTCAAGAAGCCTGTAAAGGCAGAGTAAGGATAGAATTTGGATTCTATAAATGTGATATGAATGGCTTCGGCCGTTTATATAAAAGGAACCGGTAACCGGAAGGTTGCCAAAACAACTAAAATTCATTATTTAGGGAGGAAAACCAGAATGAAGAAAAAGTTACTTAGTGTAGTACTCAGTGTAGCTATGGTTTCTGCATTGCTTGCAGGCTGTGGAAACAAAGCAGCAGAGACGGCAGCAGAAGCAGCTCCGGCAGCAGCAGAAGAGGCAGCTCCGGCAGATGAAGCAGCACCCGCAGATGAAGCAGCTCCGGCAGCAGAGGGCGGCGTAGCAGGCAAGACAATGGCAATCTTAGTTAAGAGTGCAGGAAATCCTTACAATGAGAAGGAATCAGCAGGCTTCCAGGAAGTAATAGAAGCAGCAGGTGCTACATGCATCGTAAAGGCTCCTGAATCAGCAACAGCTGAGGCACAGATCACAATGATCAACGAGCTGGTTGCTCAGCAGGTAGATTCTATCGCAATTGCCGGCAATGATGCAGATGCGCTTCAGCCCGCTTTGACAGCAGCTATGAATGCAGGCATCAAGGTTTGCTCAGTTGACTCAGCCGTTAACAAAGACAGCCGTATGGTTCATGTTAACCAGGCAGGTATCACTGAAATCGGTGTTACACTTGTAAATGCAGTAGCTGATATCGTTGGTTCAGAAGGCGGCCAGTTTGCGATTCTTTCAGCAACAAGCCAGGCTACAAACCAGAATGCATGGATCGCAGCTATGGAAGCAGAGCTTGAGAAGGATGCAAGAGGACTTGAACTTGTAAAGATCGCTTATGGTGATGATGAGTTCCAGAAGTCAGTTGATGAAACAGAAGCTTTATTAAAGAACTATCCGGATCTGAAATGTATCTGTGCTCCTACAACAGTAGGTATCATGGCAGCAGGCAAGGTGCTTCAGGATAAGGGTTCAGCTTGTAAGCTGACAGGTCTTGGACTTCCTTCAGAGATGGCTGATTATATCGGTGCAGAAAAGTCTTGTCCTTATATGTTCCTGTGGAACCCGATCGACATCGGACGTCTGGCAGCATATACTTCAATCGCACTTGTTGAAGGAGATATCACAGGCGCTGAAGGCGACACATTTACAGCAGGTGACCTTGGAGATTACTCTATCGTAGCAGCTGAAGATGGCGGAACAGAAGTTATCTTAGGACCGCCGTTCGAATTCAATCCTGAGAACATCGAGGAGTGGAAGACAATCTACTAATACACAGGTTTGTTGATGAAATTATAAAACGGAACTGCCCGCTTTCCTATAGAAGCGGGTAGTTTTGATATAGTGGCTGTTATTTGAGACGGGGACATGATATAATGTCGTCAGACATTATATCAGCGCATGTTTTAGTGCGCATCCGCCGGAGGCCATGAGTTGCATGCAATTCATGATATAATGTCGTCAGACATTATATCAGCGCATATAGAAAAACTGGAGGTAACGATTATGATCAAGGGTTTTAAGATGAAATTATACGAAGGCATGCAGGATGAATATGAGAAACGCCATAATGAGCTCTGGCCGGAGATGGCTGATATGATTCATGAGTATGGAGGCAAAAATTATACGATCTTCTGGGATAAGGAGACGAATATCCTGTTTGGCTATATTGAAGTAGAGGATGAAGAAAAGTGGGCTAAGAGTGCCGATACCGCAATCAATCGCAAGTGGTGGGACTTCATGGCTCCCGTAATGGAGACAAATCCGGACAACAGTCCGGTATGCGTGGATTTGAAGAACGTATTTCATCTGGATTGATCTATATACATATGCAAGTAAGGACGGTAATTATACAAATACCGTCCTTATTTTTTTGATTATGGTATGTTATGATAAAAACACTATTCAAATCCTTGCGTAGGATAAAATCGGAATGATTTACATCAATGGGAGGTATGATATGCATATCAGTGACTTTTTTGACTTAAAGTTGTTGGACAGTATCATGAAAGACTGGTCTCTGGCAACAGGTATGGCAACGATCGCTTTGGATGATAAAGGAAAATATATCACAAGTGAGATTGGATTTACAGACTTTTGCATTAAGTATACACGTTCTTCGGAAGAGGGGATGCGTCGGTGTGTGAAGTGTGACAATGAGTGCAGCGGAACTTATTTCTGCCATGCAGGTCTTATGGATTTTAGCGTGGACATTATGGTAGAGGATATATATTTGGGGAAGATTATAGGAGGACAGATCCTGCCGCAGGAACCGGACGAAGAAAAGTTCCGTGCACTTGCAGCGGAATTCGGAATTGATCCTGATGACTATATCACAGCCCTTAGAAAGATTCCCATCAAGTCAGAGGAAGGCATCAGGGCTTCTGCAAAGTTGCTTGGAGATATGGTCAATATGCTGGTGAACTTTGAGTACAGAAAATCTCTTGAGGAACACAAACTGCAGGTATTTGACGAGGAAATCGAACAGTCGGTTAAACTGTTGTCGGAACTGAATGAACGTTCACATGCGTTGGGACAGATAGAAGGAAAACAGAAGATACTCGCACTGAATGCAGGGATCGAGGCGGCAAGGGCAGGAGAGCACGGAAGAGGCTTTGCAGTGGTGGCAAATGAGGTCGGAAAGCTGGCGTCTGCTTCCGCAGAGATCAATGGCGGAATCATGGAAGCGTTAAAGCAGCTGACGGATTCTGTTCAAAATATGGAACAATCAAATAAAAACATGTAAAGGAGAGGTATTATGGCAAACAGATTTATCTTGAATGAAACATCTTATCATGGCGCAGGAGCGATTCAGAGCATCAAGGATGAGGCGATTGCGAGAGGCTTCAAAAAGGCATTTGTATGTTCTGATCCGGATCTCGTGAAGTTCGGTGTGACAAAGAAGGTTACGGATGTATTGGATGGAGCGGGACTTTCCTATGAATTGTATTCCAATATCAAGCCCAATCCGACGATTGAAAACTGTCAATCCGGTGTTGCGGCATTCAAGGCAGCAGGTGCTGATTACATCATTGCAATCGGAGGCGGTTCCTCTATGGATACGGCTAAGGCAGTCGGCATCATCGTGAACAATCCGGAATTTGCGGATGTCAGGAGCCTGGAAGGCGTAGCCGATACTAAGAATAAAGCAGTTCCGATTCTGGCGGTTCCCACAACGGCAGGTACCGCAGCTGAGGTAACGATCAATTATGTCATTACGGATGTTGAGAAGAACAGAAAGATGGTATGTGTGGATCCTCATGATATTCCGGTGGTTGCATTTGTGGATCCGGATATGATGTCATCTATGCCGAAGGGATTGACGGCTGCTACGGGTATGGATGCTCTGACACATGCAATTGAAGGCTATATCACGGCAGGCGCATGGGAGTTGTCTGATATGTTCCACCTGAAAGCAATTGAAATCATCGCCCGTTCTCTTCGCGGTGCGGTTGACAATACTCCTGACGGCAGAGAAGGCATGGCACTCGGACAGTATGTGGCAGGCATGGGCTTCTCCAATGTCGGTCTCGGAATCGTTCATTCTATGGCACATCCTCTCGGAGCACTTTATGATACGCCGCATGGTATTGCCAATGCAATCATCCTGCCGACGGTTATGGAATACAATGCAGAAGCGACAGGTGACAAGTACAAGTATATCGCGCAGGCAATGGGCGTTCAGGGAACTGAGCAGATGTCACAGGAGGCGTACAGAAAGGCAGCTGTGGATGCGGTTAAGAAATTATCCATGGATGTTGGTATCCCGACAGACTTGAAGGACATTGTCAAGAAAGAGGACATTCCTTTTCTTGCACAGTCTGCATATGATGATGCATGTCGTCCCGGCAATCCGAAGGATACGAGCGTAGAGGATATTACGGCATTATATGAGAGCTTGTTATAATCATTGCAATAAAAAAGCTTCCTGCAGGTCATTGACCGGCAGGAAGTTTTGATTGCAGAGGAAAAGTATTTCCACAGAAATCTTATAAGAAGAACACATCTTTGTACCAGCAAAGTGACTCTGTATATGCGCTGTACACCTCATCCATATTGAGGTTTGTCATAATCATGAGTCGGGAGACTTCCTGCCAGTTTGCATTTTCATATTGCTGCATGAACTCCATGATCGGGGCAAGATCGCCCTTTTTCTCTACCAGAGCATTTGCAATCTCTTTGGAGACATTGACTTTCTTAAGTGCTTCTTCCATCGGAAGATTTAAAATCAGATCCAGTACGGAAAACAGACCCATCAGGAATAATTCAGAAGACTTCATTGTCAGCCCGAATAATGGAGCCAGTAACTCTGCAAATTTGGCGCGCAGCAGAGACAGTCTTGTGACCTCGTTCGGTCTGTCGGTACACAGTTCCTTTGTGACAGCCGTATTGATCCATCTCTTTAACTCTTTTTGACCGAGCATTGCAGCGGCATGTCTGATGGTGGTGATGCCGGAATTGACGCTCATCCGGTTGACCATCTTGAGCAGTTCCAATACCAGAGCCGTATCACGACCTATGATGTCTGCAGCCTTTGTCAATTCAAAGTCTTCATCGTTGACCATCTTGAGCAGTTCCAGATAATTTGCCTTTAACGGTGATACCGTAGTCTCACCTTTCGTAACAGGAAGACGATAAAATTCGCCTTCAAACATCAGGAAAGCATCATCATCTTTGTATGCATCGAATTGCTCTTGGTTGTCTATATTGCCGACACAGATCTTGATATTCGGATATACGTGATTGAAGTACAACTTTGCTTTCGTCACATCGACCTTTTTACAGTCAAGAATCATGTAATCCATCAATTTCAGAAATTCCTTGCGCTGTTCATATTCGGAAATCGGAATTTTCCTGGCGGCAAATTTATATCCGGCCTGTTTTAATTCAATCAGTCGTTTTATGTACATCAGCTCATTCGGCACAGTGTTGTCAAGCAAGAGAACCAATTGTTTGCGCTGCATACCGCATTGTTCGTCTATGTCGGAAAAGACTGCAATATTTCCGACGGGAACAAATACATCTATTCCGGGGGACAAGGTATCTATTCCCATGCTCTGTATAATTTCCAGACCGTTTACCAGACCTGCACCGTCATTTCTTCCGAATCCTTGTGAAGCAGGATCAAGCAGATAGTTCTGCTTCTGTGAGAATAGGGAATAGGCACTGACTTTCATATCTTTATCAAAAAAAGGAATAAGTGTTGCAAGCATTTTATAGCCTCCTTTACACATGTAAACTATACATTCAGTATAGCAGAGGATGACTGATTCCGCAAGAAAATTGCGTTTCATTAACGCTGTAACCTAAAGTATCGAATCTTTATTGAGATGATAGGCAAACCAAGTTATGGTATTCGTTCAAAAACTATGTCATAATAATATGGACACGTGACCACATATTATGGAATTGATACAAAGTGCATAAGCGAATATGATATTAGATGTAGTTAGTCACTTTTGTTTTGGCCGAAACGTTATTTTGTGACAACTTCGTCTTTTGCAGATTCGGTATGTGCAAGAGGAGAAGAATATGGTATCAAGAAAAGACATTGCCAAAGAAGCAGATGTATCGGTATCGGTAGTCTCAAGAGCGCTCAATAACAGTGGGTATGTTGATGCCGAAAAGAAAAAAAGAATTGTTGAAGTTGCTGAGAGACTTGGTTATCGACCCAATCCGGTTGCCATGTCCTTGGCAAGACAGAAGACAGGACAGATTATGTTCTACTGCCGCGAAATTGAAAATGCATTTAGTATTGAACTCTATGAAGGCATGATCAAAGCGGCTGAAAAGCAGAATTATGTGGTCGTGATGCAGGGCAAGCTGGATTTTGAAAGCATTAAAGGGATGATGATCGATGGCATTATTTTACCCAGTGAATTTATCACGGAAGTATATTTGAAAGATGTGGGTCAGAGATATTATCTTCCGGTGGTAACAGCAGGGTTTGGGTGTAGTTTGGCATTTTCCAGATCGGTTCCGGTTATCATCGCCGATTTATATAAGGGCGGAGAGATTGTTGTAGAGTATCTTCGAGACAGAGGGCACAGAAAAATTGCAATGATCATGCCGCATGATATAGAATCACTTGCATCAAGAACACAGGCATGG
The DNA here is from genome assembly GCA_964638005.1 of uncultured Lachnospiraceae bacterium. GTDB lineage: Bacteria > Bacillota > Clostridia > Lachnospirales > Lachnospiraceae > JAAYYM01. The sequence goes on from CAZWXS010000028.1 coordinate 12,283, forward strand.
CATGAATACATGTCAGGAGAGATTGGAGAAGGTTATCAGAAATACTATATACCGATTACCACAAAAGGGCTGAAAGATGATTTGAGAGCAGAAAGATTTTCGGAAGAAGAAACAAATCTAGCCGTACCTGAGAGTTATTTTCATAAGGGTGTTTTAGCAGCAGATATTTTTCTGGAGAGAAGGTTAGATGTAACAGCGGCGATTTGCTTCAACGATGAAATGTCATTGGGATTTTGCAAAAGGATGAAAGAAAGAGGATATGCGATTCCCAAAGATGTATCTCTGATCTCTTTTGACGGGGTATATCATAGGAGATATGCAGAAACACCGATCACAACGCTTGATATGAATCCAAAACTGATGGGGTATCAATGTGTAGAAGTATTGCTGGACATGATAAACGGCAATAAGTTCAAATATGTAACTAATATTCCTTTAAAGATACTTGAAGGAGAGAGTGTAAAAAATCTGAACAGGAACAGATGATGTTTACCGGTACAGGTGCAGTCAAAGAATAGGAGCAGATAGAATGATGAGCAGGATTATCAATGGAGAAAGTATTACTTTAGGAACGTGTTATTATCCGGAGCATTGGCCGAGAGAAATGTGGGAGAGCGATTTAAAGAGAATGCTTGCGGTAGGAATAGAAATCATTCGAATTGCTGAATTTGCATGGAGCAAATTTGAGCAGGTAGAAGGCGAATTTTCATATGTTTTTTTTGATGCATTTCTAGATATAGCAGAGGCATGTGGGATGAAAGTAATCTTCTGCACGCCCACAGCGACACCGCCTGCATGGCTGACGGAAAAGTACCCAGAGGTTCTGAATGTTGATATCAACGGGGTATCCTATGCACATGGAGAGCGAAGACAATATAATTATAATTCTCCTAAATACAATGAGCTGTCTGCGAGGATCGTCAGAAAAATTGCAGAGCATTATGCCAAGCGAGAGTGTATTATCGGATGGCAGATTGACAATGAAATTAATTGTGAGTGTGATGTTTTTTATTCCCAAAGTGACACAATTGCCTTTCGAGAGTTTCTAAAAGAAAAGTATAAAACCTTGGATGTGTTGAATCAATCATGGGGAACTGTTTTCTGGAACCAGACATATACAGCGTGGGAAGAAATCTATGTGCCGCGGCCAACGTATCAGAATTCTGTGAATCCGCATTTGGAATTGGATTACAAACGTTTCATATCATGTAGTGCAAGAAGATATGTAAATATGCAGAAGAAGATTTTAGACGAATATATAAAAGAAACAGACTTTATCACAACCAACGGATTATTCGGAAATCTTGATTCGCACGCTATGACCAAAGAGAGTCTGGATTTTTTGACATATGATTCTTATCCCAATTTTGCGTACTGCATTGATTCTTATAAAGCGGAAGATGTGCTTAAGGACAGGCACTGGAGTGACAATCTATCTGTTGTCAGATCTGTCAGTGGTAATTTTGGTATTATGGAGCAGCAGTCGGGTGCCAATGGGTGGAATACGAGAATGGAAGCACCGACACCAAGACCGGGACAGATGACGTTGTGGACGATGCAGTCTATAGCGCATGGTGCTGACTTTGTCAGCTATTTCCGCTGGCGTACCTGTACATTTGGTACGGAGATGTATTGGCATGGGATATTAGACTATTCAGGAAGAGATAACCGCAGACTGAAAGAAGTTGCGGACATCCATACCAAAATCAATCAGATGATGGGAATAGTCGGCAGCAAGTATGAAGCTGAACTGGCTGTGTTGTGTGATTATGATAATATATGGGACAGCGAAGTCGATAAGTGGCACGGCAGGATCGCAAAAGGAAGCCACAGGGCAATCTTTGAAGCGGCACAGCTTACGCATACACCCCTAGATTATGTATATATATCAGACGAGAGCAGCATCAATGAGCTGAGCCGATACAAGGTGATCTTTTACCCACATGCTTCGATTATGACCGAGAAAAGAGCAGCGCTCTTAACACAGTATGTAAAACAGGGAGGCACTCTGATATTAGGCTGCAGGAGCGGGTATAAAGACATTAACGGCATCTGTGTGCAGGATCGTCTGCCCGGCCTGTTGACGGAACTTACAGGAACAGATGTGACAGAGTATTCTTTTATTGCTCCGGATACAGAAAGCGTTGAAGTGGATTGGGACGGACACATTTTTCAGGCAAGTATTTTTACAGATATGCTGGCACCCTGCGGGACCGGCAGGATATGTGCCAAATACAGTTCTGATTATGCGCAGGGGACACCGGCACTTATATGCAATGAGGTGGGCGCAGGGCTGGCATACTATTATGGAAGTGCTTTTAACAGAGACATCGTAAAGGCCTTTTTAGAAAAACTGCAAATCTGCAATCCATATAAGGCAATCGTTGATCTGCCTGAGTGTTGTGAAGTTGCGGTAAGAGAAAAAAATGGAGAACGATATATGTTTATCCTGAATTACGCAAAAGATGAAGTTATGATTGATTTTCGGCAAGAGGTGTATGATCTCTTTATGGATAAGAGCCTCAAAGGAAAAGAAATGCTGAACCGATATGATGTGAAGGTGGTGAAGATGGTTCATTAATCGATTTTGAAAATCAGATACGGTTAATGATAAAATCGACTATTTTTGCGAACTTGCATTTTCTTCCCCAATTCCCCTTGACGATTAAAAAATGGAGCCTTATCATAGTACTACTGCACATATTTTACAGGAGGATAAGGATGAATCGCAACATTACAATCAAGGGTTTGACGCAAAACAATCTAAAGAACATATCATTAGAATTACCGAACGGAAAAATCATTGTATTTACAGGAGTGTCCGGTTCCGGTAAGTCCAGCATCGTATTCGATACGATTGCAGCGGAATCACAGAGGCAGATGAATGAGACATATTCTGCATTTGTGCGGGGAAGACTTCCGAAGTATGAAAAACCGCATGTGGAGCTGATCGAGAATTTGACCGCGTCGGTCATTGTGGATCAGTCGCAGCTCGGAGGCAATATCAGATCAACAGTCGGAACGATTTCTGATCTGTATGCATCGCTGCGTTTGTTGTTTTCGCGTATCGGACAGCCATACGTTGGTACGGCATCTTATTTTTCTTTTAACGATCCGAACGGAATGTGTCCGGAATGTGCCGGAATCGGTAAGGTTACGCAGATTGATATTGATGGATTATTGAATCCGGAGAAGTCGTGGAATGAAGGCTGCGTCAATGATGCCATGTTCAATCCGGGTTCCTGGTACTGGCAGCAGTATACGGATTCGGGTCTCTTTGATCTGGATAAGAAGATCAAGGACTATTCAGAGGAAGAGTATCATCTGTTGGTATATGGTTCGAGAGTCAGGGGCGGAGAGCAGGAGAATAAACGTGTGCAGGGGCTGATGCCGCAGTATACAAGGTATCTGCTGAAGCGTGACATCAGCAATATGAGCAGCCATACACAGAAGAAGCAGGCGAATCTGATCAAAGAAGAAATCTGTCCCTGCTGTCATGGAAAGCGATTGAATGAAAAGACGTTGGCGTGCAAAGTAGCAGGCTATTCTATTAACGATATGTGTGAGATAGAGTTTGCGGAATTACGTGAGGTGCTGGGAACGATTACTGACCCACGGGCAGAGACGATCGTAGGAACGTTATGTGCTTCCTTAGACAGAATGATAGAGATAGGGCTTCCGTATCTGCATATGAATCGTGAATCTTCGACTATGTCCGGCGGAGAGGCACAGCGTCTGAAGTTGGTACGTTACATGGGCAGTGCGCTGACCGGGATGACATATATATTTGATGAGCCGAGTACCGGATTGCATCCGCGTGACGTCGGCAGGATGAATCAATTGTTACAGAGTTTAAGAGATAAAGGAAATACGGTTCTGGTCGTAGAACATGACCAAGATGTGATTTCCATCGCAGATGAAATCGTAGATGTCGGTCCGCTTGCGGGAAAACACGGTGGACAGATCGTATATCAGGGGAGTTATGAGAAACTGCTTTCCGCCGATACATTAACAGCGAAAGCAATGAAGGTATGTCTGCCGCTCAAGGAGCACGTGCGCACGGCAACAGAATATCTTCCGATCAGAAACGCAAGTTTACATAACTTAAAAGACGTGAGTGTAGATATCCCGAAGGGGATTATGACAGTCATCACCGGAGTTGCGGGATCAGGTAAGAGTTCTCTGATCTCAGGTGCGTTTGCAGAGCAGTATAAAGAGGATATCGTGATGGTGGATCAAGGACCGATTACTGCGACGAGCCGCTCTATGCCGACCAGTTTTCTGGGGTTCTTTGATGATATTCGCAAGCTGTTTGCAGAGGCAAATGGGGTAGATGTCGGATTATTCAGTTTCAATTCACAGGGAGCCTGTCCGGCTTGTCAGGGAAAAGGTGTCGTAGTTACCGAACTGGTATTTATGGATCCGATCATTACTACCTGTGAAGCGTGCGAGGGCAATCGCTATAGTGAAGAAGCACTGTCCTACAAATATCACGGTAAGAATATTCAGGAAGTCTTATCCATGACGGCGGATGAAGCTTATGATTTCTTTGAACTGCCTAAGATTAAGAAACACATCGGAGCGATGCGCAAGGTCGGACTTTCCTATATGACACTCGGACAGCCGCTTTCTACATTATCAGGTGGTGAACGGCAGAGGATCAAACTGGCGAAGCATCTGGATAAGAAGGGAAATATCTATATTCTGGACGAGCCGACGACGGGACTGCATACGACAGATATCGAGAAGCTGATGAAGCTGTTCGATCTCATGGTGGACAAGGGAAATACGATTCTGATCATTGAGCACAATATGGAAGTTATGAAGCGTGCCGACTGGATCATCGATGTCGGACCGGATGGCGGCAAAAACGGAGGACAGATTGTATTTACCGGAACACCTGCCGAGATGATCAAGAACAGCGATACGATTACTGCGAGGTGTCTGCGTCAGAACATCGGTATGCGCGCGGGGTCATAAGGAAGTGCTCACGAAAGATCTTATGAAAATAGCTTGTATTGTCATATCCGACAGCAGTAATGATGTGTTCCACCGGCAGTTTTGTGGTCGATAGAAGAAAAGCAGCCTGATTCAGACGCTTTTGTTGTAGTAATTCTTTGAATGTAGAATGTGCATATTGCTTGATAAAGCGGCTTAGCTGATAGGCAGGCAGGGAGGTGATCTCTGCCAGCTCGGTCAGCGAAGCCGTTTTATAGTTTTCTTCTATATATTTTAAGCAAGTGAAGAGCAGATTCTGCTCATACTGTGCAGGATCACTTTGACTGATGCGGTCAGTGTGGTTGACAAGTTGCAAAAACAGCAGTCCCATAGTGGTCTGATTGATGTAGCGACGGTTCGGCTGTTTGTTGATGAGAGACCAGATCATATTTTCCATCAGGTTCTGTATCGGAAGGATATCAGCCACCTGAAAATGCAGATAATCTCCCATCTGACAGTCCTGACGCAGGCTTCCGATCAGAAAATTGCGCAGTACATTTTCATCCTTCATCATAGAGAAGGACATGTCAAAGAACTCCGGCAGTATGATGAAGTTGATGGCAACGTCATCTTTGCCGGCAGGCAGGATTTCCTGTGAGGCATTCTGGTTTAGAAAGAGCAGCTCTCCTTGACGCAGAACAAGCGTTGTCTGGTCATTGATGATATGAGTCGTCGTACCGGAACACATGTAGACGATCTCCACATAATTGTGCCGATGCTTTGGAAAGTGGACGAATCGGGTATGAGAACGCAGATCGATAAGCTTGCCGCGCTCCAGCATCTTGCCGCTGTCTACAACAAAATCCTTGGTTGTGGTATAAAGACTCTTTTCTACATCCACATTACCGTCAAGGATTTTCTGCTCTTCCGGAGTTATGATTTTCAAGGCATTCAATAGTTCTGAATTCATATGGACCTCCCATATCGTTATGTGCTGTAGCACCTTACAGGATGCTTTATCAACAGAATAGCATGAAATGACATACGTTGCAAATAAGGACGGGAAAGTCTGCGATTGCAAAACAATCAAAACAATCAAATAAAATGGCATAAAACAAACAAAAAGAAAGGATAATGCAGTGAATATGCATAAATGATGCGCATTAAACTTGTAAAAAGGTCACAAAATTAAATAAAACATTCATAAAATGAAACAACGTTCATATAAAGAAATTGCAATGGACAATATACGATGTTATGATGCAAGTACATAGAACTGGAAAATAGCACATATGGAGTGAACAAATATGAGCATGAGCAAAATTGATGAGATTACAAAAGAAAAATGGATTATGAGAACCTTTCCGGAGTGGGGCACCTGGCTGAATGAAGAAATCGAGAGTGAAGACGTAAAGCCCGGTACCGTAGCAATGTGGTGGCTCGGATGTACCGGAATGTGGTTCAAGACCTCAGGAGGTTGCAACATTTCCGTGGATCTCTGGTGCGGGAATGGCAAACGTACGCACGGCAACGGAAAGATGGCTGTGGGACATCAGATGGCGAATATGTGCGGCGCAAGGGCAATGCAGCCGAATCTGCGGACGATTCCTTTTGTAATCGATCCTTTTGCAATCTGTCAGGTTGATGCGGTTCTTGCAACACACTACCATCAGGATCATATGAGTGTGGAATATGCTTCTCATGTAGTCAAGAGCGGGATGATGACCGTGGATAAGGATGGGACAGCGGTTCCGGTTCCGTTCATAGGTCCGAAAAAGTCTGTAGAACTGTGGAAAGAGTGGGGCGTTCCGGCAGATCGTTGCATTACAGTAAGGCCCGGCGATGTCATTCAGATCAAGGACATCGAAATCGTAGTGTTGGATTCTTTTGATCGCACATGTCTGGTTACAACGGATGACACCACAGAAAACAGAGAAGAGCTCACGGGTGTCTGTCCGACCGATATGGATGACAAGGCGGTGAATTATCTGCTCCGCACATCCGGAGGGAATATTTACCACAGCGGAGATTCGCATTATTCCATTTATTTTGCAAAGCATGGAAAAGACTATGACATTGATGTGGCATTCGGTTCATATGGAGAGAATCCGGTTGGGTTGGCGGATAAGATGACTTCCTGTGATATTCTTCGTATGGCGGAAGCTTTAAGGACGAAAGTAGTCATTCCGATTCATTATGATGTATGGAGCAATTTCATGGCGGATGTCAATGAAATTCAGGTGCTGTACAATATGAAAAAAGATCGTTTGGGGTATCAGTTCCACCCGTTCTTATGGGAAGTCGGCGGAAAGTATGTATATCCGACCGATAAAGATAAATTGGCATATCATCATAGACGGGGGCTTGAGGATTGTTTTGAGGCGCCCCAGAACATTCCTTTCAGGTCCTGTTTATGAGCAACCTGAAAAGAGAAGGAAGGAGGAGAAAATGTTACGGGACATTGTAGAACAGAAACATTACAAATTTGCAGACAGGGCAAGTGACTGGAGAGAAGCAATCCGCATGAGCTGTGAAGTCTTTGAGGCAGATCGGACGGTAGGGACAGATTATAAAGAAGCTATCATTCGCTGTGTGGAGGAGTACGGTCCTTATATTGTGATCATGAAAGACGTTGCAATACCGCATTCACAGGAATGCGCCGAGGGAGTGAACAAGACAGCGATTGCTTTTATGAGGCTCAAAGAGCCGGTTTGTTTTGACCCTGAAGATAGGGAGATGGATGCAAGATTGTTTTTCACGTTGGCTTCCTGTAATTCGAGTCAGCATCTTGCAAATATGAGAAGACTGTCTACACTGCTGATGAATGAACGAGCGGTAGAAGCGTTGTTGAAATCTGAAAATGTGGAGGATTTGTTGGAAATCCATAAACAGTTTTTTGAGTGAAGGGGGGAAGAAGGTATATGACAATCATAATGGATATATGGACGTATTTTGCAAAAAATATCTTGCAGCAGCCGGCATTCATGATCGGACTGATCGTCATGTTGGGATACATATTATTGAAGAAGCCTTGGTATGATGTACTTGCAGGTGTTATCAAGGCAATTGTAGGATATTTGATTCTGACAGTCGGATCCGGCGGACTGGTGTCGAACTTCCGGCCGGTTCTGGTCGGACTGAAGGATGTATTTGACATTGATGCAATGGTAATTGATCCGTACTTTGGACAAAATGCTGTTACTGCCGGAGTAGAAGAGGTGTTTGGCAAGACATTTGGGGATGCGATGATTCTGTTGTTGATTGCATTTATTGTCAATATTCTTCTGGTACGTTTTAGCAGAATCACAAAACTGCGTGCCTTATTTACCACAGGGCATGTTCAGGTACAACAGGCGGCTACCGCATACTGGCTGATCATGTTTGCTTTGCCGGGACTTTTGACCAGAAATGTATTGCTGATCATTGTAATGGCAGTGATATTAGGGGCTTACTGGGCAGTCGGATCGAACCTGATCATCAAACCGTGTCAGGAGTTAACGGATGGTGCAGGGTTTACACTGGCCCATCAGCAGATGTTCGGAATCGCATTGAATTCGTGGCTTGCTGAGAAGTTGTTTGGCAAAAAGAAGAATGGAGAAAAGGTAAAGAAGATTGAAAATATCGAATTACCGGGTTTTATGTCTATCTTCAATGAGAATATGGTATGCACTTCCATTTTGATGATGGTGTTTTTCGGAACGATTTTATGTATTTTGGGGAGAGAGTATTTAACAGAACAGGGGTTTCTGGCAGAGGGAGCCAGCATGGTATTCTATGTGATACAGACCTGTTTATATTTTTCAGTATATTTAGCGATTCTGCAGTTGGGAGTCCGTACTTTTGTTACAGAGCTGACAGCTTCTTTTCAGGGGATTGCGGATAAACTGCTTCCCGGCTCCGTACCGGGTGTGGATTGCGCGGTTGCTTTTGGATTCGGTGCTTCCAATGCAGTGCCGTTGGGATTTCTCATGGGATTTGCAGGACAGATTCTTGCCATCACGGCGCTGATTCTGCTCAAGAGTCCGGTGCTTGTCATTTGTGGATTCGTACCTGTATTTTTTGACAATGCGACCATCGCCATTTTTGCAAATGAAAAGGGTGGTATCAAAGCGGCATTGATCCTTCCGTTCCTGTCAGGATTGTTTCAGGTATTTGGTTCGGCCATCATTGCAGGCTGGGTTGGAATGGCGGCATATGGCGGATATCTCGGTATGTGGGATTGGGCAGTTGTGTGGCCGGTTATGACGGCATTTATGAAATTCTTAAGCTATTTCGGCGTGGCAATTGTAGCGATTGCGCTACTGATCATTCCGCAGCTGCAGTATCGTGCGGATAAGGAAGGGTACTTCATGATCACAGAAAATTATGAAGCATACAAGCAATACAAAAAGTCGAAGGTGAAATAGGTGAAATGATGAAGGAGTGAGAAAAATGGCAGAGGGAAAGAGCGTTGCATCCAAATATGATGTGGTATTTTGTGCACAGAATTTTGTAAGTATGTTCAAAGAGGCAGAGGCAAAGGGGACGCTTGTAATCGGTCTGCGGAATATTATGTCTCAGCAGGAGATTGAAGGCGAGATGCGCGAACATGGTATGCTTCTGTGAGTCTTGAGGAGGAGCAAAATGTATCTCAGTATTTTCAAATCACCCAAAGAAGGCTTTGTGGTCAGAAAAGTCAAAAAAGTCAAATATGTGATGAAATAAATGATAAAATGAGTTAAAATCAATCATATAGAACATTTTTTAATGAATTTTATGAGTGAGGCGAAAATATGAAAAGAGAACGAGCGTATGTAGAGGGAAGAAGAAATCAGATAATCGAACTGTTGACCCAAACCCCTCAGTTGAGAGTTGATGATCTGGCCAAAGCATTAGAAGTATCTGTAATCACAGTCAGGAGAGATCTGCAGTACCTGGAAGAGCAGAAGTATCTCACCCGTTTTTACGGAGGCGCCAGGATCAATCAGAATATGAAAAAGGACGAAGTCACAATCTATAGGGAATTGATTGCAAAATATGCAGCCACGCTGGTAGAAAACGGAGATTCCATTTTTATCAACACAAGTACAAATGCGTTGCAGACATTAGGTTTTATCAAAAGAAAGAATGTTACGGTCATAACCAACAATGGGAAAGCAATCTATTCCAATCATGAGGACGGAATCAATATCATTCTGATCGGTGGAGAACTTCGTTATCCAAAAGAGGCGATGGTCGGTGATGTGGCCATTCGAAATCTTCAATTGATCAATGCGAAGAAGGCGTTTATCGGATGTGCCGGAATATCTGCGGCGAGGGGCATGACAACGGAGATTGCCAATGAGGTCAGCATCAATGAACTGATGATCGATCATGCGATGCAGGACGTATATATTCTGGCAGATCATACAAAGATCGGGAAGAACAGCAGTTTTACGACTTGTGGAATTGATAAGGTAAAACATTTGATTACAGATGAAAAGGCTCCAAAAGAGGAGTTGGAGCGGATGCGTGCTTTGGGAATCCAGATCTATCAAGTCTCCAGGGAGGATCATTATTAGGAGGCAATCATGAAATCCTATACGCTGGGATTGTATGAAAAATCGATGCCGGAAGAGCTGAGCTGGAAGGAAAAGCTTGAAGCTGCAAAAAGAGCGGGATATGATTTTGTTGAAATCAGCATTGATGAGACGGAGGCGAGGCTCTCGCGTCTGGATATGACAAAAGAAGAACGTTTGGAATTGGTCAAGATCATGGTTGAGGTCGGTGTACCGATTCGTACGATGTGTTTGAGCGGGCATCGGAAGTATTCATTGGGAAGCAGCAATCCAAAGACCAGAGCCAGAGGAATGGAAATCATGGAAAAAGCAATCTTACTTGCCGATGATCTGGGAATTCGAATCATTCAACTGGCGGGCTATGACGTATATTATGAAGATTCCACGACGGAAACCAGATATTTCTTTGAGGAAAATCTGCGGAAGGCAACGGAAATCGCAGCAAAGATGGGTGTGCTTATGGGCTTTGAAACAATGGAGACAGAGTTTATGAATACGGTAGAAAAGGCCATGAGTTATGTAAACAAGGTGGATTCCACTTTCCTAAATGTCTATCCGGACATTGGGAACATCACAAATGCAGCCCGGAATTATGGGCTTGATGTGTTGGAGGATTTGGAAGCCGGAAAAGGTCGCGTAGTGGCAATGCATTTAAAAGAGACGCTTCCGGGAAAATTTCGGGAGATACCGTTTGGAACCGGACATGTGGATTTTGCGGCGGCAATCAATAAGGCTTTGACATTGAATATCAGAAAGTTTGTTACGGAGCTTTGGTATACGGGCAGTCCGGAGTGGGAAAAAGACTTGGACTATGCCAATCACATGATGACGGCAATTTTGGAGGGAAGGGAATGAGTCATGAAAGTAAAGAAAAAGGTGATATCTAATCTTACGAAATGCTATTCCATTGCACCTCTTTACTATCAGGAAAAGGAACACATTCTGGTCGCGGCAGAGAAGACAGACCGCTGTATCCTGTTTGATCAGGATGGAAATGAGGAGGACACTGTATGGAGAGAACCGGGAGGCGTTATGACTATGGTGCAGGTACCCGGAACAGATGGACAGTTTCTTGCGACCCATCAATTTTATTCTCCCAATGATGCAGAAGCGGCGCAGATCGTGATCGTTACACCGAAGCGAAAGGGTGAATGGGAGAGACGTGTATTGGCAGAACTTCCGTTTGTGCACCGTTTTGATATCATCAATCGTAATGGTGTGCGTTATTTGATTGCATGTACGTTGAAATCGGGACACAGTCATCAGGATGACTGGTCGATGCCGGGCAAAGTATATGCAGCAGTTCTTCCGGATGACTTGGGCGGTTTTTCCGTTGAGCATCAATTAGAATTGACGGTCATCAAAGATCATATGTTGAAGAACCATGGATACTATCATACGGTAGACAATGGGATTGAAACAGGCATCGTATGTTCTGACAACGGAGTGTACCGGTTCATTCCACCGGCATCAGCAGACGGACAGTGGGAAGTAGAGCAGCTTTTGGACGTTCCTGCAAGTGATGCGGTTCTGGTTGACTTTGATGAGGATGGAGAAAAAGAACTTGGAATACTGTCACCCTTTCATGGAGCCGATATCATGATCTTCAAGAAAGTAGAGGGCTCTTATCAAAAGGTATATCAGTATGAGAAGAAAGCAGATTTTCTGCATGCGATTTATGGCGGGAACTTGTGCGGCAGGCCGGCTATGGTGGTGGGGTACAGGAAGGCAGAGAGGAATCTGCTTATGTTTACCTACAATCGGGAAAGAGCCGTTTATGAAGCAGAAGTGATTGACCGGGATTGCGGACCTGCAAATATATATCATTTTGTAAAGAATGGAACGGATGTCCTTGTATCGACCAATCGCGAAATCAATCAGGTGGCGATGTATACAATAGAGGCATAAGACAAGGAGAAAAAGCAATGGAAAAGATCAAAGGAAAATCCGTATTTGAGGGGATTGCGATCGGAAAAATCGTTGAGATCCAAAAAAGAGAGCAGAGGGTGAGCCAGGAAAAGCTAGTCGATATCGCAGCAGAGTTTGACAAATTTGAGGCAGCGAAACTCCGCTCCGTTGAGCAGCTGAAGGAATTGTATCAAAAGGCGGTTGAGCAAGTCGGAGAAGTAAATGCTGCAATTTTTGAAGCACACCAGATGCTGATCGAGGATGCAAACTATTCTGATGCCGTTAAAAATATGATTACAGCTCAGACGGTCAGTGCTGCTTATGCTGTGGCACGTACGGGAGAGAATTTTGCACAGATGTTTGCTGATATGGATGATGAGTATATGAGGGCACGTGCGGCAGATATTCAGGATGTTTCCGAGCGGATCATTACCAATTTGACAAGTGTCGGCGAAGCAGAACAGAAGCTGCTTGAGAAAAGCATCATTGTTGCTGATGACCTGACACCGAGCGAGACGATCAAAATGGATAAGAAACAGGTGCTTGCCTTTGTTACCAGACGGGGATCTATCAATTCGCATACTGCAATCCTTGCAAGAACCATGAACATACCGGCCATCGTATCTGCACCTGTACCGGCAGCTGTACATGGTGCAAGGGCAATCGTGGATGGATTTTCGGGTGAAGTGATTTTAAGTCCGGTTGAGGAAGTTGAGCAGGAATACACGAAGAAGCAGCAAGCAGAACAGAAAAAAAGAGAACTTCTGCATGCATTAAAAGGCAAGCCGGCTATGACCAGATCAGGAAAGGAAATCAAGCTTTATGCGAATATCGGCGGTGTGGAAGATGTCGTTGCCGCACTGCAGGAAGATGCAGCAGGCATAGGGTTGTTCCGGAGTGAATTTCTGTATCTTCAGGAAACGGATTATCCTTCCGAGGAAATGCAGTTAAAGGTATATCGTACCGTGGCAGAGATGATGGCGGGGAGAAAAGTGATCATTCGCACGTTGGACATAGGTGCTGACAAGAAAGTTAGATATTTTCATTTGGAAAAAGAGGAAAATCCGGCATTGGGGTGTCGCGCAATCCGTATCTGTCTTACACGTGAGGATGTTTTTCGTACACAGTTGAGAGCGCTTTACAGAGCAAGCGCCTTTGGGAACATTGCAATTATGATTCCAATGATCTCATCGCTGTGGGAGATTCAGCGGGTCAAGGAGATCGCGGCAGAGGTGCGGGCGGAACTGACAGAGCAGGGAACGGCATATGAAGAAGTTGAACTTGGTATTATGATTGAGACGCCGGCAGCAGTCATGATTGCGGATGAGTTGGCAAGAGAAGTGGATTTTTTCAGCATCGGGACAAACGACCTGACGCAGTATACATTGGCGGTTGATCGTCAAAATCCGGCGCTCGAACCTTTCTTCGATGCACACCATCCTGCAGTGCTCCGTATGATTCGGATGACAGTAGACAGTGCTCACAGAGCAGGCATCTGGGCCGGTATCTGCGGTGAATTGGGTGCAGATCTAGAACTGACGCAGACGTTCATTGAAATGGGTGTAGATGAGCTGTCGGTATCGCCTTCAATGCTGCTCTTGGTCAAGAAAGAGATTGTGGACGGCGAGTGATGATGTGATGTCGTTCTGAGTTTCGGATGCTTCAAACGGTGGAACCGTCAGTTGATGTTATATTTGTTCCTACGCTTTATAAAGTCAATAACCTCCTAAGCCACAGCATGGGCCCCTATGCTGTGGCTCTTTTGTTTGAAGAACATATGCTCGAATTCCTTAAAAGATATGTGAAATGTTTTCTTATAAAATCCTCTGTAACTGCTATAATGAAGGTAATAAATGTTGAATTTGGAGAACGATATGGAAACAGAGAATATGATCAGACAGGTGAAGCAAGCGATGCTGCTTATGACGAGACAGTGTTGGGAACAGGGAATTGCAGCGCAGGCATTACTGGAAACGGAAGATTATGAATCCCTTTCACTGATGGCCAGAGATTGTGTAGTCCGCCAGAGTGATGACGGCAGACTATGTAATGTTGAGAATACTCCGGCGGTGACAGACAGCAGTTTTTGCATTCCGGCGGTTTACTATATTGGGATCAGACAGCAGGAGGCAGCATACCGAGAGGCAGCGGAACGAAACATGGAGTTCCTGCTTCATCAGGCAGACAGAAGCGAGGATGGGGTTCTGTTTCATATGGCAGGTACCGGTCAGATATGGGCAGATTCATCAGCTTTCCTTCCTTATTCCATGGCGTTGCTCGGATATCATCAGGAGGGCATTTCGCAGATGAAGGGGCTGATCCGTAAATTGCGGGATCCGGATACAGGTCTGTTTTATCACATCTGGGATGAAGAGAGCGGTAGTTTTAGCCGGAAAGTATTTTGGGGTGTAGGAAACGGCTGGTTTCTGACAGGGCTGTTGAGATTGGCATTGCAGCTTCCAAAGGAATGTGTTTCAGAGAAAGAAGAGATAAAAGCGTTGTTCTGTGATCAGTTACGGATTATGCTTGCTTACAAGACAGAAAATCATCTGTTTCACGATGTGCTGGATGATGAGACGACATATGAAGAGAGTGAATGTGCGGAAATGGTTGCATATTCCATATTCAGAGGAATTAAGGAAGGGCTGCTTGATGAAGCATATCTGGAGACAGGCATGAAGATACGGGAAGCCATAATTAGTCGAGTTGATCGGTATGGACTGGTACAAATGAGCGCCGGTTCACCCACATTTATGATATCAGGTACAGCGGTGGAGGCACAGGCCCATTTCTTAATGATGGAGCAGGCTTTTCTAAAATTGTAAATGAATGGATATAAACTATCTTGTGCAAATAAGGACGGTAAATTATACAAATGCCGCCCTTATTTTTTATTTTTAAAAGAAGTATAGTATGTGTATGGTTCAAACCATTCCAAAATAGGTGATCATCGTGGTGTGGCCGCAATTGGCCTGCGGCTGTACCCGTTGATTGCGTATGGATCGCAGGTGTGATTGAGAAGAAGGTACGGAGGTATTACATGGGGCAATATTATTTGGCGGTGGACATCGGTGCTTCCAGCGGGCGGCATATACTGGGCAGCATTGAAAACGGAAAAATCGTATTGGAAGAGATATACCGATTTGAAAACGGTATGAAGAAAAAGGATGGGCATCTGTGTTGGGACGTAGATGCACTTTTTCATGAAATCAAAGCAGGTATCAGACGCTGTAAGACAATTGGCAAGATTCCGGCAACGATGGGAATTGACACATGGGCGGTCGACTATGTATTGCTGGACAGCGAGGATCACATCCTCGGTGAGACGTATGGATATAGGGATAAGCGGACAACAGGGATGGATGACAAGGTCTATGAGATCATCGCACCGGAAGAGTTGTATGCCAGAACCGGCATCCAAAAGCAGATTTTCAATACCATCTATCAGTTGATGGCAGTGAAGCTGCAAACACCGATCCTGATGCAGAGGGCGGTGGACTTTCTGATGCTGCCGGATTATTTTCATTTTCTTTTGACAGGGAACAAACGATCTGAGTATACAAATGCAACATCGACTCAGTTGGTCAATCCGGAAACAAAGGACTGGGATTATGAATTGATCGAGCGTTTGGGATATAAGAAGGAAATCTTCAGACCGCTGTCTATGCCGGGCACATCAGTTGGTCGATTTGCAGATGAAATCAGGGAAGAGGT
The DNA here is from genome assembly GCA_964638005.1 of uncultured Lachnospiraceae bacterium. Taxonomy (GTDB): domain Bacteria; phylum Bacillota; class Clostridia; order Lachnospirales; family Lachnospiraceae; genus JAAYYM01. The sequence continues at coordinate 28,380 of CAZWXS010000028.1, forward strand.
CGGGTTTGACTGTGAGGTCGTATTGCCGGCAACACATGACACAGGCTCGGCGGTTCTTGCAGTTCCTGCAAAGGAGGACGATTTTCTCTATATCAGTTCCGGTACATGGTCTTTGATGGGAATTGAGAGCAAAGAGGCAAATTGTTCGGCGGAGTGCATGCGTGCGAATTTTACCAATGAGGGCGGATATGAATATCGATTCAGATTCCTGAAGAATATCATGGGTCTTTGGATGATTCAATCTGTGCGTCATGAGTTGGATGACAACTATTCGTTTGCCAAGTTATGCGAACTGGCAGAAGAAGCAAAGGGGTTCCCGAGCCGTGTAGATGTCAATGCTGATTGTTTCCTTGCACCGGACAACATGACGGACGAAATCAAGAGGTATTGTGAAAAGAGCGGGCAGCAGGTACCGGAAACGGTCGGAGAGCTGTCAACGGTCATCTATCAATCCCTTGCGGAAAGCTATGCAGACACAGTTAAGGAAATCGAGGCGATTACAGGTAAGCAATATCAAGGTATCTATATCGTCGGAGGCGGTTCCAATGCAGAATATCTGAACCAGTTGACAGCAGAGAAGACCGGCAAGAAGGTCTATGCAGGACCGGGTGAGGCGACTGCAATTGGCAATATCGCCGCACAGATGTTAGCAGGAAAAGAGTTTGCAGATGTCAAGAGTGCGAGAGCATGTATCTATGACTCATTTGACATCAAAGAGGTTTAAAAGAGATATGTACCTATCACAACATATTATACAAATCAGGAGGTTATGAATATGACAACAGAACAAAGATATGAATCAGCAAAAGAAATCTACAAGGCAATCGGTGTGGATACGGAAGCAGCCATTGCAAAGCTTCAGAAATTCCCGATATCCATGCACTGCTGGCAGGGGGATGACGTGGTTGGATTCGATCACGAGGGTCCATTGTCGGGAGGTATTCAGACGACCGGTAATTATCCGGGAAAAGCAACTACGCCGGAAGAGTTGATGGCAGATATCGACAAGGCATTCAGCTTGATTCCGGGAAATCACAGACTGAACCTGCATGCCAGTTATGCAATTTTTGAACCGGGCGAATTCGCAGACAGAGATCAGCTGGAGCCGAAGCATTTCAAAAAATGGGTGGATTTTGCAAAGGAAAGAGGAATCGGAATCGACTTCAATCCGACATTCTTCTCACATGACAAGGTGGTAAACGGTCTGACCCTTTCCAGTCCGATCAAGGAAGTACGTGATTTCTGGATCCGCCATGGTATCGTATGTCTGAAGATTGCAGAGTATTTTGCAAATGAATTGGGAACTCCGTGTGAATTGAATTACTGGATTCCGGACGGATATAAGGATGTTCCGGCAGATCGTACGGCACCTCGTGCCAGATTCAAGGATTCCATGGATCAGATACTGGCAACACCATATGATAAGAGTAAGGTACTCGTGGCACTCGAGTCTAAGGTATTCGGTATCGGTGTCGAGTCCTACACGGTAGGTTCCTCAGAGTTTACAGTCAATTATGCTGCAAGAAACGGTATCTTGAGCCTGATGGACAATGGACATTATCATCCGACAGAGGTGGTGTCGGACAAGATTCCTTCCATGCTGCTCTTTAATGACAAGATCGCACTTCATGTCACACGAGGCGTACGCTGGGATAGTGACCATGTAGTCATCTTTGATGATGAGACGAAGGAGATTGCCAAGGAGATCGTCAGAAATGATGCGATGGACAGAGTGCTGCTCGGACTTGATTTCTTTGATGCAAGCATCAACCGCATTTCCGCATGGGTAGTCGGTATGAGAAATATGCAGAAGGCTATGCTCTATGCACTGCTCCAGCCAAATGAGAAATTGGCTAAGATGCAGGATGCTTCTGAGTTCACGGAACTCATGATGCTGCAGGAGGAATTGAAACTATATCCGTTCGGAGATGTATGGAATTATTTCTGTCAGAAGAATGGCGTTCCGGAGAAGGAAGACTGGTTTGCAGAGGTACAGAAGTACGAAAAAGAGGTATTGTCAAAGCGTGCTTAATGAAATAGAAGGAACATGATCAGAATGCATCTGGCAGCGGTTTGTTGTCAGATGCATTTGATGATTTATGATGAAACAGAGTAGGCCGATGGCTGTGGAGGCGCATTATGAAGGAAAAGGAACGTAGCTTTGACGAGGGATTTGATAATATCC